>JBCCIF010000130.1:0-7144 GCA_039028335.1 Bacteroidota bacterium
CCTTTGAAGCAAATTTTACTTTCTGGTTTAAATAGTGAAATGGCGGACTTGCTGAATGAAGAGCGTATTCAAACTCAAAAAATTTTTAGCTTTGACGGTATTCAAAGTCTGCTGAAAAAATTGAATTCATCCAATCCCGAAAATTCTGCACAACAAGTCTGGAGTTTATTGGTTTTTCAAAAATTTTATTTGAATTATTTCAAAATTAGTTGATGCCGAAAATTCTTAGAATTATTAATCGATTCAACCTCGGGGGGCCTACTTTTAATGCTGCGTATTTATCGAAATACATGCCTTCAGAGTATGAGACGCTGCTGATTGGGGGACTGCAAGACGATTTAGAAGAAAGTTCATTGAGGATTATTGAAGACTTGGACCTAAGTCCTTACATCATTCCTCGCATGTTTAGAGAAGTGAATCTATTGAATGATTTGAAATCCCTGAATATGATTAAGCAAATCATTCGTGAGTTTAAACCAGACATTGTGCATACACATGCTTCTAAAGCAGGTGCTTTGGGACGAATTGCAGCTTATCAATTAAACGTCCCAATTATAGTACACACCTTTCACGGACACGTATTTCATTCATACTTCGGTCCGATGGTAACGGGATTTTATAAATCTATTGAACGTTATCTGGCGAGAAAATCAGACGCTATTATTGCCATCAGTAAAAAACAGAAACAAGAGCTGGTCAATGAATACAAGATAGCTTCGGCTGATAAAGTGCGCATTGTTCAATTGGGTTTTGAGTTGAATAAGTTTTCTCAGGACATGGACATCAAGCGTTCAAATCTTAGAAAGAAATATCACTTGGAAGATGATACGGTAGCGATTGGTATCGTTGGAAGACTCGCTCCGATTAAGAATCATTCCATGTTCGTCAAGGCCATTTCTTTTGCTAAGGAGCAAGCAAGCCAAAAGATTCGAGGATTTATAGTAGGTGATGGAGATGAACGAAAAAAAATAGAAGATCTAGCGAAGAACCTGGGATTGGTTATAGGATTAGGAGATAGCAATGATGAGGACATCACATTTACCTCTTGGCAAAGTGAAGTAGATAAGATAAATGCAGGTATGGATATTATCGCATTGACATCTAAGAATGAAGGAACTCCGGTTAGCCTCATTGAAGCTCAAGCAAGCAATAAGCCAATAGTGACAACAAATGTCGGAGGAATTGAAGATATCATTCAAAGAGATCAGACAGCCTTACTTGCAGAGTCAAATGATCAAGAAGGCTTTAACAAATGTCTTTTGATGCTTATTGAGGACGAAGACCTGCGCAAAGAAATGGGTATAAAAGGTTGGAATTTTGTGAAAGAAAAATTTCATTATAACCGACTGATTGGAGACTTCGATAAGCTTTATAAAGAGTTACTAGAAAAGAAAAACTCTCGCAAGAATTAATACTTTTGTTTCAAGCAATGAACACGAAACATTTTTTCTTCTTTTTGACTCTAATCTTCTTAGCCAGTTCATGCACTGTTAACCGAGATTTGATGTTCAAAACACCCAAAGGATATCAGTTCGACCCTATTCCAGATGACCGAAGCGAAGATTATAAACTCTCACCAGACGACCGCCTGAGCTTTAGATTATTCACAAATAATGGACATATTTTAATTGATTTTTCGAGTGGTGAAGATAACATGGGAGCGACTCAGCGTTTAGGAAATAATAATTTCATCACCTATTTAGTTGAAAGAGACGGTCAAGTCGAATTGCCAACCTTGGGAAGAGTCAATCTAGCAGGGTTGACTATTTTAGAAGCGGAAAAAAAATTGGAAGAAATGTATGAAAAGTTCTATAAAGGACCTTTCGTCATGTTAAATGTTGTTAATCAACGGGTTATAGTTTCGACTGGTGCAGGAGGCAACTCACAAGTCATCAACCTTAACAATAACAACATATCCGTAATTGAAGCGCTCTCCTTAGCGGGCGGAATAGCTCAAAGGGGAAATGCATCCCGAATCAAAGTTATTCGTAAGGAAAATGAAGACATTAAAGTCTTCAAAATTGACTTATCAACCATAGAAGGAGTTGAAGATGGAAATATGATTGTTCAAGCAGAAGATATCATTTACGTTGAGCCTAATCCACAAATTGCGAATGAAGTTTTGAGAGATGTGGCCCCAATTGTTTCATTAATATCAAGTGCTATATTTATTATAAGTGTTCTAAACTAATTGCGGATTGTACTCTGGAGATGACATAGGGAAGTTTAACGAGAACTTTGAAAGATATAAAGAGCGTATCACCAATTTCAGTAATGATTTTGAATTTGGCTTGTTCTTTTATATACTAAGAAGATCTCTTCCTTTGGTAATATTGATTATTACTCTTGCTTCTGTTAGTGCTTATTTCTATTTGGAATATACTCAGCCCATATTTGAGGCCAGCACTGTGATTCAATTAGAGAAGAAAAGCGATGCGTCCAAACTTTTGAATGTTGGATATATCCAAGAAGAAGAACAGATCTCTTCTGAAATAGAATTATTGAAATCCAACTACTTAATTCGAAAAACACTGGACAGACTGCCTTTGGATGTCAGGTATTTTGCCAAAGGAGAAATCTTAACGAATGAACATTATATCAATTCGTTTTACCAAATTGAAATCGTTCAATTCAAAGATTCTTCCATCCTGAATCAAGACTTTCAATTGGAATTCACATCGGAGAATCGATTTAAAATAATTCATAGAGATGAAGTCCTGGTGGAAAACTGCCTTGTCAATGACAAATGTGAAACACCCATTTTTGATTTTCGTCTTATTTTAAAGAGGAAGATTGATTGGACCAGCGTCACAAGTGATAAATATTTTTTCATCATCCAAGACAAGCGTTCTATTGCAGAGAAATTTAGGTCTACGACCCAGATTGTTCCAGTAAATGCAACTGCAAAAACGATAAAAATTTCGCATGCTTCACCCAATAGGCACATGGCCTATGACTTTGTGAGAATGCATGCTTTGCAGTATATCGAGTACGATACGCTCAGAAAGAAAGAATCTGCTGAGAAAGTAGTTTCATTCATTAAGAAGCAATTGGATACCGTTGCGTTCAACCTCAAAAATATTGAGCTGTCTCTGAACACATTTAAACGTGACAATAAGATTACTGACTTGACCAACATTTCAGCCCTGTATCTTGCAAGATATAGCGAATTTGAGAATGAATTACTGGAATTGGAGTTGAAGCAAAACTTGTTACAAGAGATTGAACAGGTTGCAATGGAATCAGATGATGAATTGGACATCTACAATCTGGTAACTGTATTGGTTGAGAAGGAGTTCAACGAGTCCATTTCAGATATGTTGAATACCCTGAGGGAACAACTAATAGAAAAAGAAGAATTGCTCTATAGAATAACGGATGAAAATGAGCAGACCAAAGGGCTGGATTATCGAATAGAGATTCAAAGGAAATTGATACTTCAAAGTATTCAATCATTGGGTGACAAACTGACTGTGGAACGTGATTTCTTGCAGGAAAAAATAGACGACCTTTCGCTTGAATTTAGAGAATTACCAACCAAAGAATTGACCTATGCGCGTTATCAAAGATTATTTGACATCAATGATAAGTACTATACGCTTTTACTCGAGAAAAACATAGAATACAGCATTACTCAAGCTGGTGTAGTATCGGAAAATAAGATATTAGAAGACGCAATTCTTCCGATAAATCCAGTAAGTCCAAAGAAGAATATTATTTATGCTTCCTTTATCATCTTTAGCATTGTCCTCTCTTTGATCTTTGTAATTGTGCGCTACCTATTGCACAATAACATCACTTCGCTCAATGAAATCGCAAAGCTCTCAAATGCTTCTATTGGTATATTGGGAATCGTTCCGAAATACAAAAAAGAAATTCCGGTTTCTCAATTGTTGGTTGATAAAAACCCAAAGTCGCTTATTGCTGAATCCTTTAGAGCTATTCGAACGAATTTGCAATTCATTAATAATGAAGAAAAAGCAAAAATATTAGCTATTACTTCTACCATTTCTGGTGAGGGTAAAACCTTTGTGGCGATTAACCTTGCTGGGATCATTGCATTTTCAGGTAAGAAAGTCATCGTACTTGACTTAGACATGCGTAAACCCAAAATTCACTTAGGATTTGGGGTTGAGAACAATTTTGGAATGAGCACCCTACTCATCAATAAAGGAAAGCTGGAGAATGCGATAAACAAAAGTACGATTGAAAATCTTGACTTTATTACAGCCGGTCCTATTCCTCCGAATCCTTCTGAATTGATATTGACTTCTCAGATGGATGAGATATTGAATGAACTGAAAATTAAGTACGACATCATTATCATTGATAATCCACCTGTTGGATTGGTAACCGATGGTATCTATTCTATTCAGAAGGCAGATTACCCCGTTTATATATTCAGAGCTGATTACAGCAAGAAAAATTTCGTTCAAAACGTAGATAGACTTATAAATGAAAATAAAATTCATAAGTTATCTGTGATCCTCAATGGATTGGATGTTGATCGAAATAGATACGGTTATTATTACGGCTATGGCTATGGTTATGGCTATGGCTACGGATATGGAAATAAAGGATACGGAAGCGGAGGATATGGATATTACGAAGAACGTGAAGCTTCTGCAAAACAGAATATTTTCAAACGTATTTGGAATTTCTTCAGATGAAAATTACACAAACGGACTTTTCAGATTTACTGGTAATTGAGCCAAAGCAATTCACAGATGAGCGAGGTATTTTTTTCGAGTCCTATGTCCAAAAAAAATATTCTAACCAAGTAAGCCCTGAAATTTTTGTACAAGATAATTGCTCTGTAAGTAAAAAAAACGTTTTAAGGGGTATGCATTTTCAAGCTCCTCCTTTTGCCCAAGCGAAACTCGTTTATGTATTGAATGGATCTGCTCTGGATATTGTGGTCGACCTTCGAAAATCAAGTCCTACTTATGGAAAAAACTTTTCAATTGAATTAAGCGATAAGAATAAAAAGCAATTGTTTATTCCACGCGGCTTCGCACATGGATTCTGCGCTTTAGAGCCAAACACCATCTTTAGTTATAAGTGTGACAACTATTATCATCAAGAATCGGAACGAACATTACTTTGGAATGATAATGATTTGAATTTACCTTGGCCAGAAAAAGAATGGCTTATTTCCGATAAAGATCATGAAGGAATTTCTTTTTCCAATTTTGTCTCACCATTCTAAAATTTTATTTTTGACCAGCCTAAACTTCTTTTGGAAGAGAAATACCAAATATTCATCACCTACGCTTCCTTTTTTGTTGGGATTACGGCATTCTCATTATTGCTGAATTCAATCTTATTGAATTTTGCCAAAACGCTTGGGATACGAGATCAAAAAGAAACGGTAATACGTTGGAGCAACGAAGTAAAACCAGCTCTTGGTGGAATCTCATTTTTTATTTGTTTTCTTATTGCCTCAGCTATCTATTCCTTATTCTTTGGCGCAGGAAATGCTGAAATTGAAAACAGTTCTTTGGGAATAATTTTCGCCACTTCTATGGCTTTCTTGATGGGATTGGCGGACGATGCCTATGATACAAGGCCCTTTTTGAAATTCGCAGTCCAGCTGCTGTGTGGCCTTGTATTGGTCACGACAGGAACAAGCATAGAGTTATTTTCCATTGATTTGTTGAACGATATTTTCACCTTGATCTGGGTAGTTGGCATCATGAATTCAATTAACATGCTGGACAACATGGATGCTATCAGTTCTGTCGTTTCAATCTTTATCCTTCTCCTTGCGCTTATCTATATGGCTTTACAAGGCCAGCAATCGAGCTTGGAATTCATGATTGTGATCGGTGTAATTGGCTCTTTAATAGGATTTTTATTCTACAACTGGCATCCTTCTAAAATGTACATGGGAGATACAGGTAGCCAGTTTTTAGGTATTCTTCTTGCGGCAATAGGTGTGAAATACTGTTGGAACGCAACTTCTATTGACGGTGATCTGAATACTTCACGACAAATCATAACGGTATTATTGGTCTTTTTGCTTCCATTGATTGACACTACTATAGTTGTTATCAATAGAATCAACCGGGGACAATCTCCTTTTGTAGGAGGAAAAGATCATACTACCCATAACCTCTCCTATCTAGGTTTGTCAGATAGTCAAGTCGCTTTCGTTTTCAGCGGTGTAGCAATCCTTTCTGGCCTTCTCGTTTATTATATCTTTAGGTTTGTAAAAGATTGGACCCATCTGCACACGATTGGTTTTTTTGCTTATTTTTTGGTCTTATTTTTGACGATGTTTTTCATCACGAAACACAATAAGAAATCCAATAAAGAGGCGGCATAGAGCATGAAAAAATATTTTCTTCCCATTTTAATTCTCTCAGGAATTGCAATCTGGTTCATTTCATTTTCAGGAACGACATCAAAGAAAGATGGCAATGACCACTATCAAAATCACATAGCGAACAATTATAAAGTTTATGCACTTTCAATTCCTGAGGAAATCTCCTTTGCAGGCGAAGAAGTTCCTCTCGAATTAACAGATATAAGAGAACGTTTGGATCGCGATTTAATGGTCAATACCTATTGGCAATCACAAACGCTGCTTTTGCATAAAAGAGCCAATAGGTGGTTTCCTGTCATAGAACCCATTTTGGCAAAGAATAATGTCCCAGATGATTTCAAGTACCTCTGTGTTGCGGAAAGTGCGCTGGAAAATGCGGTATCTCCTGCAAAAGCAGTTGGTTTCTGGCAATTCTTAAGAGAAACAGGAAAATCCTATGGTCTGGAAATCAACGATGAAGTAGATGAGCGATACAATGTCGAAAAATCTACTGAAGCCGCTTGCAAATATTTGAATGAAGCTTTTGAAAAATACGGATCATGGTCTTTAGCTGCTGCCTCATATAATATGGGAATGAATGGCTTGGACAAACAATTATCGATTCAAAAAGTGAACTCTTATTATGATTTATTGTTAGGAGAAGAGACTAAACGCTATGTCTTCAGAATTCTTGCTATGAAAGAAGTGCTCACCAACAGAGAGAAGGTACTGGAACCCAAATCTGAATGGGTAACTGAGATGTCTGCAGGGCGGGCAGTAGTCGCCTGAGTGACCACATTGGTGGGCTCCAAGTTTCTCATTCAAAGTCGAACGAAG
>JBCCIF010000131.1:0-7032 GCA_039028335.1 Bacteroidota bacterium
AGTACAAATATAAGTAAAAATAATATATCGTATACGATATATGAAATTACTCTTGCATCTAAATAATAATTGAATTGAAATATTTATGCACGCGATTGTTTTTCTTGCCTATAGGTACTTAGGTAAAGTTGAAATAGTCTAGAACCTTTTACTTGACAATATTGGCAGCCGATTTCTGACTAAGCTGAAATTTTCTGCATGCCGGCTGGCATGAACGATGTGCTTTAGATTTTGCCGTATTTCGTTTTTATACTTTGAAAATATCTGGGATATTAGTTTTTTTCTGCCAGTCTAAGTAAGCTTTTGGTTTTTTTACAATTCCCAATATTCTATCATGATGTGTTTTTAGTAATTCAAAATCAAATTCAAAATCATAGAATGATTTCAATTCAACATGTTTTTTGTATATCGGTGTTTGCTGATCAATATAGTATTCTAGTAAAACCCAGGATCTAATTATAGAAGGATCTTGTCTGTAGCCAAATAAAACTTCTGGCATATCGTATCCACCATGTTGAATCGTTACGATTAAATCATCTTTCGATTTAAAGGAGACTCTTCCTCTAGAAATTTGATGGTGGACAAAGTCCAAAGAAGGAAGTATGTCAGAGCTTTTTTTGCAAAGCTGATTGAAAAGAGGATGGTTTGGAAGATTTAATGACATAATAATGTTTTTAATCTCTCGGCTCATGGGAGTGCAACGCTTTGTTGTGCTGGGCATGCCTATTATCGATAGTTTGCCACTGGCTTTTAATTTATTCTTTTTATTGTCAACACCTGGCTTTTGAATCCGTCATCTTTGAGTTTAACCGTCAATGTAGAATCATTAACAGGTGTAATAAACGCAAACTCTATTTTAAGATTCTTTCCCGCAGGGCTTCCTATCAAGACTAAAGTATCATTTCTCATTATCCATTCTCCAGAAATCTCAAATTTCTCCGTAGGCAATTTAAATGTTCCGTCCTTTTTAATAAAAAGTTTAAAATCTTTCATTGGAGGAGGAGATTCAATTAAAGGATCATAGTCAGCTGAACCACTGCTGTATTGCCAATCGCCTAACAACTTACTCGAATTAACTTGAGCAAGACAACCTGTGCCGAAGATGATTAGTGATATTGCAATTATGGATTTTATCTGCTTAGAGATTAACGTTCCTTAGGAAAGCAACGTGTGCTAGAGTCCTTTCGATTTTTAATCTACGATCTATCTTGTGAAAAGCACTTTTTTCGTGACACTATTTCCGGACGAATTCTTCAGTTCAATAGTATATATTCCATATTCGAATTGCGAGATGTCCAGTTCTAATCTGGAAGTGGACTTAAAAAGAAATTGAGAATAGACTTGTCGCCCAGAAACATCGCTGATCTTCACAATTTCGAGATTATGTGGTTGTTCAATTTCAATGAATAATTCGCCCTCAGTTGGGTTCGGATAAATCAAAACGTTCGATTCAGAGTTGAAATCGTTCAGACCTATGATTATAATTCCAGCACATGAACTTGTGTCAATGCATGATTCATTTGTCAGTATAACAGCATAACTACCGCTTTGCTCGGGTTCAAAAACTTGAAAAATTTCACCTTCAATTTCAAAGAAACTGTTGTTGCAATCAATCCATTGATATTGGCTTTCTATATCATTAGCGGCAAGTGAATTTTCACTTAGTGTTAGAGAAGTATCGATTAGTGTTATTTCCAAATTTGTCCAAATGATACTATCGCAACCTATAATGGTCTGCATGCTGTCAGTGAACTGAGTTGGCTCGAAAAAATATTCACTTCCTATTAGAATACTGTCTCCATTACATATCAAATAATTGTTCTCTATTAAATAGGAGGGATTAACAAACACTTGAACTGAGGTAGAGTCTATGCACAAATCGTTACTGATTATCATCTTGATCTCCAATGGCCCCGCTAGATCAGCAAGGGTGTCAAGCTGATTTCCCATTGCATAGGGAACATCATTGATAAACCATTCTATGGTGTCAAAATAATCAGCTTCTGCCGATGCTTCAATTGTATCGTTTTGACAGAAATCGAAAGCATTGATCGACAATTCGAGTGTTGGACATTCGTAAATTGTATTCAGGACTTCGTTGGTCTGAATGGGGACATTATTATCAAAGAAAATATAGGCTTCATTTCGTATTTCTGTTTGTTCTGTCAACCCGGGTAAAGGCGAAATACGATAGCGCACAAAACCTTGGCTTCCCAAAAAATTGGCTCCGCTATCTGGAAGATTTATATCATTAAAAATAAATTCCAATTTTCCATTTTCATAGAGATTAATCTCAGGTTCATGACTACTGGTTAAAAATTGAAATGATTCAATGTCCAGATGCTGGTCCAAGGTATCTATTATCGTCACTACATATGCGGTATCGTTTCCGGTATTCTGAAAACGGATGATATACTCTAAATCGGTTTCATTAAAAATATAACCTTCATTGCCCATTCCAATGGGATCAACGAGTTTGTCATTTGGATCATAAGAGCAACTGAGCTCAAAATTCCAATGCTCTTCGATTTGCTGTGTAATATTTCCAACCGAATCCAATTCATTAACGGTCAGTTGAGAGGTGTAATGGAAATCAAAAGGATCAAAAACCGGCATAATCATTTCCAATTGAATGCCATATTCGCTGAAATAGTATAGACTGTCAAAGTTCCAATATAGATTCTGTCCCACAATAGAATCGGGTGCAATATTCGCTTGGTAGAATTGTATACCCTGATCAAGACTTAAAGTGATCAGTCCATTTGGAAGAGTTGTTCCTAAATTTTTCGCGGAAATCCACAGGTTTGTCGTATCCAAACAACGCTCAAAAGAACTCGTTATTTCAGCGTCTAAAATAGAGAACAAGGTGTCGGGAAATAGCCCAAAGTGCAATGTGTCATTAATCGGGACATCCTCATTGACGAGAACATCATAAAGATCGTAGTCTGTTGTTAAATTCCACAAAGTGTCTATATCAATAGACACTTCGTGATTTCCTATTCCAACAAGGAATGCGTAGTCACCTTCACTCGAACTTAGATTCAGATAGGCGTCTGGCGCAATATTGATTGGCATACTTGATAATCCGGTTTCAAGACTATCTTGCAGACCATTTTCATTCTGGTCAAAAAAGACATTTCCTGAAAGTACAAAATTGTGAATAGCTAGGTTTTGAATAAGTATTACATCACCGCCAATTACAATGTCTTCATCTCCATCTCCATCAAAATCTGCAATGCTTAAGTACCTCTTTTCATTGAATTCCATTGGCACCTCCATAAGCAAAAAGGGCTCTTCAAATTCACCGTTTCCATTGTTCTCGTAAATAGATAATTCTTCATTATCTTCTAATGTTATAATATCAAAGTCACCATCCATATCGAAATCGATTGTTTCATGGTCCATAAGATCGAATTGATCTTCAATGACCTCTTGAGAAAATTGCATGCTTCCCATATTTTTCATGGAGTAAAGTTGTTGCTCACCTAAACTTGCGAAAATGATATCCTTTAATCCGTCTGAATCAAGATCTTCAACTTTTGGGTAGCTAAGGAAGGAAGAATGAAAGAACAGAGTGTCAGGCTCTTCAAAAATTCCATCACCGTTATTGCGATGCATAAGAAGCAAACTTGAATTGTCATTGGTATTGTGTTCGCTCGATAACAGGTCTACATGGCCGTCTAAATCAAAATCTTCAAAGATCATTTCATGAACTCTTCGACTTGAGGTATACAGATTTTCCAGAGCAGAAAATGTATCATTGCCATCGTTTTTAGCTATTTCAATTTGAGAGCCAAAAATTGGTGCAGCATAGTATGAACTTAGAATCAGATCAAGGTCTCCATCCATGTCTATATCCACACTTCTGATCTCATCTGTAGAAATTTCATCAAGAGGCAATAGTTCGACTGATTGACTTTCAAAAAAACCAGAGGAATCTTGAAGGAGTGCAAGCACATTGGCGCTTATAGGCGATCCAGATGAATTGGGAAAATCTGTAGGGGCCAGGACGTCAAGTAGTTCGTCTCCATTGATATCAACTAAAGGTAAATCCAATGGGCGGAAGAAATTCGAATTATAGATGAATCCGGGGTAAGCATAGTTAGGTCGAAAAAACTTGACTGGGGAAAAATCGAAATTGCCATTATTCTCAAACCAGGCAATCCCTGGATCATCGGTGCCAATCAAGTCGAGATCTCCATCTGCATCCATGTCCGCAGCTTTCAAATAAGAGGTATAGGAATTCCCGACAATCACATCTTTTCTGAACGCTAAGGGCCCTGTGCGACTAAAAATTAATCCATCATTCAAAATCTCGGCTTGTCCATCTTGATCAAAATCAGCTGCATGCGGATTACGCGTTCTTTCTAAAGCCGAGTCATGAGAATAGTTTAATTCTGAATAGTCAGATCCAATGGAAAATGAACCGCTTCCATCGTTCTCCCACCATTCGAAATTATCTTCTGCAGCAATGATGTCCATATCTCCATCTAGATCGGTATCGAAAGGAAGGAAGGTATAACTTGAACCTTGATTGATCAAACTATTTTTTGGGCTAAAAGCTCCGGCACCATTTGACATATACCAAATCGGTTCATAGGCCGATGTTGGACTTTCGGACGTCAATAAATCATGAATTCCATCTCCATTGAAATCTGCAAAGTGCATTGTGCCGTGAAATTCATCATTGGTACCAATGATTTGCCCTGCAGCGAAATTGCCAAAGCCGTCATTGCTGTACCACGCTAGTGTTCCTCCATTTCCATTATCATTGTCTTGGACAACCAGATCACTATCTCCATCCATATCAATATCATGTACAGCACAAAAAAAGCGGGCACCATCAATAACATCAACATCATTGGCTGTCCCAAATGTTCTATCACCATTGTTTTTGAACCATCTAAGTGGTTGTTCTGGTGCAAAGGGAGAAACATTGTTGACGGTGCAAATTAAATCAGGCCAACCATCTCCATCTAAATCTCCTAAAGACATATGGTTGAGAAAGATTGGATTTTGATAAGCATGAACCTCAATTATTTCATCTACGCCTGTTGAACCATCATTAAATAACACTACAAAGTGATGATGCGCAATAAAAACAATATCAACTTTTCCGTCTAAGTCGAGGTCTCCAACGCGACAATGCTCAAAGTTGTAATTGATTTGAAGTTGATCTTCTTTGAGCAAGATCTTTTCTTGAAATGGAAATTGACCGGTTCCGTCATTCAGATGAAGATGAACGCCATTTTCAAAGGAAACAACATCAGGAAAGCCATCATTATTATAGTCAATGGGAATTTGGTATTCTGCCCCTTGTCTTTGAATAGAAAAGGATTCAGTGAATTGGGCCTCCAATGAACTGGACCAATTGCAAAGGAATAAGATCAACAAAACTATAATCGATAACGAACTTCTTCTGTGACGCCTAAATCTCTTATGGCTTTTGATTACTGCTTGCTTCAATGGTTTTAATTTTTTTTACGCTCAAGCGGTTTGAAAATGTCAAAAACGCTTTCTCGAATATAGTGAATTTGGCGCTTTTGTTTATTTGCTGTTATAAGCTTTTCCTTTTTACTATAAATGCCCTGATCACGTTAAATAAGAATAGTAACTGACCTGGTGCAAAAATCACCGCGATTAGTGCAAGCCATTAATTACTCGATATTTGAGCATCGTATTCGTCAATGTTGTCAAATACGCTATGATCAGTGTAAGTAATAGGTTGGCTAGTTTTCTTGCTTGCAAGTGCCACAATTATTGCCAGACTTATTGTTGTAATTCCATAGTGCAGCCAGTTCAGCGTTGAGCTTAATCTTCTTGAATATTTTTTAATCCCTCAAGTAGTCATGGTAAAAAAGACAAATAGTAAGGCAATCGCAATTATGATATGAAATTTAGCTATTACCACATATGAATCGTACAGGGCAATATCAAGACTACCTCTCACAAAAAGGCTTGTCACTAATAGTATCAATGGGCTCAATCCGTATGTCAATACTATTCTGGGCATTTGAGTACTATTTGTCGTTGATTATAACGTTTAGTATAAAGCTGGTGCATCGCATTAACTTTATTCATTGTTTTGCGCAGTTTAGTGTTTAGTTGCTTCCCTAATACAGGCAATTACTTTTTTAGGGTTGCATGAATTTAGTCCCGCTCCCCAAGCAGCATTGAACTCGATTATGAACCAACCTAATTTTGAATTGTATCCTGCATCAAGAACATAGGAATTTGGTAATTCAGAGTTAGACGATTGAATAAAGTCCTGAATAAAGTTTTTAGCTTCATCAATATCGGCTTGGCCATCATAAATTGCTAAATCACAAATCGTTGAATTGAGAACGAATGATCTCACTTCGGCTTCAATATCGACTATTGAAGAGATTATGATTAGTTCTTCTTTTTTTAAATCAATCAAGCTTTCCATCAATGATTCGCGTGAATCATAAATCTGCGATTGAAATAATTTAGGAGTGACAGGTTTGCAAAAACGAGGGAATTGAATTTTTGAAATTGCCTCTATTGAAATCAATTCTATATCTCTTTTGATCCATTGGTTGTCTAGTTCAGCAATCAGTTCATCTCTTGGACTAACAAGGGTTGCATTTATTATTTGAGCTAGGACTAAAGATAATGTATCATTACCATAAATAGAAAAATTAGCGTCTTCTGAATTCGGCTTTATCCAAAATTTGTCTAGCCTTTTAACCACTCCACCAGAACTTTCCCAAGCCGTTGCAACAGATTCACGTTCTGAATCTGATTTGATTGGAATATATAGGATGTCTGGGTTCATTGCGTA
This sequence comes from Bacteroidota bacterium, assembly GCA_039028335.1. Lineage (GTDB taxonomy): Bacteria > Bacteroidota > Bacteroidia > Flavobacteriales_D > JABDKJ01 > JABDKJ01. Next base: position 6,806 of record JBCCIF010000131.1, read on the forward strand.
TAATGGTTTTGAATAAGGTTAGTTGCGCGGTTTAAGAACTTGGGTTAACGAATAATTACAGATAGAAAGGCTTCTAGGGTTTTTATATATAGGCTTTTACAGCAATTAATTTTTACGGTGTTAGCATTAGTTTTTTAATCGTTCAATTCGTTCTAATAGGGTTGAATTGTATTCATTTTGATTTTCTGTATTCAGTTCCAATGCTTTCTGAGGAGGTCGTAATACAT
>JBCCIF010000132.1:0-6957 GCA_039028335.1 Bacteroidota bacterium
AGGGGGAATACCTGTATTTTGTATCAGACCGCATTGGAGGAGAAGGAGGATTGGACATATGGAGAAGTCAAAAAATTAATGGAGAATGGGCGCCTGCAAAAAACTTAGGAAAGAAAGTGAACACACCTGATGACGAAATTAGCCCATTCTATCTTCCTGAGTTTAGACGATTATACTTTAGTTCGAGCTGGCATTTTGGATATGGAGGACAGGATATTCACTTTATAGATCGCGATGCTAAAGGACAGTTAATGAATGTCATTAACGCAGGTTTGCCTCTAAATAGCTCGGCAAACGATCTTTATTTTAATATAAATGGAGATGGAAAAGGCTTTCTAAGCTCAAATAGAGAAGGTTCAAGTCCATGGAGCAAAGGGACATGTTGCAATGACATTTATCAATTCTCATCAGAAATGGATGAACCACGCAAAGATACCTTGCCTGTCATAGCAGATATTTCGGACTTAGAAAAGTACTTGCCAATTAGTCTATATTTTCACAATGACGAGCCCAATCCGAAGACTCTAGACACCTCAACTACACTGGATTACTTAGCCACTTGGGAGAATTATCGTTCGCTTATTCCAGCATACAGAAAAGAATATGCCTCAGGATTATCGGAAGAAGAGAAGAATACAGCAGAAAAAAACATCATGGGCTTTTTTGATAGCACCGCCTTTTCAGGAGTTCAAAAGTTGGAATTGGTAACGCAATTGCTGCTCAAGCAATTGGAAAAAGGTGAGCGAATAGAATTGGCAATAAAAGGATACGCCTCTCCATTGGCTAAAGGAGATTACAATAAGAATCTCACTTTGAGAAGAATTCAATCGTTGATTAATCACTTTGAAAATTATGGAGATGGTGTTTTTAAGAAATATATCCAAGATGTGTCCCCAATTGGCGGTTATTTGAATTTTGTCAAAATTCCTTTCGGAGAAACCAAAGCCAATGAAAAAGTAAGCGACAACGTCAACGATCAAAGAAACTCTGTGTATAGCAGGGCCGCTGCTCTTGAAAGAAAGATAGAAATTCTGGCAATTGAGAAATCTAACAAAGAGCTTGTGATCCCTGATGTTGAAGAAGAAGTGAAACTTGATTTCGAAAATGAAATTGCCGAATTAGGAAGGTTTAAAAGAGGAAAATTGATCAACCATACGTTTGAGTTCTTGAACGATACCAAGTCTCCGGTTAAAATAGATCATGTTCAAGCCGCATGTGGTTGCACGGTTGTAGATTTCCCTAAAGAAATATTTACTCCTGGGAAAAAAGGAATTATTCCCGTAGAAATAAACACGAAAGAGCTGCAAAAAGGCAAAAACCAAAAATCTATTCTTATCATAGCAAATGATGGTGAAATCATACAAGAGCTAAAGCTTGAATTTGTTGTTTACTAATTGGAATAGATCCGATTCCATGTAATTTTATCTTTTGTCCACCTTAAAAAGAATGAGAATCAAGCATTAAACGGACCTGTTTTCTCATGAAAAATGGAATCTATCTATTTGAAATACAGATAGATAAAATCGTGTCCACTACTTGTCCACCCTCTGAATAAGCACGTCTACTTCTTGTCCACTTCCTTTTATTTACATGGGCAATTTTGTCCTATACATTTGCTCCATCATGCAAACAAATAGAACATTTCAATCACTTTTTATTGCCTTAACATTTTGTCTTTTTCCGGCTTATGGGAGTGCCCAATCTTACGAAGTAATAAGAAGCACGCTTTCTTCTGCAGGCCTAAGTGCGAATATGTCATCAGACAATAAATCTCTGCTTGTTCATCAAAGTGTTGGACAAGGCAGCCCTATTGGCTCACATTCTTTATCGCGATCCGTTTTTCGGCAAGGCTTTTTACAAAAGCCAGGTATCAAGTCGATAAGACAGCGTACCCCAGGACAATTGGAAGCAGTAGTTTACCCAAATCCTTTTTGGAACGATTTAACCCTATTCATTGAAGATCAGACACAACTGTCGTACTCAATCAAAATAGTGGATATGCAAAGCCGACTTATTGAGGAATTAAGAATTGACAATCAATCCAAAATTGAAATTCAGGGAAAAGATCTAAGTGCAGGGCTCTACTTTCTTCACATTAAAGCAGGAGACCTTTCAAGAACATTCAAAATTGAAAAACTATGAAACGAAGAATATATAATTACATTTTTTTCACGCTCTTATTGTCTATTGAATCTATTGCCCAACAGTTTACAGTAGACATTGGTCGAAATACCACTTCTTTCGATTATACAAATTCAGAAGGAGAAAGTACGCTCGACCTATTTTCTGAGAATAATTTCACCTACTCCGTTGGATACCGCAAAGAGCTGAATCGCCTCTTTCACTACCATGCTTCACTCCTTTTGAATAAATATTCTGCATTTGGCTCCGATCAATTCAATGTTAATGAATTGCGCTGGGAGAGTTCGTATACAGGCATTCAAATTGGAATGGACGCTGAAGTCTTCAAGAAAAAGGGTTTTTCTTTCTTTCTGCGAGCAGCAGGAGGTCCGCAGTTCTTTGTGAAAGGAACTCAAAGCATAAATAACGAAAGTTTCTCCTTGAAGAAGGTTGAACAATTTGATAAACCGAGGCTTTTCGTTTCTCCAGCAATTGGCTTTAACTATTGCTCTGATTCACGTGTTGGTGTTTCACTCAAATACAGCTACAGCAAAGGCTTTCCATTGGGAACAACCGACAATGAAAAACTCATTATTAATTCAAGCGCCTTCACCATTGGCCTTTTATGGAGTTTAGGTGACTGCGACTATTGTTACATCCGAAATAATCGATAATCATGAAAAATTTATTTAACATATTCTTTGTGCTGCTAATTGCCGCTGCGACACAAGCTCAAACAGACGGATTAACCTATCAAGCAGTAATTTTGGACAATGATGGACTTGAACTTCCCGGGCAAGACCTCAGCGAGACCTATCTTTCCAATGATGATATACGCCTCAAATTTAGTATCTACGACTTTGATGGCACGCTTATTTATGAAGAGGTTCAAGAATTGACCACTGATGCCTATGGCATGATCAACACGGTTATCGGTCAGGGAGATTGGACCGGTGGAACAACTGCCTTCTATGAAATCGATTGGGATGGAATGCCTAAAGACCTCGGTGTGGATGTCAGCTATGAAGATGGAATTTTTGAGGAATTGAATAGGCAAGCGCTTTACTTTGTTCCATATGCATATCATCGAAACATAACTGCAACAGGCTCCTTGACGGTGGATGGCCCCTCACTTTTAAATGACAATTTAAGTGTTATGGGTAATGTAGATGTATTTGGACACACACAACTAAATAGTTTAACGGTTTTCAATGAATCCGATCTACAAGGCAATTTAACAGTTGGAGGAGAAAGCCAACTAGAAGCAAGCCTAACTGTTGAAGGCTCTACCCTACTCAACAATAATTTGACCGTAACAGAAGATGCAAATTTTCTTAGTAATGTCGATATCTCGCTCAACACCACTATTGGACAAAACTTGAACGTTGGTAACAGCGCTGAAATTTTTGCGGATTTGAATGTGGGGAATAATGCAATAGTTGAAGGAGACTTTAGTGTCTCAGGCACATCGTTTTTACAAGGTGCTGTGCGCATAAGTCCAGATATGCCAAATGGAATTCAAGATTCATATCAAGACTATCCTCTTCAAATAGAAGGAGGTGCCCATGGTCTTGCGATAAAAGTGAATGGCGGAACACCAGGAAGAAATACCAATTTCGTCACCTTTTTTGATGGAAATGAAGATCCAGTTGGAAGGATTGAAGGATTCTTCACACAAGGTGAAGTAGCAGCGCATATAATTGATGACATCATCTCTGGTGCCGGAGACGATGCTGAAGACATCGACCCAGATGATGAAGACGCGAATCCACCTCCAGCCGACTTACCAGCTTCATTGGTGCAAGAGCTGAACAATAACTACACGTTTGGCCAAATAGATGAATTATTGGATGTTTCAAATGCTACCTTTCAATTTGCTACAAATGTCGTGGGTGCCTCTGGACTTTGCGTTACGGGAGATTGTGACGATGTAGTTTGGTCTGGAGTCGATTTGGTTGTACAATTAATTCAGTACTCATCCTATGTTACCTATAACGCAATAAACTTAGGTGTCGCCTATGAGTCAGGAGGAGCAGATTATGCGGAATGGTTGGAAAAAGAAGAACCTCATGAGGTTTTGACATTTGGTGAAGTTGTCGCAGTTAAGGGAGGTAAAATCTCTCGTAATTTCAAAGAGGCCGATCGCTTTATGGTCATTTCTAAGAACCCTTCAGTAATCGGAGCAATGCCAGATGATTATCAAAAGCACAAATATGAAAAAGTAGCCTTTATGGGACAGGTTCCTGTAAAGACCATTGGCAAAGTGGACCTTGGAGACTATATCCTTCCGAGCGGAAATCAAGATGGCTTAGCAATTGCCGTAAAACCGGAAGAGATGAAAGCCATGGACTTTAAGAGAATTGTGGGTGTTGCCTGGTCAGCATCAAATGGCGAAGACCTTTATTCCTATATCAATACAGCAGTTGGCTTAAATAACAATGATTTGGCTCCAGTAGTCGAAGAAATGCAAATGGTTATGAATAAAATTCAACTTTCTTTGGCCAAGATCGATCCTGAATTTGAAACCCACATTTTCGAAACGAATAAGATTTTAAATATTTCAACGTCTTCGTATACGGTTGCTCAACCCATAGACAAAATGGTTGCTGATGATATGAATCTAGAGCATGTCCAAAATTTGGAGGACTACATTCTACTCGTCAAAAATTATGCTGAAGAAAGAAATATTGACTTTGGACAATTCCCATACATTAAGGAAGTTCTGGATGACCCCCTCAACGAACAAAAAGTTCAAAAGATGAAGGAACACTATATAAAAGTGAGCACACAGTTAAATGACTTAAAGATGCAAGTCATAGCACATCGAAATGCATTGAATTTGCATTAATTTGAAAACAGCCCGGTTGCAGGATGCTAATTTAAAGAAAGCATTGCAACCATCTAGCCTGTAGAATATGGTTTGAAGATTAGCATGATCTCCTCAACCGGGTTGTTTGATTAACTTAGAGCGCACAAAATTGAAACAATCCATGTTCAAATTGAATATTCGAAAGCCCTTTGTATTTCTGCTGTTCATTTTCTTTTTTGTTTCTGGGCATTCCAATGAATTGGAGAAAAAAATAAAATCCCTTAGGACATGTTTGAATTCAGAACAAGCCTGTGATTCAACTTACGCACGATTATTCAAAAACGTTGAGCTCCTTGAATCAGATACGACAGCCGCTCGTTTGTATTCTTTATTAGGTCAGGTACGAGAGCGCGCTGGATTGTGGGATTCTATTGCTGAAAATGCACATTACGCTGCGCTTAAGCGAATTCAAAGGACGAATGACCCTTGTCTTGAAATGGATTTCAGGTTTTCAATCACGCGCTTTGCATTGTTTCAACACGATCCTGAAGAGACCATAAAAAGAGCGCAAAAAGCTCTTGAAATAGCCAATCAATGTGGAGAAGAAGAACATATCGCACATGCTTATTCGTTTTTAGGTGCAGCTTATATCGATCACGGCAGCTTGCCTATTGCGATGGAAAATCTTCAAAAAAGCGAAAAAATATACACCCGTCTGAATGATTCAATTGGGCTCGCCATGGTCATGCTAGACAAGGCCATTGCCTATACCGAAATGGGTGAAGAAGAAAATGCGATGGATGAAACAAAGAGAGCTGCAGCTATCTACAAATCTGCAGGTAAGGAGCTAAATTATGCTTATGCCATGACGGATTTATGTTCATCTTTTATTGCATTCAATCAAATTGATACGGCTTTAAAATATTTGAAGGAATGTGAATTGATTTTAAGGGATAAAAGTCAATTAGGAATGATGTACATCAACAGACACTATTGTGTATTGTATGAAACAACGAAAAATAATGACCTAGCAATTGAATATGGAAAGCGGGCATTGGACATTGCCGAATCAGTTCAAGACTATGCCCTTTCTGCAGGAGTCCTCATTCATATGTCTATTGCAAGTGAACGAAAAGGGAATTTAAGAGATTCTTATGCTTATGCCTTGAAATCAGATAGCTTAACCATTGCAATGGGTCAGAACGTATCAAGACTCGATCCCTTGAGAAGGTTAGCAATTTTAGAGGCCAAGTTTAAAAATGCTCAAGCCTCATCCGATTATTATGAAAAATACATTGAACTTAATGATAGTCTCTTAGGACAAGAAAAACTAGCTGAGATCAAACGGTTAGAAATTCAATTTGAAAGCGAACAAGCCCGTTCAAGCTTGGCCCTTAGGGATAGTGAAAACAAACTCCTGCAAAGTCAGAATAAAGCAGCTCGAAACAGAAATTTCGCTTTAGCAGCCCTATTAGCCGTTCTGGTTTTGTTTACCTTATACCTGGTCAGAAGAAAAAACAATGCCCTTCGAATCAAAGATTTAGCGAAAGAAAATCTCGAACAGGAGCTCAACCACAAGAACAAAGAATTGACTTCGCAAGCTCTTCAAATTGCACAGAAAAACGAACTCTTGGAGAATTTAAAAAGCAGTTTGCATCAGTTAAATATTGTAGAAGAGAATAGCGATCAATTGAAAGATGTATTGAACCGCTTGAAGATCGAAAGTCAAATAGACGATAATTGGGCGTCTTTTATGAAGCAGTTTATTGAAACCAATCCCAATTTTTATAAGCGCTTAAGCGAAATTTGCCCTAAAATCACAAAAAGCGAAAAACGTCTTGCATCTTTATTGAGAATGAACTTAAGTTCAAAGGAAATAGCCTTGATATTGAATATCACTCCTGAAGGCATTAAAAAGGCAAGATATCGTTTGAGGCCACCCACGCTGGCCAGGCGGCTGTAGCAGCACGCAATGCCTCCAGCACAGGCAGTGGAGATGAGCTTCTCTTGACCGACATGCTGCGAAG
>JBCCIF010000133.1:0-6917 GCA_039028335.1 Bacteroidota bacterium
CCTATGCAGGTGAAAATCTAAAATAACGGTTTCCATTTTAGACCCAAAGATCTTTATGCACCTTATGAAACTGAAAATGTTCAACTTGATTATGCAGTAAAAGACTGGGCTGACTTTGCAAATGAACGAGGGATTAATTACAAGATATTGAAATTGCTCAATCCCTGGCTGAGAAAACCCTACTTAAATAATAAATCTAAAAAGACCTATCTGATTAAACTACCTAAGAAAGACTCAACGAATCTAAAACCGCATATTTCCGGCTCAACTGAAAAATGACAGATCAGCTTCAATCAGACGAATACATAGAAGTAATTGGTGCTAGGGTACATAATCTGCAAAATGTAGATGTATCTATTCCTAGGAATAAACTCGTGGTGATTACCGGTTTAAGTGGATCTGGAAAATCAAGTTTGGCATTTGACACAATTTATGCAGAAGGTCAACGCAGGTATATAGAGACCTTTTCTGCCTATGCCCGACAATTTCTTGGCGGCCTGGAAAGACCAGATGTAGATAAAATCACAGGCTTAAGCCCTGTTATCTCAATAGAACAAAAAACCATTTCTAAAAATCCACGATCAACTGTCGGCACGATTACAGAGATCTACGATTTCATTCGATTACTCTTTGCCCGTATTTCCGATTCATATTCTTATAAAACCGGGGAAAAAATGATTCGCTTCAGCAAAGAAGAAATTGTTGATTTAATTGGAAAAGAATATCAAGGAAAAAAAATTGCCATTCTAGCGCCTGTTGTAAAAGGGCGAAAAGGACATTATCGCGAGCTCTTTCAACAAATTTTGCGAATGGGTTTTCTGCGAGCAAGAGTCGATGGCGAAATCAAAGACCTGAGTGAGAAGGTAGAACTGAACCGTTATCAAATACACGATATCGAAATTGTCATTGACAGAATTCAATTGGAAAGTCTTTTCGACAAACGATTAAATGAAACGATAAAAACTGCTCTAAAATACGGGAAGGGAATGCTCATGGTTTTGGATATGGAAAGTAATGAAACACGTTATTTTTCGCAGCATTTGATGTGCCCAACCTCTGGAATTTCTTATCCTGAACCAGAACCCAATCTCTTTTCTTTCAATTCGCCTTATGGATATTGCAAAAAATGCAACGGCTTAGGTGAAGTTTCACAAGCAGATAAAAAGAAAATCATCCCTAAAGACAATAAGTCTATTTATGGAGGGGGCATAGTTCCCCTTGGCAGTCATAAGGAGAACTGGATCTTTAAACAGATAAAAGCCATTCTGAAGAAGGATAACTTAACCATAAAGACTCCAATAAAAGACATTCCTGAAGACACCCTCAACAAAATCCTCTATGGAACGGATGAGCACTTAAAAATAGAAACAGCTACAGGTATCAATCAATACTCAGTCAACTATGAAGGAGTCGTAAATTTTATTGTGCGACAGGCACAGGAATCACAGACCCAGTCCATTTTAAAATGGGCGAACAGCTTCATGGATAAGGTTACTTGCCCCACGTGCAATGGAAGTCGATTGAAAGAAGAGGCTTTATACTTTAAAATCAACGACAAGAACATCAGCGAGTTAGCCCAAATGGACATTTCTGAATTAGCAGAATGGTTCAAAGCATTGCCCGACAACTTGAATGAAAAACAAATGATCATAGCGCGTGAAGCGCTGAAAGAAATCAATAACAAACTCAGCTTTCTACTAGATGTCGGGCTCAATTACCTTACACTCAATAGAACGGCAAAGACCCTATCTGGAGGTGAGGCTCAGCGCATACGCTTAGCAACACAAATCGGCTCGAAACTAGTAGGTGTCCTTTATATTTTGGATGAGCCCAGTATTGGTCTGCACCAAAGAGACAATGACCGCCTGATTCAATCGCTTAAGAAACTAAGAGACAGTGGAAATTCGGTTATCGTTGTAGAACACGATAAAGAAATCATGATCGAAGCAGATCATATTTTAGACATTGGTCCAGGAGCTGGAGCTTTAGGTGGCCATGTTGTAGCGGAAGGAAGTTTCAAGAAAATCTCAGCAAATGGATCAGTAACTGCCGCTTATTTGAATGGAAAGCAAGAAATTGCAGTCCCAAAAATAAGACGGAAAGGGAATGGTAAAAAATTAAAACTTACTGGTGCAACAGGTCATAATTTAAAGGACGTGAGTGTTGAATTCCCCTTGGGCAAGTTCATTTGCGTGACGGGTGTTTCAGGAAGCGGAAAATCCTCTTTGATTAATCAGACCCTCTACCCCATTCTTAACAATTACTATTTCCATGCAGACCGCATGACCCTGAATTATAAAAAAATAGCGGGCTTGGATCATTTGGACAAGGTGATCGAAATCAATCAATCACCCATAGGAAGAACACCACGTTCGAATCCAGCGACCTATACCAAGGTCTTTTCTGATATTCGCAATTTATTCGCTAAAATTCCAGAAGCGCAAATTCGCGGTTATAAAGCAGGAAGGTTTTCCTTTAATACAGCTGGTGGGCGATGTGAGACTTGTAAAGGCGGAGGTATGCGTTCGATAGAAATGAATTTCCTTCCTGATGTATATGTACAATGTGAGAGCTGCGGAGGGAAGCGCTATAATAGAGAGACCTTAGAAGTAAGGTATAAAGGTAAGTCTATTTCCGATGTTCTTGAAATGGATATAAATACTGCTGCAGACTTTTTTGAAGAACATCCCAAAATTTCGCGAATTCTGAAAACACTGAAGGATGTAGGTTTGGGATACTTATCACTTGGACAACAGAGTACAACGCTTTCCGGAGGGGAAGCCCAAAGGGTGAAATTAGCTTCTGAACTCTCAAAAATAGGCACGGGGAATACTTTTTATATCCTCGATGAACCAACTACAGGCCTGCACTTTGAGGACATCAATCAATTGATAGCCGTTCTAAACAGACTGGTCGACAATGGGAATACCGTTTGCGTAATTGAACACAATTTGGACATTGTCAAAGTAGCTGATCATATTATTGATCTTGGCCCTGAAGGTGGAAATGGTGGCGGAAACATTGTCTTTACAGGGACTCCTGAAGCACTTGCAGCTTCAGGATTGGGGAACACGGCTAAGTTTTTAGCTAAAGAACTCTAGAAATTAAATTTTCGATTTTGAAATTGAGAACTTTAATGTTCACAATTTTACGAATAGTATTAATCACTCTTCTTCAATATTCATTTGTCCTGCATCATATGTGACAATTTGTATAAGTATCACCAAAGCCATAAAAAGATAAAAGGCTGTTTGTGGCCAGTTAAAATAATGGCTTGCCATGCCAAAGAAAAAAGTCGATAAGAAAACGAACAGGAACCTCTTGAAGAGAAAATTCCGACCTCTTTTACGCTTGGTTGTAAACGTTTTGATCAAAACATTTTCCCTATGAACGGTGCATTTAATTTGCCATTTAAACATATTGATGAGATCTAATTGGACAGTATATTCAATTCCATCGGGATCCTTGAAATTGTGGGTGCTTTTCCGATTCATATTTCTCCCTTGAGAAATCAATTGATTATTCAAGAATATTTCCTCTTTGCCAAAACTAGAACAGAAAATCACAACCGAATTCTCTTTGTAATCAAAAACAAACCAAATTCCCTTTATAAGAGAGTATCCAGATCCATTTGGTAATTCTGAAGAATTCATATTTGACGCCAATTGATAGACTAAACTGGAATTTTAATAACCGTATTATTGGATCATTTTACTGAACTCCTCTTCGTTGATTATCGCAACCCCTAACTTCTCCGCCTTGGCTTTTTTACTCGGCCCCATGTTTTCCCCTGCCACTAAATAGTTAGTCTTGCCAGAAATAGAGCCAGAAACTTTGCCTCCATTCTTTTCTATTTCCGCCTTGACTTCGTCTCTTGAATAATTCGTAAAAACACCTGAAACGACAAAGGTATTGCCAGCCAATTTATCGCTCATATCTGCCAATTGACTTTCCTCCAACTCAAAACGCAAACCTTGTTGAGCAAGAACATGCTGGATAGTTCTATTCTCTTCAATTGTGAAGAACTCAATCAAACTTTCCGCTATGCGCTCTCCTATTTCATCCACCGCTATCAATTCCTCTAAGGATGCATTGAGCAGGTTTTCCATTGTCTTGAAATGTCGCGCCAATTTCTTTGCAACTGTTTCACCTACATAACGAATACCCATTGCAAAAAGGACGCGCTCAAATGGCACTTCTTTACTTTCTTCTAGTCCGTTTAAAAGATTTTCCACCGTTTTCTCAGCCATTCGCTCTAGTGGCAAGAGATCTTCGGTTTTGAGTGAATAGAGGTCGGCATAGTTGCGAATTAGGCCTTCATTGACCAATTGATCTATAGTCTCGGTGCCCATTCCATCAATATTCATGGCTTTACGTGAAATAAAATGCTCTATTCTCCCTTTGATCTGCGGAGGGCAACCTATAGCATTCGGACAGAAGTGTTGCGCCTCTCCTTCTTTTCTAATGAGTGCAGTGCCGCATTCAGGACAATGCGTTGCATAGCTATGCACCTTCAAGCCAGGTGCCCGTTTACTGAGATCAACCCCGGTAATTTTTGGTATGATCTCACCTCCTTTCTCTACAAATACGGTATCTCCTTCTCGAATATCAAGCTTTTCAATTTGATCGGCATTGTGGACAGATGCTCTTTTTACTGTCGTTCCAGCAATTAAAACCGGCTCCAAATTAGCTACAGGAGTTATCGCACCCGTTCGACCGACTTGATAGGTAATTTCCTTTAGTCGCGTGCTCACCGATTCTGCCTTGAACTTGTATGAAATTGCCCAACGCGGAGACTTGGACGTGTATCCCAATTGTTTCTGCTGTTGATATGAATTCACTTTAATGACAATGCCATCAATATCAAAACCGAGTTCTGTCCTTTTCTCATCCCAGTAATTTATAAATTCAAGGATCTCATCAATGTTCTGACATTTTTTGATATAATTTTGATCGATTGGCGGAATACGAAAGCCCCAATCCGCTGCTTTCATCACACTTTCAAAATGATCTTGAAAAGGCAAATCATCCCCATACAATCCGTATAAAAAGGCATCTAAACCGCGACTAGCGACCACAGCTGAATCTTGCAATTTGAGCGTACCAGAAGCGGTATTTCTCGGATTCATATAAGGTTCAAGGCCTTCTTTTATGCGTTCTTCGTTCATGCGATCGAAATTCGCACGTGGAAGAATAATCTCTCCTCGAATTTCAAATTCCGCGGGAAAATCTCCACTAAGCTCCAAAGGAATTGATCGGATCGTTTTGACATTCGCGGTTACATCTTCTCCCTCTTGTCCATTTCCACGTGTGACACCATATTTGAGTTGACCATTCACGTATGTAATGCCAATAGCTACACCATCATACTTCAATTCACATGTATAGGTCAATTCGCCTTCAACTAATTTCTTCGCACGCTCCTCAAACTCTATGATTTCTTCTGTTGAATACGAATTATCCAATGAAAGCATGGGATACTTGTGCTTGACCTTTGGGAATTTCTTCGTTATATCTCCTCCAACCCTTTTTGTCGGAGAATTTTCCTCTGCAAATTCCGGGAATGTCAGCTCTAAGGACTGCAATTCCTTGAGCATCATATCAAAATCGAAATCACTTATACTCGGCCGACTCAGCACATAATAATTGTGATTATGCTTTCGAAGCTCCTTGCTTAGTTCTTCGATTTTCTTTTTCGCCTCAACTTTGTCCATAGTTCAAATTGGTGAACAAGGTAGGAAGCTATGCCGAAAAAAACTACTTTTTGAAATTCCAGTTCACACCGAGAAGCCACCATCGACCGGGTGCCTGTGCCCCGAGAATTTCTTGATATTGCGTATCAAGAGTATTCAAGACTTTTCCGTACACCGATATATCTGGCGTAATATTCCAATAGACCTTGGTATTCATCAAGAAGTAAGAGGCTGGTATTTCACCTTGAATGGACTCCACTATTTCCTCTTGTCTGGTCAAATAGTTCCCATTTAAATTAAGCCCAAGGGTCTCTTGGAATGCCAAGTCAAATAAAAATGAAAAATTATGCACTGGATGATTCGAAATATACTTTGATAACTCCCCTGTTTCACCACTTGTCTCAAGATAGGTGTAATTCAATCGCAAGGCACCCTTTAAATTTGAATTTATAGTATAATCCTTGAGTCCAACTGTCAATTCTAGTCCAAGTACATCAGATTCAGTTATATTTCTCGCATATAAATAATCCGCACTGTCCTGCAAATTGGTCAAATTTGGTATATCCAATTGATTGGTCAAGGCAAAATCGATTAAGTTCGTTGAAGCTCTATAGAATCCCGTGATTGAAAAATCCAATCCTTTGTTTTTGTAATCTGCTCCTAAATCAAAAGAATTTGATCGTTCAGCTTCCAAATCCGGATTCCCTGCATTTCGCCCAGGACTTAAATTGGGGATCAAAAAAGAAACATAGCGCTCTGTGAAATCTGCTGCCCGAATTGACTTTCCATAAGATGTTCTGAAAACCCAATTTTCCTTGATGTAAGAGAGGCTCACTTGAGGTAAAACCTCGGTCCCGAAATTGTCATCATTTTCTGCACGCAAACTGGCATTCGCAAAAAGCCCATTATCAAAAGAATGGGTCAAGATACCATAAGCTGCTAGGCTTGTATTTTCGTGATTACCTCGATCTGTGCTTTCGACTTCTTTGTTTACATATTGAAGTCCAAGAACGAATGTGCTTCGTTGACCCAATTCAAAACTGTTCTTGAAATTGGCAAATTGCTGGGTCATTTCATGCTCGTTGGGAGTGAACAGCGGATTGAATTCAAAGAAATCAGTTGAAACGCGATATCCTAGGTTCAACTCACTACTCCCCTTTTCTCGTTCTGAAATAATTGCAAGCGTTCCCCAATTGTTGCTGGTCTCTTCTCGCGATTCATCAA
>JBCCIF010000134.1:0-6849 GCA_039028335.1 Bacteroidota bacterium
CAAAACCGCCTTCTTTCATACATGAGGACGACTGCAAATGATAAGGAGAAAAAGAGGGCGGTTTTGCCTGTTTGAGGCACGACTTGAAATGCCGATGCCCTTTGCAACTCTTCATTCTTTATAACCATGAAAAAAATATTTGCAATACTTGTGTTCGGATTGATGGTTGGGTGCGAGGATTCAGAAAAAAAATTTGACGTCCGTTCACTTCAACAATCAATTTTGGACCTGCAGATCGTTTCTGTTCATGACGCATTCGAGACTTCTTCTGTTGAACTCAAAGCACGCATTGATGTGCTGGGTCAGGATTTGTCAAGTACAAGCCTCTCAGCTGCTCAACAAGCATGGAAGGAATGTGCAGTGAACTATAGTTTTACTGAAATTTATAACATCGGTGAAGTCGACGGTTCTCGCGTACATCTAGGGATTTACAGTTGGGAAGCGCTCGCTGAATCAATAGAAGAAATCATTACAGGTGGCATAAAAGAACTTCAAATTAACACACTACCTACCGGCAGTCGTGGAATGGCAGCGATAGAATATTTGCTTTTTGCCCAACAAGAAGCAGAAACATTGAGTCTTTTGCAAGATACTGATCGACTGTCCTATCTTCAATTGTTAGGTACTAATTTGGTCGAAAAGACGCAATCTCTGAACGCTCTTTGGCAAGGCCAAAGTACCAAGTTCGTAGAAAATAATGCGAACGGTCTTGATGGTAGTATCAATCAAATAATTAACCGGATTATTAACACCCTCGCCATTGCAAAAAAACTTAAAATTGGTATTCCTGCAGGGCTTGAATCTACACCGGTTGACTCACTGGCGCTTCAAGCGGATTACAGTCTATATTCTTTGGAGCTGATCGAGGCAAATTTGCAAAGCATATCAAATTTATATTTTCAAGAAGAAAGCAGTTTAAGTGATTATGTGGCATCGATCATAGGGAATACTGAAGTAAATGATGAAATCAAATTAGCGTTTCAAAGAGTGCAATCCAGTATTGATCAGCTGAATGAACCACTTGCAACGGCTATTAAGAATCAGCCTACTGAGGTTAATGAGCTCAAGGTTCAAATCAATAATCTGATTATACTGTTCACGGTAGATGTATCCAGTATACTGTCAATAACTGTCACTCCGACTGATGTTGATGGCGACTAGTCATGTTAATTTTTTGATAAAAAATCCCATAGCACGACACCTATGCAAACAGATATGTTTAGAGAGTGCTTCGTACCGTATTGTGGAATTTCAAGACATTCATTGCAAGCATCTATTGCTTCTTGGCTCACACCGAAAACTTCATTACCAAAAACGAAACAGTACTTATCCCCTTTATTTGGGACAAATTGATCTAACATTATTGCTCCTTCTGTCTGCTCTATTGCATAGACCTGATAGTTTTCACCTTTTAGTCTTTTGATCAGATTTTCTGTGCTTTGCACATGTTCCCATGCTACAGAGTCTGTGGCGCCCAATGCCGTTTTGTGAATATCTCGATGGGGAGGAGTGCCAGTAATTCCGCAAAGGAAGATCTTTTCAATATTGAATGCATCACTAGTTCGAAACGCCGAGCCAACATTATTGAGGCTTCGAATATTATCAAGTATAATGACAACGTCATTTTTTCTTTGAGTCTTGTAATCTTCTAGGGATGGTCGATTAAGTTCTTCATTTTTTAACTTCCGCATGATTACAAAGAAAGAAAATATTCACGGATTCCGAATTGCTACACGTCACTGGTCTTTATAAATTCGCTTCTTGTAAGAGCATGGAAAAATAAATCCTTCTCAAATACTCTTGCAACTATTTTGTTGCAATGAAAACGGACAAAGCATGGTCAAATCCAAGGAAACTCCGCTTATGAAGCAGTATAACGCTATCAAGGTCAAGCACCCTGATGCGCTGTTACTTTTTAGAGTAGGTGACTTCTACGAAACCTTTGGTGAGGATGCCATCAAGGCAAGTAAGACGCTGGACATTGTATTGACCAAACGGGCAAATGGAGCCGCCTCTGAGATGGAACTGGCAGGATTCCCGCACCATGCACTTGAAAACTATCTTCCGCGTCTCGTAAGAGCGGGTAATCGTGTCGCAATCTGTGATCAGTTGGAAGACCCCAAGTCTGTCAAAGGCATTGTTAAGCGGGGGGTTACAGAGCTTGTAACGCCTGGATTAACCCTTAACGACAACGTCCTAGATAAAAAAAGGAATAATTATCTGGCTTCTATTGCTTTTGGGAAGGAAAATTATGGTGTAGCATTTCTAGATCTGAGTACTGGTGAGTTTATGCTGTCCGAAGGCAGCTTTGAATTTATTGATAAACTCATGCAGGGGTTTGTTCCCAGTGAAATTATTTACTGCAAAAAAAACCGAGCGCAATTTGACAAACATTTTTCCGAAGATGTTAATTCCTTCTGCCTTGAGGAATGGATTTATGGGTTTGATTTTGGTTACGAAAAACTGAATGCACACTTCAATACCAAAAACCTAAAGGGTTTTGGTATTGAAGGGAATCAAGTGGGTATATGTGCGGCAGGTGCTATTCTGCATTATCTCGAAGAAACAGAGCATAAGAAGATCAGTCATATTTCATCGATTTCTCGAATAGACACTAATAAATATGTCTGGTTGGACAAGTTTACAATACGTAATCTGGAAATCGTTTCTTCTCAACAGGATGACGGCATTTCCTTGCTTGAGGTAGTTGATCGAACATTGACTCCGATGGGCGCTCGATTACTAAAAAAATGGATGGTCTTACCGTTGAAAGACAGCGCAGAAATTGAGCAGCGCCTGACGGCGGTGGAAGCACTTATTCAAGAAAAAGAAATAACACATCAAATCGAGGATAAACTTGGTAACATAGGAGATATTGAGCGTCTGGTATCCAAAGTAGCAGCACTGCGTGTAAATCCAAGAGAATTGTTGCAGCTCAAAAAGGCCTTACAAAACATCGGGCCCATTAAAGAGCAGTTGAACAACCTTGTAGATAATTCCCTGCATCACATAGCTGATCGACTAAAGACGTGTGATGCTTTGGTCGACCGAATTGAATATCAACTCAAAAACGAAGTGCCACTTAATCCTAGTCAAGGAAATGTTATTGAAGATGGGGTGGATTCAGAGCTTGATGAGTTGCGCAAAATTGCATTTTCAGGAAAGGACTACCTACTGCAAGTACAGGAACGTGAAAAAGAACTCACTGGGATCTCATCACTTAAAGTTGCCTATAACAAGGTTTTTGGTTATTATCTGGAGGTATCTAATGCGCACAAGGACAAGGTGCCTACTGAATGGATTCGTAAGCAAACATTGGTTAATGCAGAAAGATACATCACGGAGGAGTTAAAGACCTATGAGGAAAAAATCATTACGGCCGAAGAAAAAATTGGCAGTATTGAATTAAGGTTATTTAGCGCGTTGGTCGACTTCACGGCTCAGTTTGTTCAGGATATTCAGGTCAATGCTCACAGCATTGGTCAGTTGGATTGCCTGGTGTCTTTTGCTCAACTAGCACGGAAGAATAACTACGTCCGCCCTGTCATCAAAGAAGACACAACGCTCGATATCAAGGAGGGACGTCATCCTGTAATTGAGACACAATTACCCGTAGGAGAGGTCTATGTACCCAACAGCATCTTTTTGGATTGTTTATCGCAACAAATTGCCATCATTACCGGGCCGAATATGGCCGGTAAGTCTGCCTTACTCAGGCAGACTGCACTCATTGTGCTGATGGCACAGATGGGTTCATTTGTGCCGGCCTCCTATGCCAAAATTGGAATTATTGATAAGGTGTTTACTCGTGTAGGTGCTTCAGACAACCTTTCCAAAGGTGAATCTACCTTTATGGTAGAGATGACAGAAACTGCTAGTATTCTAAACAACCTCAGCGAAAATAGTCTTGTGTTAATGGATGAAATTGGACGCGGTACAAGCACCTATGATGGCGTATCCATTGCATGGTCAATTGTCGAACATTTGCACAACCATCATAAGTATAAAGCCAAAACCATGTTTGCCACGCACTATCATGAACTCAATCAAATCACCGAAGACTTTCCCAGGGTTAAAAATTTCAATGTATCTGTCAAGGAATTGGACAACCGGGTAATCTTCATGCGAAAACTCAAGGAAGGTGGCAGCGAACATAGTTTCGGTATTCATGTAGCGCAAATGGCTGGTATGCCCAATGAAGTGGTTTTACGCGCTAATGAAATCCTAAAGCATTTAGAAAAAGATAGGATAAAGGAACAGCACGATCAAAAAATAGAGTCTCTGCCCAAAGCCAATTTTCAGCTTAGTATGTTTGAGAGTGATCCAAAGTTTGAGGAAGTAATCAACTTATTAAATAAGCTGGACGTGAACACCATATCTCCGGTAGAGGCATTGCTTAAACTCAATGAAATCAAAGGTATTTTAAAGGGCAGGGGTTGAACTAATCGCTGAACGAATATATTATTGCTAGAAACAACGAAAGGTTTAGGGCTAAGCAGTTTATACCATGCGAAAGTCTAGAACTGCATGCCTGGAAGTGACAACCTGTCCAAGGTCTTTTTTTACAAAATGCTCAAAATTGTTCTTCTCAAATGAACGCAAGAATGGTGTTAAGTTAGACTTTTCTTTGTCTTTATGGTGATGAAATTCTATCAAATACCTTTTAGCACAATTAATTTTATTAGTCTTGATCAAGTCTTTTACAATCGTATGTTCAGCTCCCTCGACATCGATTTTGACAAGATCATAAATTTTATCTTTCATGTAATTTGACAATTTATCTGTCTTCACGATTATTCGATTGTCCTGAGACTTATTCTCTAAGAAAGATCCATTGATGTCAGCGAAATTCTTGCCGATAAAAAAATCTCTATGGCCTGTTGTATCTGAAAGTGCCAAGTTGAAAATGGAAATATTTTCCAAATCATTTTGCTCTATATTTTTTTTTAGTAATTCAAAGGCTTGAGGATTTGGCTCAAATGCCATGAGCGTGCAACGCGGAAATAATCGTTTGAAATAAAATACTGCGACACCAATGTTGGCACCACAATCAATAATGCTCATATTGGCATTGGATATTTCAGCATAATAGGCCTCGTCTATAAAGATTTCTTTAAATAGGTAATTAAATGACCAGTCATTAAAAGCTGTGATTTTGTTTCCAAAAACCCTGATGCTGAACTGATTTTTGGTTTTTGCTATTTTGGGAATCCAATGGCTGATGACTAATACTTTAAAAACATCAATTTTCTCTATTAAACTATACCGACTTCGAGAAGCAAGAAATAGGAAAGTAAAAAATGAACGGATCTCACGTATTATTTTGGTAATCATACCAGGTTGTCAATGACGAACAGCATGAGGTAATTTAATATTTGTCAAGCAAATCGACTTTCAATTTTCTGTTTCTAACATATCAAATCAATCCTGAGAACCCTGTTGTAGGTTGCAAATCCCATCAAAACAGATTTATGTCCTACTCAATAAGGTGAATTCAATGTCTCAATCAGCCGTTCCAATTGTTCAATCTTGGGACTAAATTTTTTTGCAGCCTTTTTGTTTAGCCGGTAAATGACAAGCGCTAGCAAAATGATAAAAACCCAATATAGGTAGATGAATAATTCTTTTCCTGGAACGGTTAGAAAACCAGAAGTGAAAAGGAACATCAACAAAACGAAAGGAACAATATACCATTGCAGAACGTTGTCTAGTATTCGTTTTTGTAAGGTCAGATGTTTTTTATATCTGTGGAGATATTTCAAATAGTCTTGACCCCAAGGCTTTGGCTTTTTTCGTCTGGCATGGATCAATTTAAATATCACAGATGCACCCCAAATTGATATCAAGCAAGCGGCAATTTTAGAAGCTAAAAAAGACACGTCAAAAGCGATGTAAAAAAAGATGGGAATTGATGTCAAAGCTGCAGCAATCTCTCTCATGTCTCTCCGCCATAGCAGTTGGTTGAAGTGTTTTGAGCTATTGGCCACTTCAATCATGAGTCTACTCTTTTCAAATTTTACCATTTCTTCTCTTGGAGAAGATTTCCAAATTCTGATTAATTCTTTTTCTATCATTTCGTATTCGTTATGCAGTGATATAGTTTTTTCCGAATTCTTTTCAGCTTGACAGCCACCAGGTTTTCTGACAAACCTGTTATTTCAGAGATCTCTCTATATGGTAGTTCCTCTAGGTATAAGGAGACCAGGGCCCGTTCTGATTCACCTAACCTGCCAATGCAGGCTCGTAGTTTTTTTAGTCTAGGGTCTAAATATTCAGTAGAGCTGGATGGATCTATCAAATTTTCTAAATGGGCTATTTCTACAAATTTGACTTTGGACCTTATTCTTGTTTTACTCAATTTGAGGCATACATTGAGTGTAATGCGATACATCCATGTTTTTATATTAGACTTACCGCGAAAAGAGGGAAGGGACTGATATATATTTAGCACTGACTCTTGAAATAAATCCTGAATGGTGTCTTCATCAGTGGCATATACCGAGCATAGCCTCAATAAAGGTTCTTTGTATTCCTCCAAACCGTTTAAAAAAATATTTTTCAGACGTTGCTCCATCAATTGTTTGCGAGTGTTTCAATTTATTTAGTACATCGCGCGTTAGAAATATGACATTCATTTAAGAATAAAATTTTTTTGAGTACCCAATCCGTTTTTTCTGTGCGATGAAGTTTCTATGAGGTATTAAGGCTTATCGACAAACCCATGAACTAAAATCACTATTTTTAGTCTATCCATTGAAATTTGAGGTGCGCTATGCCGCAGAATGATTATGAGTAGTACCTTTTTTGCATTTATTTATTCTAATGGATTGCTAAAATAAATTTGATATG
>JBCCIF010000135.1:0-6816 GCA_039028335.1 Bacteroidota bacterium
AGCTCGTTATATGCTTTTGCTCCATTTTAGAAACTGACTGAGTTGTGCCTAAAATGTTACGACCTATACTATGACTTTGAAAAAGCAATTCTTCAAAGTCGTCAAATATAGCTTCAGAAGGATTGTCGAGATATGAATTTATCTCGTCAATGATAACCTGCTTTTCTTTCTCTATCTCCTTCTCAGGGAAATTAGAATGGAATGCAATATCCGCAATGAGTTCGATTGCCCTTGGAAAATATTCACTCAAAAATGATGCATACAATGATGTATCTTCTTTTGTTGTGCTCGCATTCAACTCACCACCTACTGAGTCAAGTCTAGATAAAATATGAAAAGCCTTTCTCTTTGTTGTCCCTTTGAATAATGCATGTTCAATTAAATGCGCCAAGCCTTGTTCATTCTTCTTTTCATCTCGAGAACCCGCATTGATCATTAGACAACAATGGGCAATCATGGATTGACTGCGTTCTTGATAGACCACTCGAATACCATTTGGTAGAGTAAAGATTTTAGGATGGAAATTGGTCATAAAAATGAGTGCAAAGAAAATAAAAATCGCGTGTAGAAAATGTCGAGAAGGCCATGAATTGTGCTCGTTAAGCATATAAATAAGAGATCAATCCACTTTTGAAATCCGACAAAGAGTAAAACTAGACTTCATTTAAAGAAGTCCTATTTTGTTGATTATAAAGATTTTACCCCCATTCAGCATTCCTTTTGTTCAGGCTTAGTCATTTTTTCATGGAATTTTTCAATTTTTAGGTAGGGATAGCAATTATATATTTGTACTATAGTCATCGACAATAATTGAATTCCTATGAAGCCCTCAAAAGAATTATTTCATTTGGTTAAATCGCTTTCAAAATCAGAGAAGCGCTTTTTCAAATTAACCTCGTCCTTGCAATCAGGAGACAAGAATTATTTGAAGATCTTTGATGTTATCGATAAACAAGACGATTACGATGAAGAAGCCATTAAAGACATGTTCAAGGGTGAGGTGTTCATCAAACATTTCCCGTCTGAAAAAAACCATCTATACAAATTAATCCTTAAGAGTCTGCGCTCTTACCATTCTGATAATTCTATCAGTTCAATTTTAAAACAGGAAATAAAGAACATTGAAATACTTTATCAAAAGGCTTTGTACAAGGAATGCAATAAATTCCTGAATCGCGCAAAAAAGTTGGCTATTGAGCATGAGAAGTTCTATTATCTCTTTGAACTGTTGAATTGGGAAAAAATTCTTTTAGAAGAAGCCTATGAGGAAGGAGAATTCACAAAAGATCTGGACGTTTTAATAAGGGAAGAAAAAGAGGTCATTGAACGCCTAAGAAATTTAGCAGCTTATCATATACTGTATTCCAAGATCAACTATGTATTTAGAAGTGGTGGATATGTTCGAAATGAACAAGGGTTGCGCGTGGTAGAAGAGATTTCCAGTCATCCTTTAATTGTAGGAAAAAATACGGCTTTATCAAAAAGAGCAGCAACCATCTGCTATTATATCCAAGGTTTTTGCGCTCTCGCAAGATTAGATAGAAAAACCTGTATAACTAAGTTCAATCGCGTAAAAGAAATTTTTGATGAAAATCCTAAGATTAGAAAGGATTTACCAAAAAGATATGTGCGTACGCTCAGCAATTTGATCCTTTGTAAAATAGATCTTAAGAAATACGATGAGGCCAAAGCACTCCTGGATGAACTAAAGAGAATTATCGAAACCAGAGGATTTCAAAGTACGGATATAAAAGTTATGGCTTTTAAATCAACCAGTTTGGCTGAAATGAAAATGTACAGCCGATTAGGGGAATTTGATAAGGCCATAGTACAAATTCAACCCATTATAGCTGAATTAGATTCTTATAGTGAGAAGATCAATAAGGAGCAAGAAATTCTCTTCTATTATCATATCGCATATATTTTCTTTGGCTATGGAGAATTCAACAAGGCTCTGTTTTGGATCAACAAGGTCCTCAATGACAATGAATCCAGCCTCAGACAGGATATTTATAGCTATGCCAGAATATTTAATTTGATCATTCACTACGAATTAGGGAATCACGATTTATTGGAGTACATCATTAAATCAACTTCGCGTTACCTGAATAAACGCAATCGTGCGTATGAGGTCGAAACTTTGATCATGAGTGGAGTCAAAAAATTAGCCAAGGCATATGATGAAGGGCAAAGACAGAAAATATACACGCAGGTTAAAAAGGATCTCAAGACGGTGTTAAAAGATCATCAGCAAAAAATTGTGCTTGAATACTTTGACTTTAATTCTTGGTTGGATTCAAAAATTAATGAAGTAAGCCTTTCTGAAGAATTGAAAAAAGCGAGTTAGTATTTCGTAACTACAAATTCTGTTCTTCTGTTTTCTTCATGCTTTTCATCGGAACAATCAGCTCCGTTAACACATTCGTTAATCAACTGTGATTCTCCCATTCCTTGAAACTCAAGACGATTCTTTTCTATACCGTTTCTAGAAAGGTACTCCACCACAGAATTGGCTCTTCGATCAGAAAGGTTCATGTTGTATTCATCGTCTCCACGTGAATCCGTATGAGAAAATATTTTGATGTGCAAGGTCTCATTCTCTTTTAGAATATTGACCAACTTATCCAATTCCAATGCCGCATCGGGACGAATACTATAGTCATCTAAATCATAATAGATCTTGTTGAGTGAATACCTCTTGAGTGGATCTTCATCAATGGTCACGATTTCAGCCATAGAAAAAAGCAATTCCACCTCTTCATCAAAATATTGATTGATAGTCGATCGCTCGTAGGATTCTCGGAAAAAGCCTTCTTTTTGCCCATCAATTCGATAGATTCTTTCAGGTAATAGAACAAATTCAAATTTACCATCTTCATCGGTTACAATTTCTCTAATGACCTCACCCGTAACGTTATTCTTAAGTGTCACCTTAACGTTTGACAATGTCTCTCCCGTCTCTTCAGCTCGTGCTACTCCATCAATATACACCCTTCCTGACGGTTTTTTTACAAACTCATAGATTCGATCTACACCTTCTCTATTTGAAGAAAAATAGCCAGAGGTATCTCCTCTTTCTAAAATCATAGAAAAGTCATCGCTTGTCGAGTTTATCGGATAATTCAGATTTTTTGGCTTTTTCCAATTATCATCTTCAAAACGACTTTTGAAAATATCCAAGCCACCAATGGAAGGATGTCCATTTGAGGCGAAATACAATTCATCTCCTCGAATCACTGGAAAAACCTCATCCTCCAAAGAATTTACTTCATCTCCTAAATTCACAGGATTTGTCCATTGTAAGCCATTGTGGGTGGAAATGTAAATATCATTTTTCCCCATACCTCCAGGCATATCAGAAGCGAAAAAAAGCATCTGACCATCGGGGCTCAAACTTGGATGCATGCAAGAATAGGATTCATTATTAAATGGTAACGATTTTATGTTGGTCCATTCTCCTTCGATATAGGACATTTCGTACAAGAACAGATTGTTATAGTCGTCCTCATCCTTACCCATTTTCCTGTTATCATTAGTATTGTAGCTTCTTGTAAAAATGGCCTTTGTTCCATCCTCATTGAAACTTATTGGACCTTCATGATACTTTCCATTTATTTTACTGTCCAATGGAATCTGCGTTCCCCAACTTCCCTCACTCTTAGCTGAGTAATAGATGTCATAATAAGAATTGTTGGTCCAGGGATTTTGAGCTGCCCCTTCTGAAATACGTTCAGCCGTATAGACCAGTCCATCCTTATAAGGCGTGGGGCTGAACATAGAGACATTTGTGAAAATTGGAAGCTTCTCTATTTTATATAAAGCTGTATCTTCTTTAAAAAACTCAATAAACTGACATGCCTCAAGAAGGGCTTGAGCAACCTTGTCCGAAGTATTGGTTTGCAAATATTCTCTCAGCTGCAATTCTGCATTCGCATGATCATCTGCAGCCATTAACATTTTTGCATAATTCAGTTTATCTTCTGGAGCCGCATTACCACTTGCAATGTACTGCGCATAATGTTCTTTCGCTTGAGCGTAATTATGCGTCATTTGATATGACTTTGCAAGCATTTTTACTGCCTCAAAGTTGTTTTCGTCCTTCTCAACAGCCTTCTTGTAATTTTCTATGGCATCAGCGTAATGAAGATTATCAAAATCGCTGTCTCCGCTTTGCAGAAAATATCCCGACCCACAAGAAACCAGGATCATTACCAATAGGAAAAATAGTGCCGTGTTTATAAAGTATTTTCTCATCGCTGATTGAATTAAAAATAACGTGGAGATTTGGCTTTAACAATATTCTCTCCAAACTGATAACCGAGCATGACCTCATAAGATCCATTACTATAGTTGGCAATGTCGGTTAGGGTGAAATCGTAGGCAAATCCTGCTCTAAATTTTGGTGTGAAGTTATACTCTACAAGAGCCGTTAATGCATCTCCTGTCCTATAAGAAGCTCCTAACCAAAGGACTTCCTTTAATAAGAAATTACAATTGATGTCCACCTCCAAAGGGGCAGCAGGATGATATTTGAATAATAGATTAGGTTTCATCGCTAAATCATTATTCAACTTAAATACAACTCCACCATTCAAGAAATAATGTGTTTCAAAATAGCCATTTTCCACCGACAGTGAATCGTATGCTTCAATGATTGAATTGTCTCCAACAAAAAATGTAGGCAGAGATAATCCAACATATGAAATATCGTTATAGTAGTAAATTCCACCTCCAAATTTTGGAATCAACTGGCCGTCAATATTGTTCTCGAAAACAGGATCGCCAGAGTCGACAATTCTACTTAAATCATAATTTGAACTGTAGTGTGTCACACCGAGTTTCAGACCCATAGCCAAGCGATTTTTTCCTTCTGCATCTAAATTCATATGGTAGGCAGCATTGGCAAAAACTTCGAATGTATGTGTATCTCCAATATCATCATTGACAACCGTAAATCCCAATCCACCTTGTCTATTCATGATAGGCGTATCATAGCCAATAACCTGAGTAACTGGCGCACCATCAAAATTCACCCATTGATTTCTATACAAAGCGGTAGCTTCAGCGTAATCATGAGATCCCGCATAAGCTGGATTGAGAAACAATCCATTGAACATATATTGGCTTACCATAACTTCTTGCTGAGCAAAAAGTGAATTTCCTGCCAGTATCATCAAAGCGATATATATAACTCTTTTCATTGTACTCAATTTTTTAATCATCTTCTCAACTCAACATATTCGTTGAATTCTATATTGGCATCGGGAATGAGTAAGATGAGATAATACGTTCCATCCGGAAGAATATTATCATTTCCATCATTCTGACCATCCCATGGATTACTGTTATTGTAACCTACACGCTCGTATACCAAATTACCCCAACGGTTAAATATCTGTAAGGTATTATCTGGAAAACCATCAATCCCTTCAATAATCAAAGCATCGTTCAATCCATCTCCATTTGGCGAAATACCTCCAGGAATAATGATTTCATCCGGCCCTTCTAAACGCGTGCAGACTTCAAATTCACAGCCATTTGCATCGGTCACCGTTACGCAATACTCACCTTCGCAAAGACTTGTAGGACTTTGCATTGTATCTTGATTTGCAGGCACCATTGCAGGATCACCTGTCCATTGATAGGTATATTCACTGGTTCCACCAAATGTGAAACCTTCGATTGAACCATCACAACAGCCTAAACAAGAAACATTGAATCCGTTTCCATACAATAATGGTGTGATGTCCATTTCAAGAGAATCGGGTTCTCCAACAACTATTATTGAACTGGCAACGCAATCATTTAAATCTGTTACTGTTATCTCATATGAACCTCCAGAAAGACCACTTTGCATTGGTGTATTTTCTCCAGGAAAATCAACCCACTCGTAATCAAAATTGGGGGTACCATTGTCCACAACTATCATGATCTCGCCATTTTCATCTCCAGCACATGTCACGTCTGTTTTGATGACATCGAGACTCATTGTTCCTTCAATACCTGGAACATTAATTACTGTATCAAGCATGCATCCATTCATGTCGGTAATACAGAGAGTTGTGTCACCAGCCACGGCAGCAAGGACATCTTCTGCATCGAGAATGCCATCACAATTCCAGTCATAATCGTATCCTTGAGTTCCACCACTTACCGAAATGTCAATTGATCCATTGGCTTCTCCACACGTAGCTTCTGGATTACTTATAACGTTCAAAGAAAGAGCGTCAGGTTGACTAATCTCAACTGAGATTGAATCGAGACAGCCATTGTCATCGGTTATCATCAATTGATAAATACCTATATCTAAACCTGTAACATCTATTGG
This sequence comes from Bacteroidota bacterium, assembly GCA_039028335.1. Taxonomy (GTDB): domain Bacteria; phylum Bacteroidota; class Bacteroidia; order Flavobacteriales_D; family JABDKJ01; genus JABDKJ01. Next base: position 6,329 of record JBCCIF010000135.1, read on the forward strand.
ATCGGTTGAAGGCGGAAGGTGATCCCAATCTGGGTTCAAGGTTCCCGTTCCTCCAGAAAGTGTAATATCTATTGCACCGTCCATAAATCCAAAACAGGTAATTTGTGTAACCGAAGTCGTGTCAATGTCAATTGGAGGTGGCCCTGTAATTTCTACATTCATTTGATCGCTCTCACAACCATTGATATCTGTGACAATTACCGGATAGGTGCCCGGTTCCAATCCCGTTACAGAGTCGGGATCATTGGTTCCGACAATATGCGTCCAATCAATCGAAAATCCTGGAGATCCACCTGTAATATCAACAACAGCTGAAACCAGCGTGTCATAGCTACAAAAATTTTCTCCGTAAACCACAGAATCTAATTCTAAAGGTTCCGGTTGAAAGAGTGTGTCTTCCAAGGTTACGAAACACTCATTCGTATCGAGTACTATAATGGTATATATTCCCGCACATAGATTCATTGGATCAATGATGTCACCATTGG
>JBCCIF010000136.1:0-6747 GCA_039028335.1 Bacteroidota bacterium
TAAATTTTCTGACCCAATCTGGTTGAGTTTTCGAATATTCACGTAAAATCCATCCAATCGCTTTCTCGATAAAAAATTCTCTTTCATGAGCACATTTAAGAATATTGGATTTCATCAAATTGGAATTGAGTTTGTCTTTAAACTTTAATTGAAATAAGATCGCAACCCTTCTCACCCAAAAGCTGTCATGAGCTATGTACTCATTGTTCAACTCTAAAGTGCGCTCTGGAAATTTGATCAAATAAGAACCAATTAAATGAGAAGCGATAAAATCAATAGTGTCCCACCAAGAGTGATTCAACATCATAAATTCGATGATATCAATATCTTCAAAATCCCATTTCTTTTTAAAAAATGCGGCAATATCCATGGCCAAATAATGATATTCTCTGAATTCAGAATCATACAAAAGATGAACTATCCGATTCAATTCTTCTTTTCCAGGCTTTCCATACTCTTTAAAGAAACTCCGATTCATTGCTCTTCTCTCTGGAGATCGAATTCCGAGGTAAGAAAATTTACCCTTCATGTAGGCCTGCATTGATTTTGCATCTTCGAAGTTTCTCTTTGCCTTATAGCGATTTAGCAATATTTCAAGCGGATACTTCATTCAATTTTTCTTCAAAAAACTTTAAAAATGATGACAATGATTTGAAGTTTTTAAAATCCTGTGAACTCACCAAAACTTCTTCATTTAGATTTAAAATCGCAGGACGTTCAATCTCATTGAGCCGAATGGGTATGTCATTGCTGTGATAAATAAGAAGTTTTAAGCGATGCCTTTCGAGAAAACCTGACCATGCTTTCTTCATCCTAAAACTTCCATGTGTTAAGGCACACAATTTACAAGAATACGTTGAAGGAGACACTATTTTGTGAACAGAGTCGAGCATGCCATTGAAGGCTCCTGATTTGGAATTGTAAATAAGTATGTACTTTCTCTCTATTTGATCTGGCATTTTGACTTCAAAGAAATGATATAATTGTATGAAATTAGAAGTTTATACCCGTTATAAATATTGTAAATTTCATTTGTGAAGAGAGAAATCCTCAAAATACTCATGTGCCTTTGCTCTTTGATCTTAGTTTCGATTGGATCTTTGCATGCACAGAAGTCCTTTTCAGAGAATAAAGGTCAATGGCCCTCTCAAGTATTGTATAAATGTTCATTTGAATCCGCAGATATCTATTTAGAAAAAGATGGATTCACCTTCAATACATTTTCCCAAGAGCAATATCTTGAATGGGCGCACGAACATGGCAATTCTGTCAATCAAATTCCTATTGACGCTCATGCTTTCCAATTAAAGATTCTTAATTCATCTGATCAGGTTGAAATTTATGCCAAAGAGCAAGAAGCCGGTTATGAGAATTATTATTTAGGAAACAAAGCATCATGGGCCGCTGACATACTCAGTTATAGAAGGGTTATTTACGAAGGCATTTATCCCAAAATTGACATAGAAGTTCAAAAACAAGAAGGACAGTTCAAATTTAACTGGATCATTAAACCAGGAGGAAAAGCAGAAGATATTTCCTTTAATTATTTGGGAACAGATCGTGTAAAAGTCAAAAAAGGAAAGCTCATTCTTCAAACACAGGTTCAGGACTTTGTCGAATATATGCCTTTGGCCTATGCTGAATTCAATGGAAATATTAGCCCCTTAAAGGCCCGATACATCAAGAAAGGCAGCGATATAGGTATTGAAATTATAAGTAGCTACCCAAAAGAAAGCACAGTTGTAATCGATCCCGTTCTTGTTTTTTCTACCTATTCAGGATCAACAGCAGACAATTTTGGATACACCGCTACATTTGACTCAAAAGGATTCTTGTATGCAGGAAGCACAGTGTTTGGAACAGGATATCCCATTCTCATGGGGGCATATGATTTTTTTCAAGGAGGAACCATAGATATTGGAATTACAAAATACGATACAACGGGAACATTTCGCATCTATTCTACCTACTTAGGTGGAAACAATAACGAAATGCCCCATTCGATGATCGTCAATTCAAATGACGAACTTTTCGTTTACGGAACAACAGGGTCCACTAATTTCCCTATTACCGACAATGCATACCAAACTGCAAACAATTTGGGTACTCCACCTGTTTTGCAGAGTGGTCTGGGATTTTCATACAATCAAGGTCAGGACATTTTTATTTCTCGATTTGCGGCAGACGGCACTGAACTCATCGCATCTACTTATATCGGAGGGGATGGCCCCGATGGTCTGAACCTTAGCGGATCTTTAGTTAATAATTACGCAGATGAAGTAAGGGGCGAAATTGAGATTGATTCGAATGACAATATTTACGTTGCCACGAGCACCGGATCGTCAAATTTTCCCGTCAGTACAAATGCCTTTCAGAGCTCGTTGAATGGAGTTCAAGATGGCGTAATATTTAAAATGGACAATAATTTGACCAGTTTGGTTTGGAGTACCTATTTTGGAATGAACGGTGCAGAAGGGTTTTATTCTATGGACATTAATTCTGAAAATGAACCCATAGCATGCGGAGGAACAACTTCAGGATCACTGCCCTATTCCCAGGACGCCTATCAACAAAGCTATGCAGGTGGAACAGATGGCTTTTTGGTTCATTTCAATGAAATGGGCAATGGAATTGAAGGAATGACCTATCTTGGTTTCGAAGAGTATGATCAAATATATTTTGTTGAATTTGATTCGAATGATCAGCCATATGTATTTGGCCAAACCGAAACAGGAGATAATTTCAATTTCAATAACCTCTACTCCAATCCGAATAGCGGGCAATTCATATCAAAATTCAGCGCTGATTTGAGCCAATACGAATGGGGAATGTGTTTTGGCAATGGAAATGGCCAACCAAATATTTCTCCTACGGCATTCCTGGTAGATTTCTGCAATAAAATCTATTTATCTGGCTGGGGAGGAGATACGGGAGGCGGGTCTTTGACAACACAGAATCTACCTGTGAGTGCTGATGCATATCAAAATACTACGGATGGACATGATTTTTATTTGTATGTGACCGGAGAAGATCTGTTTGAACCGAACTACGCCTCTTATTTTGGTGGAGCAAGCAGCCATGAACATGTGGATGGAGGTACAAGCAGATTTGACAAAAAAGGAAAAGTTTATCAAGCTGTCTGCGCGGGTTGCGGAGGAAATGACGATTTCCCTTTCTTTCCGAATGACGGTGTTTCTTCGATTAATGGAAGTGCTAATTGCAATTTGGGCGTATTCAAAGTAGATTTCGAAGAAGATCTAGTCATTGCTGACTTTGACGTAGATGCAGTTTGCTGGCCTGATCCTGTGCTTTTTGAAAATTTCTCATTCAACGCTGAGAATATAGAGTGGCTTTTTGGTGACAATCAATCCTCATCAGACATTAATCCCAGCCATCTTTACGCGGAACCCGGAATTTATGAAGTCAGCCTGATTGTTAACAACCCTGGGTCATGTAATATTTCCGATACCTTAATCAAAGAAATATTGGTCCTCTCCCCTGATGGATTTGAACTAGAAGACGCCATTCTTTGTGAATCGGGTTCTCAAATTGGTATTGAGCCTTTTGGTGATGCGAGCATAACGTATTCCTGGATACCTGCAGACAACCTGAGCGACCCAGCTTCTCCTAACCCTTTTTTCCTAGGAAATAGTCCTCAGAGCTATGTATTAACCATTAACAATGGAACATGCAGCTCACAAGCCACCCAAAATATTGAATTTGTCAGCTTAGATCTATTGGCTTCTAATGATACCGTAATTTGCACAGGAGATATGCTTGTCCTAACAGCTGAAGGGCAAGGTCTAGCAGAAAATTTCACCTGGTCCAATATGCCGGACTTTTCGAGTATTTTATCTCAACAGAGTGCCTTAACAACAAGCCCTTTAGGTCCTACGACCTATTACGTGCAATCTGATTTCTTGACCTGCACAGCTGTAGATTCTGTAAACGTAATACCTGCTGAATTCAGCACTCAAATTTCAGATGGCCTTTATCTGTGCCTAAATGAAACAGGTACACTCACAGCAATAAATCTATATCCTCAATATGAAATTGACTATGATTGGGCCCCAAATGAATATATCCTTTCAGGAGATGGCAGCCCAGAAATTCAAATTAATCCTTCAGAGGATACTGAATTCATAGTGAATTTATCCAATAGTTTAGGATGCACTTGGCAAGAGAGCATAGAAGTAGGGGTTTCCGATCTAGATATCAATAATGTAAGCGCATCGGCAAGTCAGAATGTCATCACTGAAAACGAAAGTGTAACATTAACTGGAATTCCGGGAGCACCTTTTGATGTTTCCTGGTCTCCTACAAATGGACTAAGTAACCCTTTTGGATCAAACACAGAGGCAAGCCCAAATAGTACAACTGAATATGTATATACAGTTCTCGATAGCTCTCCATTAGGAGATTGTATTGGAACAGACACTGTGACGATACAAGTACAAGAACTGGTTTGCGGTTTTCCCACCGTTTTTATTCCTAACTCTTTTACTCCAAATGGAGATGGCGAAAATGATGTACTTTACGTAAGAGGAGAATTGGTAGAAAGTATGTCGTTAAAGATATACGATAGATGGGGAGAGAAAATATTTGAAAGCAATGATCAAAATCTAGGTTGGAATGGCACGTATAAAGGTAGAGAGGCAGATTCCGATGTATATGTATATGTTTTAGAAGCTACCTGCATAGATGGGCAAGATCTTAAAGATCAAGGAAACATAACACTAATCCGGTGAGGTTATTTAAAGTCATACTGTCCTTACTTATTGCATCATTTACATTTGGTCAAGACATTCATTTTTCTCAATTCTTTCATGCTCCTTTATTACAAAATCCGGCCAATACAGGAGCGTTTGATGGGGACTTTAGAGGGGTATTTAACCAAAGGACACAATGGAGATCCATCACAGACCCTTACAATACCTGGGACTTAACTGTAGATGCACGAAATATTGGCAATTTTAATAATCTCCACGGAGGATTGGTTTTTTTTAAAGATGCAGCAGGCACTTCTCCCTTGAATACGCTATCAATTATGCCAACGGGTGCATATGACTTTTATCAAAATACGGATAGCACCGGCAAATTAAGCGCAGGTATACAATTAGGGTTTACGCAAAAGACCATCAATTTTGATGCATTAGTCTTTGATAATCAATATAATGGAAGTGTTTTTGACCCAAATTTAGGGAACGGTGAAAGCTTTGCTAATGATCGTAGTGCCTATTTCGATGCACATTTCGGACTCAATTGGACACATCGCTATTCTGAAGAAATAAATTACAATGCCGGATTTGCAATTTTTCATGTAACAAGCCCAACAGAGACCTTTTTTAATGATGACGTGAATTTGGACAGAAGATTCCTAATACATGCCCAGGGTGAATATAGAATAGATCCTCAATGGTCTGCAATACCTGCATTTCAATGGCAAAGCCAAGGTAAATACAGAGAACTACTATTTGGTGGTATGGCTAAGAGAATTCTTCAGGATAGATTTGGCATATACCGAGCTGTATACTTTGGGGCTTTCGGAAGGTCGAAGGATGCGGCATACCTTGTGGCCGCTATGGATTATGACAATTGGAAAGCAGGAATATCTTATGATATCAACCTTTCAGATTTAAGACCGGTCAGCAGAAGCAGAGGTGGGTTTGAAATGAGTGTTATTTACATTTTTAAAGGATTCAAAGAGATATACGAACAACACAGAATTTGCCCAAACTTCATTTAAAATCAGAAGCAAATAAATTGAACCTCATAACAAGCATAAACAACTGTAAAAAAATAAGTTACGCTTATTATTTAACCTTTTCGTTTATTCTTATTGCAATCAGCGTTTCAGGCCAGAAACCAGAACGCTGGATAAAACTGGGGGATGAAGCCTATGCACAAAATGACTTTTACGGTGCTTTCTTTTATTATCAAAATGCAATAGCCCAGGATTCCATTACAGCCGAGTTTCAATACAAATATGCAGAAGCCGCGAGGGGCATAAATAACTATGAATTAGCAGCGCGCTATTACCAAAAAGTATATAAAAAAGAAAGGGGAAGATTTTACCCCGATGGTCCATTCCATTTGGCAAATATGTATAAATACACTGGTGACTATAAAAATGCCCTTAAATATTGGAGAAAGGCAAAGTCTAAACGAAAAAAAGACTCTTACATTTATAAGAAAGCCATTCAAGAGTATAAATCAACACAATGGGCGAATCTTGAGAAGAACAGGATTGATGAACATATTGAAATCAAGAGTCTACCATCCGCTATTAATTCTGTCAACTCAGAATTTGCAGGAATTCTGAACGTGGATTCTTCATTTATTTTCTCTGCTCTACCCCAAAAAACGAGTCCTACTGGAAAATTAGTTGAAGAAAAAAGAACAATCAAATTGTATCAAAGTAGCCTTTATGGCGAGGATGAATGGAAGGAAAGAGAACCTATTTCTATCGAGGAAACATTTAAAGACAAGCAAATTGGCAACACCTCAATAGACAGGGAAAATGGACTTATTTATTTCTCTGTTTGCGACAGTATTTGCAAAATATATCAAGGCAATATACATGATAGCCAAATAGTTAATGCTAAAAAATTAAACCAAAACATTAATAATAAATTTTCATCCAATACTCAAGCACACTATTCCAAAGATGATAAGGGGGAATACCTGTATTTTGTATCAGACCGCATTGGAGGAGAAGGAGGATTGGACATATGGAGAAGTCAAAAA
>JBCCIF010000137.1:0-6668 GCA_039028335.1 Bacteroidota bacterium
ATTTATTAAAAATCATGAGTTAAGACCATTGAGTGTCAGAGAAGCTTCGAAGTACTTATAAAGATCTTGAGAGATTATTACAGCATATTGGGTTTGCGAAAAGGCGCAAGTGAGAGTGAAATAAAAAAAGCTTATCGCGCAAAAGCCAAACAATATCATCCAGATAGAAATAAACATCCTCGGGCTGCCGAAGCTTTTGTTTTGGTCAATGAGGCTTATGAAATGCTCTTGAATCCAAGCTTTCAAAGCGCCAGCATTGCAGAAGACCTCGAAAAACGAAAGAAATATTACGGTTCAAGTAAGGCGGGTGAGATGAAAAGTGAAGAACGCAGAGAGGCTGCCCGGGCCAGAGCGAGAAACAACGCCCAAAAATCTTACGAGTCATTTGTTCAATCTCCCATCTACAAAACCGCCATGGTGGTTAGCCGTATTTTGGATTTTGCAGCTATTTTATTTTCCATGGTACTTATAATTGCTCCCTTTCTAGTTTTTGCATTAATCCCGATAGATGAGCGCCAAGAATCGGGAGTTTATGGCATGTTTTCTCTAAGTATCATCGGAAGCATACTCTTATATGGCTACTGGAAATTCATGTTTATAAAACAAGATGAGGATTGATTTTTTTCTTTAAAAGGCTTACACTACCTTCGATCCCATTAAATTAAAAGCATGTTCAAGCACTTTTTTTGTTTTCTTATTTGTCTTTCATTTTTAAATTTTTCTCATGCCAAAGAAGGTATGTGGATCCCCGCTTTATTGAAAGCTGTAGAGGGTGATATGCAGACTATGGGTTTACAGCTGTCAGCTGAAGACATATATGCTATTAATCAGTCGAGTTTAAAAGATGCGATCGTTCACTTTGGTGGAGGATGTACGGCAGAAGTCATTTCAAACGAGGGGCTCATTTTGACAAATCACCATTGTGGATATAGTCAAATTCAATCGCATTCGAGTTTAGAAAATGATTATTTAAAAGATGGCTTCTGGGCAATGAGCAAGGAAGATGAATTGCAAAATCCTGGGCTCACCGCGACTTTTATTGTAGAAATAAGGGATGTTACCAGTAAGATTCTCAAAGGCATAGACGAAACTACTCCTGAAGGTGATCGCAATAAAATCATAGAAGAGAATAGCAAGGTCCTTGAATTGGCCGCTACAAAGGATAATCATTATGAAGCAAAGGTGAGAGCTTTTTATTACGGAAATGAATTTTACATGATCATTACAGAGACCTTTGAGGATGTTCGTTTAGTCGGGGCCCCTCCTTCATCTATCGGAAAATTTGGAGGTGATACTGATAATTGGGTTTGGCCAAGACATACAGGTGACTTTTCAATGTTTAGAATTTATTCTGGTGAAGATGGACTTCCAGCAGCGCCTAATGAAAACAATGTGCCATTAAAGCCGAAACATTCTTTGCCCATTAATTTGGATGGGGTGGAAGAAGGTGAATTTACTATGGTCTATGGATTTCCAGGAAGAACTGAACAGTATTTAAGTTCTTTTGCTGTTGACTATGTAATGAACACCTCAAACCCAAACAAAATTGAGATGAGAACGGCAAGCTTAGGTGTAATCGATGCTGCAATGGAGAAGAGTGATAAAATTCGAATTCAATACGCAGCGAAACAATCGCGAATTTCAAATGCTTGGAAGAAGTGGAAGGGGCAAAATTTTGGTCTTGAAAAGTTGGATGCCCTCAATGAAAAGAAAGCATTCGAAAAAGAATTTATGAAGCGAGTTTCGGAGAAAGGATTAAGATCAGAATATGGAGAAATCCTCAAGAATTTAGAAGGTCAATATGAGGAAATATTCACTTATCAGATTGCAAGAGACTATTTTATCGAGTATGTTTTTTACGGACCAGAATTCGTTCGCTTTGCGAATCGTTTCTCTTCAATAGTTGATCAATATGAAGCATTATCTTCTGAGCCTGAGAAATTTGAGGAAGAAATAGCGAAACTGAAAAGAGCAACTGAAAGCCATTTTAAGAATTACAATCGGACGGTTGATCAGAAAATTTTCAATGTATTAACGCCTTTGTATAAAAAAGGTGTAGCCGATAGTTTTGAACCAGAAATTTTTAACGATGGTCTTGCAAAGTATCGCGGAACCGTTCAAGGACTTGGGCAAGCAATCTACAACAAGAGCTTTTTTGTCGATCAAGAAAGAATGAACAATCTATTGGAAAACTTCAATGCAGGTTCTGTAAAGAAAATTAAAAAAGATCCTGCCTATAAAGTAATGAGGGGGCTTTTTGCTGGATACTATGACAAAATAAGACCCCGCTATGGAGATCTTCAGAATCAGATTGATGTCAATATGAGAAAGTACATGGAAGGACAACGTAAATTATTTCCTGAACGTCCTAATTGGGCAGATGCAAACAGTACTCTTCGTCTCACTTACGGAAAAGCAGAAGGATCTGAACCTGTCGATGCTGTAGTTTATAAGTTCTATACCACAATGGATGGAGTGATGAATAAGTATATACCGGGTGATAAAGAATTTGACTTGCCACAGAAATTAGTTAATCTATGGGAAGAAAAAGACTACGGTCAATATGCGGACAATGGAGAATTACGCGTATGCTTTACTGGTTCCAATCATACTTCAGGAGGGAATTCTGGAAGTCCATGTTTGAATGGAAGAGGGGAATTAGTTGGACTCAATTTTGACAGATCTTGGGAGAGTACAATGAGTGACATTCGATTCGCTCCTGAGCTGTGCCGAAATATCATGGTTGACATTCGTTATGTGCTGTTCATAGTTGATAAATTTGCTGGAGCAGATCATTTGATCCATGAAATGAATTTAGTACGGAATCCAGAACCGAAGAGAGATACATTTATGGATCCAACAATGCAATCCTTGAATCGATAATTTATGTGGGAAGAAAAAGAAGATTACCTGATAAGAGAATTCGAGTTCAAAGATTTTTCAGCTGCATTTGCATTTATGACTCGAGTGGCTATTGAAGCTGAAAAAATGAATCATCATCCTTATTGGGAGAATGTCTATAACAAAGTTAAAATTTGCTTGAATACGCATGATGCAGGAGGGAAAGTAACCGACAAAGACCATGAGTTGGCTAAAAAAATCGATTTCTTGGTGTAAACCAAATCCTTTGAATATTTCTTTTTTATTTGGTGTGTTAGGCCTTATTCTGACATTAGTAATGGTATTCTGCAGGTATACAAACTTTGAATTTGAGAAGTCTTGTGATGCTATTGCTCAAATTAAATGGTTTTGTCAGTATGCATTTATTTTTGGGATTGCATTAGGCGCTATGAACTTTAAATCGCATAAAATGTCCAGCACAATTGGCGTATTCATTAATCTCCTATCTTATTTGGTCAAATGAAATTAAATTTGGGCAAAGCAAGCCTTTTTATTGCAATTTGTGCCTTGGTAGCTCTTGCCATACAGACCGGTTTAAACATTCAACCCGCAAAAGAAATAATGACAGAAAAAGCATTAGATATTGCGGAAATGGGTATGGTAGAAAAAGCTGTCGAAACCGGAGGTTTAAGAATTTCCTTTCTTTCCTTTTTTCTGGCTCTCATTGGATTGACCTTAGGGATAATTGGTGCTCATCAAGGAATAGAAGGGGCTAAAAATGCATTACTCTATAATCTAGCACTTATGATCTGTTCTTTCACGCCTTTTTATGTTTGGTTTTTATGAGGAAAAAGCTGGCCATCTTTTCATTTATTATTGGAATAATTGGAGTTTTCTTCGCAATACATGGTTTTTTTGAACTGAAACAAGTGCTTTTGTCTATTCAAGAAATGCAGGAGCAAATAAGCGAAGATTCAACTTTGAATGCCTCTATAGTTGCAGGAGGCTTGAAAATTTCTGCACTATTCTTCATCTTTACTTTGACCGGTTTAATTTGTGGAATAGTAGCATGGATTAAAAAGGAAAGTCTCGGCAAGCTTGCGACTTTTTTAAATGTCCTTGTCATTTTATTCCATATGATAAGTTACATCAATTTCTTTACCGATAGCTCATCTATTGGATACTGATCAAGCCGACCATTCAATAATGCCCTGGATGAGGGTCGCCAGAGAAGATAGAATTAATCCAGCGAAGAAAAATCGGTAACTATAAAAGAGCAAAGTGAATTTTTCTTTGTGCAATACGACTCCCATTTGATAAACATCTTTGATCATTTCTTTGTACAACTCATCTTTATTTTGAACTACTCGTTTCATTTCCTCAAAGTATTCATCAAAAGACATGTTGGCAAAATGACCAAAAAAGAAAATGTTCTTTTTGCTTTGATTTAATCTCTTGAGTGATGTCTTTCTTTGCTTATAGTTTGGAGTCACTGAAATAATTGCCAAGAGCAATGCAATGAGACAAAAGGCCATAAGAATAACGAGGCCTAATCGATACCCCGCTTGCAAGGTATTCCATTGTCCTAAACTTATTGTATAAATCAGCGAGGTAATTGCTATTATAATGTTGGCCTTTTGATCAGAATTCGCTGTAAGTGATGCAAAATTGCTTTTAGTCGTGGTAATGGCATAATCCAGCGTGGAACTTGATGGGATTTCTTCCTTCTTAGCAGTATCAGTCATGGCAGATAATTGTACGGGCAATTTATTCAATATTTTAAATTTAAATCCGTTTTATAGGTCCAAAACAAATGAATATGAAATCCTTATTCTCTATCAGTATTTTTTCAATTCTATTTTTAGGTAGTCTTCAAGCACAAAACTACATTGGTGTCAAAGGTGGTTATACCAATTCCTGGGAAAGCTATGGAATTACTCAGGTTCCCGATGAAGCTGAAATTGATATTAATACATTTAACGCTTCTTTTTTTTGGTATAAGAATCTATCAGAAAAATATCAAATTGGAATCGAACCTGGAATCGTTCAAAGAGGAGCCAATTGTGTTCCCGGCTTTATTAGTCCATGGCTTGGAGATACGCGAATAAAGATCACTTATGCTAGTTTGCCGCTTAATTGCAGAAGAAATTTTGTTTTGGCAGATTGGTTGAATGTTTATTTGAAAGCCGGACCGGAATTTTCTGCTGCGATCTTTGCACAGGAACAACTTATTGAGCTGGAAACTGGAGAAGTAACAGATTCACGCGATTTGTCAATTGGAAGATTCGGTGAAGTTAAACAGTTCAATTTTGGATTGAGTGCGGGTTCGGGTATTGAGATTCCCATTGGTAAAGGAAATATGATATTAGAGGGCGTTTATTATAATTCCATTTCGCACGCAGTTCCAAGAGCATTTTCTTTAAATCGCAATATAAATGTCACGCTCGGTTACGGTATTCGCATTTAATAGTTGTCCATATGCGTAAATAGAACAAAGTATATAATTGCTACTGGAATATTGATTACTAATATTCCGATAGATCTTAAGTGGGATTTTAATTGGTGCTTTTCAACTACGCAAAGGATGAGAAGAATAAGCAGCATGATCATATTCACCGTAAACGCTATCATCAAATAATAAAGGCCAATTATGGCAATTCCGGACTCTCTCGAAACTGCGAATGTGGCGAAAATCAAAGTGCCCAATAAAAACGAAATGGCGGCTATAAAGTGAGCAATGCGGTCAGTAAAAGTCCACTTAACAGCTGCTTTTTTATCTAATGTGAAGTCGTCAAGATAATCTTCCATGTTTTGATTTTCCAATTGAACGGTTGAATAGCGCCCTCAGTATTCAGTTTTTCAATTTTTGTGATGTCTTAACAACTTGAGAGAAATTATCCTTAGAAAAATCAAATTCGTAATTAATTTGGTGGCGTGAAAGCAGAGATAATTACCATTGGAGACGAAATATTAATTGGTCAAACGATCGATTCCAATTCGGCTTGGATAGGAGAGGAGCTCAGTAAAATTGGAATAGAGGTCAATAGAATTACCAGTATCAAGGATGAGCCCTCAGAAATAGTGAATGCAAGTGAAGAAGCTTTTGAAAGGGTCGATTTAGTCTTAATGACTGGCGGTTTAGGGCCAACACTTGACGACAAAACGAAGCGCACATTAACTGATCATTTTGAGGATGAGTTGGAAATGAATCGAGATATTTTGGAGCGAATTGAATCATGGTTCAAAGCCAAGGGATTACCGGTTCTAGAAGTAAATAGGCAACAAGCTATGCTTCCTTCAAAAGCCAAGATATTGCAGAACCTTAAAGGCTCGGCTGCTGGTATGTGGTTTGAGAGGGATGAAAAGGTGTTAATATCTATGCCTGGAGTACCTTATGAAATGAAGCATATACTTGAGCATAGTGGCTTGGATGAAATTAAATCTCATTTTAAAACACTTCCGGTTTACCATAAAACAGTATTGACTACAGGAATGGGAGAGTCCTTAATTGCAGATAGAATTGAGGATTGGGAGCATGAATTGAGATCCTCAGGATTAGCCTTAGCGTATTTGCCTTCACCAGGGCTGGTAAAGATTAGGATATCAGCCAAGGGAAGCAATTTCTCAGAAATAAAAATGAAGGTTGATCAAAAAGCCAATGAGCTCAAAGATATGCTTGCCGATATTTATTTTGGAGAGAATAAAGACAAGTTAGAAATAATGGTTGGCGATCTCTTACGTGAAAAAGGTAAAAACATTGCTACTGCCGAAAGTTGCACAGGGGGATATATCGCACATTTGCTTACCAGCGTTCCGGGTAGTTCTGC
>JBCCIF010000138.1:0-6609 GCA_039028335.1 Bacteroidota bacterium
GGCTAGTATTCGCGCATAATCACCTAGCGGAACCATTTGAGGATCATAAGGCATTCCAGTATGCGGATTCACTGTATGCCCCTGACTCTGATCACCACCATTGATAAAATCATAAAACTGGTCGTAATCCGAAAAATCTGTTGGGAATGGTGAATTGTTTCCAATTGAAGCTGGAGAAATATCAATGCTAGGTCCCACTTGAGGATCTAAATGCGCTCCCCAAATAGATACCAGTGAAAATCCCCATTTGTACTCAGACTCTAATCCAATGGCTTCAGTTGTATCTATAACTGGTGGCATTCCAGGATCGTGATAGACTTGGTATTCATTTCCATCGCGCATGTAAGTCGTCTTATCAGCATCAGTGAGTGCAAAGGGAGATACATTTCCCCATTCTGGACTCAAGAAAGATGGAGTGGTACCAAAATTATTTCCAAACTGATCTATAAATACCAAGAGTTCAATCGGCTGCCAACGATTGGGATCATCAATGAATGGGTTCCCGTCCATATTGTCAATTTCTATCGGAGGGTTCACCGGACTATAATAAAGGTTTGCATAATCATTGGATTCATTTGAACCATCTTGTACCCCGAAAAAACGATACTTATTGGCTATCCAGTTTCCTAATGCAGCAGGATCTCCAGTAGTATAATTCAAACTGGTATTCGTAAAGTCATAACCTTGAGCGGTCATCAAATCATCAAACATATCCTGAATTTGACCCAGGACATTTCCTGGACTATTTTGATATCTATTTGAAAGCAAAGTATAGCATGCATGAGCAATAGCCTCTTCTTTTGCTGCATCCGGATCAGCATATACAGGCATATTCAATGGTGGGCAATTATAGCCGTCAACTGTCTTACCTATGAGATAGGTTTCAGCTTGATCATCAAATAAGGCCCATACATCGTACATTGCCGCTGAAGTATGGAATAGGTTGCGCGCTATTACTGTTGGTCTCGCTTGATCCATTCGCACAGCTTGAAGCCCAACTTCATTCCATTCACGAGCAACGCTGTGTTGACTAAATCCGTCAAATGACACAATCAGGAACCCAAGAATGACAAGAGTAGTTTGGTATAAATATTTCATCATAATAATTTCTTCCCTGTTATACGTTTTAAAATACAAGTAGTTCCGCAAAAACACTACGTTTTAGGAACAAATTTTGACTGCAAAATTTCAAATAGAAAAGCCAAATTTAACGAGTTGGATCGATTTTAATGAGGCAACTTATCCTTAAATATGCCATAAATATAAGTCCCTAGGACTGCAAAAATAATGACAACGCCAATTGAAAACGCTCCACTTCCCAAAAGGACATACATGGGACCAGGGCAAGCACCAGCTAAAGCCCAACCCATTCCAAATAGAAATCCTCCAAGAATATACCGCGTAACCTTATTTTCCTTGTCTCTAATTTGAATTTGATAGCCAAAAAAATCCCGAAGTCCCCGTCTTTTAATTACTTGAACAATCAAAATCCCACACAGCAATGCCGACCCCATGATTCCGTACATATGAAAAGAGTGAAAATTGAACATCTCATAAATCCGGAACCAAGAAGCAGCCTCTGATTTATACAATACTATTCCGAAAAAAGTACCAATAAGTAAAAATAAAACCTTCTTCATGCTCAAAATATTAAGGGAAATAGACAATGAATCATAAAGAGACCGCCTGCAAAAAACCCAAGGACTGCTATTAAAGAAGGAAATTGCAAATTACTCAATCCACTGATTGCATGCCCAGAAGTGCATCCTCCCGCATAACGGGTACCAAAACCGATAAGCAATCCGCCAATTGATAAAATCAGAAAGGTCTTTATTTCGAATAAAGAATCAAAAGCATAGATGGATTGAGGTAGGTAGGCTTGTCCCCCATCAGAGATACCGATTTCATTCAGTTTTTCAACACTCGCTTGAGAAATTGCAACTGCTTCATTTTCGGTTAAAAAGTTGGCTGCAAGAAATCCTCCTAAAATGGCTCCAAGCATCACAATCAGGTTCCACGAATGTTCTTTCAAATTGATCCTAAAGAATTCTGCTCTTTTACCAGCTCCTGCTATTGAGCACAAGGTTCTTAAATTGGAAGACATCCCAAATCGTCTTCCCATAAAAATCAAAAGAGCCATTGTAAGGGCTATTAATGGGCCTGAGACATACCATGGCCAAGGATTAAAAAGTGAATTCATTTTATAAAATTAGAATTAAGATTAATTTAATTTCAAAATATGTCCCCACATCCTAATTTAGAATCGTGATAAGGGTGATTTAATATTTAAACAAAAATTTAGAACAATGAAAGATTTTATGATGATCTTCTTAGGAGAAGACTACGGAGACTTAGGTTTATCACCAGAACAGATTCAAGAACGCATGAAAAAGTGGATGGCATGGAATGACAAAATGGAAAGTATGGGAATAATTCAAGGAGGCGAAGCCTTGCACCCAGAGGTAACGCGCATAAGCGGGAAAGACCGAGTTATAGCTGACGGCCCATTTGTAGAAAGCAAAGAATTGGTTGGAGGGTATTACGTCATCAAAGTCGAGAGCAAAGAAAAGGCATTGGAAATTGCTCAAGACTTCCCCGATTTTGATTTAGGAAGTTCAGTTGAAGTTCGCGAAGTAATGGTTTTTGACATGTGAAAAATCAACAACTAATTGACCATCTTTTCAGGCATCAGTTTGGAAAGATGGTTTCCATTCTCACACAAATATTTGGATTGAATCATCTCGAATTGGTTGAAGATGCAGTTCAGGATACATTTATTGCTGCGCTTAAAACGTGGAAATTTAAAATCCCCGAAGACCCTGAAGCTTGGCTGACGAAAGCTGCAAAGAATAGGGCAATTGATTTATTCCGCCAAATGAATAAATCCAAAATAAGAGAAGTAAAGTTTAGCCAGGAAAGCATTGAAAAAGAAATCAATGATTATTTCCTTGATCACGAAATTGCGGATAGTCAATTGCGGATGATTTTTACTGCCTGTCACCCTGATTTGCAAGCACAAGAACAAATTGCCTTTGCCCTTAAATCTATTGCCGGGTTTAGCATGCGAGAAATAGCTGGTGCTCTTTTAACAAAAGAAGAAAGCGTTAAAAAAAGGCTATCGCGAGCTCGACAGCGTATCAAAACACAAAACATACAATTTAAATTTCCAGAAAAAAATGAGATCAAAAGTAGATTAGCACGGGTCAATGAAGTGATCTATCTCATATTCAATGAAGGGTTTCACTCTGGCCGAAAGGACGTGCTTATTCGCAAAGAATTATGTGGAGAAGCACTTCGACTTTGCAGATTGATTCTAGAAAAAGAAACCTTACGAAATGATGATTCTTATGCACTTTTGGCTTTAATGTGCTTTCATTCCTCCCGATTAGATAGTCGGGTAAATGAGAATAACGAATTCGTCAATCTAGAGAATCAGGATAGAACTAAATGGTATAAACCCTTGATTGATCTCGGTCAAAGAGCCTTCGAAAAATCCAATCACAGCAAAAAGCTTTCTACATACCAAATTGAAGCAGCTATCGCTATGGAACATGTTACAGCGAGCGAATTCAAACATACTAATTGGGAGACCATTTCCTCATTATATTATGCTTTAAATAAAATTCATCCCAATAAATTCAACTTACTTAATCTTTCCATCTCTTTGCTAATGGAAAACAAAATCGAGGAATCGAAAAAAGTCTTAGCCGGAATTGAAGAAAAAGACTTGGAACAAAGAGCTTATCTATATCATAGCACTTGGGCCGAATATCACATGAAAAACCAGGAATTCTATAAAGCAGCAGAAAGTCTAGATAAGGCAATTTCTCTTGTAAAAAATGAATCAGAAAGAAAATATTTAATCAAAAAGAAAAACGATCTTTTTCTAAATTAGTCATGTACAATTCAATTTATTAGATTCATCAAAGAAAAGTACTAGCTCAATCAATACTTTAGCTTGAAACATGCCACGAATTCTCTTTTTTATCGCGATCCTTGGTTTAATCTATCTGATTTTCCGACAATTCAATAAGAACTCAAAATTCATGAAATGTGGAAAGTGCAACGGTAAAGGTTATTGGGAAGCGCTCCGCAATCGCGAAAAATGTGATAATTGCGGAGGCTCAGGTAGAGTATTCAAATACTGATCTAAGGATTAGATTTCTTTGAATTTCACGTATATCTTTTCCCATTTACGATCATATACTTCTGCCTTGTTCATATCCGACATCAGAATAACCATTTTCAAACGTGCGAACGACTTGAAAATATTAATGGTAACTTCTTCATTTAATTTAAAAACATGGAAGTCATCTTCCTCCATTCCCTTTCTGTCGATAGTTGAATAAAAACCATTGATCTTTTCTATATCCTCAGGAGTGAAGTGCGTACTTGAAAAACTCGCATCACTATTATCACTTGAATGCAATACATTAAAAGCAGTAGCAACCATCCCTTTTTGTCCCTCGTGTTCATAAACATAAAGTTTAGACATGTCGCCTTGGTAGGTGTTCACATCTTCACTTATTTCATTGATCTTTAATTTGATTTTATCCTGATCAGAGAGTTTTAGAATATCATTAATTATATATCTCTGTGCAACAATGTCGATTATTCTTTTGTAGCCAGCGTAATTGTCTTCTAGATTACTGGCATCTTTTGTGGCGACACAAGATGAAAAAAGAATAAGTAGGGAAACAAAAAAGGAAGTGTAAATTTTCTTCATGATAGGTAAATTTTGGGTAGCGAAGATGAAACAAAAATCAGACCATATTATTCGAATTCTATAATTTCGCTTATTCGTAAGTCGATCAATTTATTGATTTTAATTTTTCTTTAGGACAAACTTTTAAATGGCAATAAGTCGGGTTCTATATATTGCGAAGCCGCCATTTTTGAAGAAAAGATATCGAAAGAATAGTGCTGTGAAATCAGCGCTTTGAAATTGAAAAGCAAGTCAGAATTTTCTTTTAAAAACTCATCAAATTCCGGACTGGCAGAATCTTGCATGAATGCAAACACCACATTGATGGCTGCTACCGTTAAAGTGGCATTGTATTTATCAAATGCTCCAAGGTGTTCTACATAGGACTTTATCAATTCTTGCACCTTCTGCAAAGTCTCTTCAAATCCAAATTTATCAATGCAAATCCATACTAAACGAATATGTGCCCGATGATCAAATAAAGAAGGGTCCAATTGACATGATTCAAATTTTGCAAAAAACTCAGCGTCATTCATTTGCTTTTCTTTCATTTGAAAAGAATTAAATTGAAACTGTATTTGTCTAACAGCTCTAAACGTTTAAGATGAAATCTTCAACTCTTAAGTTCTTTTTGAAATTAGCCATTGTTTGGGTTTTTGCTGCACTATTCTTCATTTTTCTTAGAAGGTTTGGAGTAGAATTGATTGTTGGCGATGACCCCATGTATGCCTTGCGCTGGGGGCAGCTCTTGATCTTAGCTGCTATAGTTGGAGTGCTGTCTGCACTTATGTATGGGACGATTGAAATCACCTTCGACCGACCATTTTTTCAAAAACGCTCATATGCACGAATAATATTTGCAAAAATCTTCATCACTTTTTTCGCTGTAAAAGTATTGATGTCGGTTACCTTTTTACTTATTAGCAAAATGAATACCACCATCGTTCAAAACACTGACTTGAAAGAAGTCTTGTCGAGTAAAACGTATTGGGTGTTCTTTATGTATTTTGTTGTTGTTGCCTCACTAATCACTTTGATCCGAATGGTCAATCAAAAATTTGGCCCAGGCGTATTGTGGAATATATTCACGGGAAAATATCGAAACCCAAGAGAAGAACAACGGGTTTTTATGTTTTTAGATCTGAAGGCATCTACTTCCATTGCCGAAAAACTGGGGCATTTAAAATACAGTGAATTCATTCAAGATTGCTTTGCAGATTTATCTCCTGTTGTCTCGAAACACAAAGTGGAGATCTATCAATATGTGGGAGATGAGGCCGTGTTAAGTTGGCCTGTCAATGGATCCTTTGAAGCCAATAACTGTATTCAATCCTATTTTGAGTATATGGACGTCTTAGAGAGCAAGAGCGAATACTATGCGAACAAATACGGTGAACAGCCGATTTTTAAAGCTGGAATCCACTTAGGTAAAGTGATTGTTGCAGAAGTCGGTCTTATAAAAAGAGAGATTGCTTATCACGGTGATGTTCTGAATACAACAGCGCGTATTCAAAGCCGTTGCAATCATTTTCAAGAAAGACTATTGGTATCTGATGAATTACTCCAGAATGTATCTGAAAAAAGATTCTTTCAAAGTGAATTCAAAGGTGAAGAAGTGTTAAAGGGTAAAAAGATTCCTGTCGCAATCCACGGAATAAGGCGAATCGAATAAATACAAAGTACTATCCGAATTTGATGCATAGACAATACTGTTCAACTTTCATCCAACTATTCCCTATTTTTTGATTTCAAATTCTCTTCACCCCATAACCTCATTGTTTCAATTATTGGAAAAAGCGATCGTCCTTTTCTCGTGATAGAATATTCGACCCTTGGTGGAATTTCTGGAAATATTTTACGATCTAGAATTTCATCCTCTTCTAACTCCCGTAATTGCTTCGTCA
>JBCCIF010000139.1:0-6583 GCA_039028335.1 Bacteroidota bacterium
CCGATTTTAGGCGTAATCGTTTGCTATTCTGTGCAAAATGTCCTCTGTAATGGGCTTTTGGATGTATTCCTTAATCAATTCAAACCCTTTACTTCTCTCAATATCAAAGGGATTTCCAGAGGTGGTTAAAATAATTACGTGAAAATTTAAGTTGTTCAATTGATCAAAAAGGTCAGTGTTCTTCTCGAGTAATTCAAAGCCACTATATTTTGGCATATTAATATCCAGTAAAATTAAGCTGTTTCCTTTTGATTCCGTCTTCGAAACGTCTTGCAAAATAACTAAGGCTTCTTCTACATCTGAGGCAGTGATGATGTTGGAAGCAATCTCAGCTTTTTCTATCATATAATTATGATAGTAATTGATAGTCTCATCATCATCGATGAGAACAATCTTGTCAAACGATTTGTGCATGTTTTGGTTTCCTTTTGGTCGTTCCTAAGTTACTTAAATCTTCATTTTGTAAGGATATCACTACTGTAATTCCACAATCTTCATTGTTTTCAATATGAATTTGACCATCATGCAGATCAACTATTTTCTTGCAAATCGCAAGACCAATACCAGTTCCTTCATAATCTGCATTATTGTGTAATTTTTGAAATAACAGAAAGACTTTATCCCTGAATTCACTCCTTATGCCTATGCCATTATCCTTAATGCGTAACTCAACATATTTAGATTTTTGAAGTCCAATTAGCTCAATGATTGGAGGCCTTTCCTTTTCTCGGAATTTGATTGCATTGAGAATGACATTTTGAATAAGCTCTTTGAATAAAATTTTGTCCGCATAAATTTTTAAATCGAGATCATTCATTATCACTTTGGCTTCAACTTCACATACATTTACTTGTATTGAATCTAGGACTTCCTTAACAATATCCCTTGCATCGAACAGCTCTTTGCTGATCTTTTTATTGCTTGCCATTGAAAAACTCAAAAGTGAGTTTATCGTCTTTTGCATATTGTTTGAACCCGAAATGATAAAGTCCAAAAACGTGTTTTCTTGATTGCTAATCTTTTTTGAAGAAGACTCTTTAAGTAATTTTGAAAAACTTAAAATGCTATTGAGAGGAGCTTTTAAATCATGAGAGGCGACATGGGCAAAATTCTCCAATTGCATATTGCTTTCAATATATTTCTGCAATTCATGATTTTTCTCATCAAGTAGTTTGATTTGCTCTTGAACGACCAATTGAGAATTGTATTCTTCATTAACATCGGACATGAAGAAGATTACTAAGTCAGGGTTGTCGGCAAAATCAATAATGACAGTTGCTTGGCAGATAAAACCTCTGTTGTATTTTGTTCTGGCCTTATACCTGCCATTGTAATTTCCATACTTGAGAATATGATCTTTGGTTTCGTTCAAATACTCGGGCCCTTTCAGCCCGTCTTTTTGATCTTCGAAAATGAAATCCTCAAGCTTTGCATTCAGCAATTCTTGTTTGTTTTCGTATTCGAAAATATCAACCGCCTTCAAGTTACACGCTACAAATCCTTCTTCGCTTAACGAATAAATTCCAATGCCGATATGTGAGTTTTCAAACACATTTCTGTATCTCTTTTCTGAGTTTGAGAGCACTGTTTTCTGAGCATTGATAATGCTTTCGGTTTTCTTTACTTTAAGGTAGGAGAGAATGATGTTATTCATAATCATGTATACCGTAACACCAAGGAAGACCGAATTGAAAAAAGCATAGTCCTCATATACAGGTTTTCGAATGTTTTCATGCGCGAAGAGCAAGAGTGAACTAAAAAAGAAAACAATAAGCAAGATCAGAATGAAATTCTTTTCTTGAATGGGATAGACTACGGCAATTGATATCGCAAGAGGAATAAGCATGAGATATTCCAATTGAATAAACTCAAAGATCAAAGAAGAAAAAACAATTAAGCAATAAGAAAAGATGGCATATTGTTTTTTGAGGTTGTTCCAAGATTTACTGTCCCATTTTCGAAATTTTTCCCAGAAAATACTGAATGTAAAAACGACCAAAGCTATCGTCCCAATAATGGCAGCTTTTAGATCAAATTTTGTGCTTAATGATACTCCGAGTAAAACTATTGTAGGAGCTATTGTATTGAAGATTCTGTCGTAAAAGAAAAGTTTTCGTTCATATTTGATGATTCCGCTTTCCATGCGTCAAATATCTAGTATACCCAACTCGCGCACTACGTTGCTCATTTGATCTTTAGAGCTGATAACACTCTTGTCAAATTTCCCACTTAATTTTCTTTTAATATTCTCTAAATGTTTTTTTACTGTATTGCGTTCAATAAAGAGTTGCTCGCCAACTGTTTGAAGAGATAAACCAGTAGAAATCAATTTGATAATTTGTTCTTCTCTTTTGCTCAACGGAGTAATTCCAAGATTTCTGTAAATGTGGGTCTTAATTGTATTAACAATAACTTCTTTTTCTTCAGGTAAAACAGATGGTCCCCATTCAATTCGCTTGTGTGGAGCCTTAAAATCAACTCTCCGCCACATATCAACCAGCAACAAGGTGCCATCTTTATTGGCTAGTGTATGAGTCTCTTTTTCTATTCTAACCATCTCGCCTTTTCCTGTATGCATTCGAAAAGAGCAATAGAGATAATCTTTTAAACTTCTGAAAGAGGATCTAAATTCGAAGAAGGTGCTGTAAATGGCTATCAATAATACCCGCATCAATTCTCGATCAGTTTCCGAAATGAGTGGATCCTCTTCTTCGATCATAGAGAAAGGTTTCGCAAAACAAGAATGATTGAGTTGATTAAGATCTATGCTCAATACGTCTTTCAAATTGTACTCAAATTGAAAAGATTGTTCTGCTGGATTAAAAACTGTTACACATTCGTTCGCACGCGTGCCATAACAGAATTTATCAATATTGCTGTCAATAGTGTTCGAGTTCATTGACGGTGTATGCTTTGAACCAAGTAATTAAGAAAAGTTTATTCTATGCGCGTCAAACCTAGTTAAATTAGCTAAAAATACACCTCAGAATCTATTTATTTCGATCATTTAAAATTTACGAATAGAGGGTATTTTTGTATTCTTGAAAAATATTATGGAAATCACCAAATTATTTCAGTTTTTAGAATTTCAGCTAAGCCAAAATCCTCAGGAAGTATGCTTGGCTACTAAGAAAAGCACTGGTTGGGAAAAATACTCTACCCAAGAAGTTAAGGAGATTGTCGATCTCATGAGTTTGGGTCTTTTGGAGCTAGGTGTTAAGCCTGGAGATAAAATTGCAATTGCGAGCACGACAAACAGAGCAGAATGGAACTTTATCGATTTGGCTTGTTTGCAAATTGGTGTAATTGATGTCCCTGTATATCCAACAATTTCAGAAAAAGACTACAAATTTATTTTTACGCAATCAGAAGTGAGTTATTGCTTTGTGTCCGATAAAGCACTTTATGATAAAATGAAGAATGTTCAAAAAGATCTCGATGGGCTAAAAGAAGTTTACATCTTCGATCAAGAAGAAAATTCTAATCATTGGTCTGAGGTGAAAAAGCTGGGTGAAGGGAAGAGTCACGAAGTATTGAATGACTTAAAAAATAAAGTTAAGATCGATGATTTAGCAACACTTATCTATACATCAGGAACAACAGGCGAACCTAAAGGAGTGATGCTGTCACATAAAAATTTGATCAGCAATGTCCTTTCTTCTGGTGAGCGATTGCCAGTTTCTCCGGGTACCAAATCAGTGAGTTTTTTGCCTTTGTGCCATAGCTTTGAAAGGATGCTGATTTATCTCTATATGTACAAGGGCGTTCAGGTGCACTATGCTGAGTCTATGGAGACCATTGGAGATGATTTGAGAGATGTCAAGCCAGAGATCTTTACCGCAGTTCCTCGTTTACTTGAAAAAGTTTACGATCGTATTATGGCAAAAGGTGAAGAGCTTAGTGGTATAAAGAGGAAGTTGTTCTTTTGGTCGGTTGGATTAGCTGAAAAATTCGATTATAAAAATCAAAGTGCCATATATAAGTTCAAATTAGGCATAGCTAGAAAATTGATATTTAGTAAATGGCAAGAGGCGCTTGGAGGAAATGTAAAACTTGCCGCTAGCGGAAGTGCTGCGCTTTCTGAGAGGCTCAACAGGATTTTCAACGGTGCGGGAATACCCGTAATGGAGGGTTATGGACTTACTGAAACTTCGCCAGTTATAAGTGTGAATGAATTGGCGAATGATGGTTTTAGATTTGGAACAACGGGTCGCCCAATATCCGGAGTTGAAGTCAAAATTGCAGAAGATGGTGAAATTTTGTGCAAAGGCCCAAATGTAATGCAAGGCTATTACAAGAATCCAGTTAAGACTGCTGAAGTGCTAGATTCAGAAGGTTGGTTCCATACTGGTGACATAGGGAGATTGGAAGATGGACAGTACTTAAAGATCACAGATCGAAAAAAGGAAATTTTTAAAACTTCAGGAGGAAAATATATTGCTCCACAGCCCATGGAAAATGTATTTAAACAATCTCCTTTTATCGAGCAGATTATTGTCATAGGCGAGAATCAAAAACATTCTTCAGCTTTAGTTGTTCCAAATTTCGAACACTTGAAAACGTACTGTGATAAATGTCAAATTCCATTTGAATCCAATGACAGCATTGTCAAAAACAAAAGAGTTGAATTAAAGATTATTGAGGAAATCGAGCGATATAATCAACAATTTGGAAAATGGGAACAAGTGAAGAGACCTGTTATTCTTTCTGAACTCTTTTCAATTGAAGGAGGGGAATTAACGCCAACTTTAAAATTGAAAAGAAAGGTGATTTGCACGAAGTACGCAGCTGAGATAGAGGATATATACAAAGTATGAAAAAATTTCTTGGGGTTGCTTTTGTGATCTTATTGGTAATTATCGGCTCCATTTACGCAGGAATCAAATTAACGCCAGAAAAGAAGCTGAAAATATTTAATCCAGTTGATGTCAATCCTATTTTGGTTGACGACTCATTAAAGAATGTCGCAGCTTTCCATAAAGTAAATGACTTTGAATTATTGGATCAGGAAGGGAACCTGACCACGTCAAGATGGCTCGATGACAAAATCTATGTGGTTGACTTTTTCTTTACAACGTGCGAGACCATTTGTCCAGTTATGAGCAGTCAAATGCAAAGGGCTTCTGAGAACCTGAAAGACGAAACGGATGTAAAGTTTATTTCTTTTAGTGTCCTGCCTGAACAGGATTCAGTTCCTGTCTTAAAGGCTTATGCAGAGCAGCTGCAGATAGATTACGATCAATGGCGTCTGTTAACAGGAGATAAACATCAGATATATGATTTAGCCCGCAAGTCATATTTTGCGCTTAAACCTACTGAAGCTGGTAAAGGAGATGGTGGAAAAAGTGACTTTATCCATACCAACAATTTTGTATTGGTAGATAAAAACAAAAGAATTCGTGGATATTATAGTGGAACAAATAACGAGGACGTCAAGCGTATGTTGGAAGAAATTCGAATTTTGTCTAGTGAACAAATGTAAGCGGAATAGCTTCGCTAAAAGAGTCACTTCTTATTTGAAGAAAATACAAGCCATCACTTAAATTTTCCTTTTCTAGAATAAATTGTTGGTCTCCCGCTTCTTCAAATTTTCTCTTAACTGTTTTGAGCAACTGTCCTTTGCAATTGAATAGTTGGATGATTACTTCTCCTTCTTCATCTAAATGATAACTGATTCTGGAGTTATAGGTGACTGGATTAGGAAAAGCATTTAACTCAGCGGATCGATCTTCAAGGAGGGTGCTTTTTTCAAATGGTTGATTGAATCTATTCAAGCCCATATCAGTCATTCTCAATTTATCTGCTGCACGATCAAAACACAATCCCCCTGGATAGAGGACTTTCGGATTCTGAATATAAGTGGGTTCTGATTTAAAATCTTTATTTAGTTGTATTACTTCGTTTTCTTTCCAGGCATTAACAAATAAAAACTCACCATCAGAAGCAATGTTCATCAAATTCGATTTATTGGTAAGAAAAACATTTTTCACCTCTTTACTACTTAAGTCAATACGCGAAATTGCTCCTTCTTGTCCCCAATGTGCGACATACAGAAAATCTTCATCACACATAAGGCCACATGGAATCAAACCCAATTTAAGCCATTCGCTAATTTCATAAGAACTGTTTCGGTTGAATTTTAATTTAAAGATCTTTTTGGTCGAGAAATCGGAAATCAAGAAGCAATTTCCATCCAATTGAACAATATCTTTTAAAAACTTTGCTCCTGAAATTTGAATTTCGCCTAATAGTGCGCCTGTTTCTATGTCGAGTAGGTTAATTCGATCTCCCTTAAGAGCCAGCAGGCGATCGCTCCAAGCAGCTATTCCGTGAGAACCCATTCCCTTCGAGCTGAAGATGGATAGTGGTTGATTTTTATTCGCTCTGAAAAGCTGGCCATCGCTCGTATTGCTTATAAAATAGGACTTAGATTCTGGATGATAATAAAGTTCTTCAGGGTTGTTTAAATCCTGAGACAATAGCCCAAAAGAGAAGAGTAAAAATATTGGAAAAACTATTTTATCCATCTGCACTAAATAGAGGCTCAAAAGCCGTTTTTGTGATCTTTGGTCCCCAAATTTAA
>JBCCIF010000140.1:0-6497 GCA_039028335.1 Bacteroidota bacterium
AGAAGATGAGCTCCCACTTGAGAAAGAGTCAAGAAGTGACTCAGAATTTGAAAAGTTGGAGCAGACTCGACCAATTCAAAATGAAAACGATCCTGCAATTTTAAAGGAGGAAATAGATGAAATTGTGAATGGAAGCGAAGTGCCTGAATTGCTTGTAATACATGACGAAGAGGCGGATTTAGAAATGACAGAAAACGAAAGTGATCTTATCTTTGAAGATACAGATACAAGATTTGATAATTCAATCAGCTTACCATCAAAAGATAGCGAAGGAAATATCATCCCTTCTTCAGATAACATCACTAATGGGTGGCTTGGAAACAACAAAGTAAGCGAGGTGAATGATTCTTCTCTTGATATTCAATCAGAAATACGCTTTTCAGATGACTCCTATGGTAACTCAGCTTTTCCAACGGAAAATGAAGTGGTTCAGACTGAACGTCAAAAGCGTAAATTATTTTCGAAAGACGGTAAGTTAAATAAAGCTTCGTTGGAAGAGATGAGCTCGAATGCCAAGGAAGATTTAGCATTGATGGAATTTCTTTTCAGCACTTACTAAGGCTTGCCATGCAAGGCATTTCGTCTTATCTTTAGGTCTATTTAAAAATCATGAGAAAGATTGTAGATCGTATAGGCTTGTTTCTTTTGGCATTGGCCAGTGGAAAATCGATGTCAGCTCAAACATGGGTTGAACAAACAGGTGCGGATAATCCCTTTAATGACTTTTCATTTGCTAGCACAGTTAAGCCCGAAACTGCAGATATAGATGGAGATGGAGATATCGACTTAGTGAGTGGAGCATGCCAAGAAACGTGGTTAAAATTTCTCAGAAATGATGGATTTGACACTTTCTCAGAAGTGGCAGGAGTTCAAAACCCGTTCGAAGGTATTCCTGCCTGCGGAAATCCAGAATTTGTAGACTTTGATAACGATGGCGATCTCGACTTATTTGTAGGAGACTATTATGCCGACAAGTATGCGCGACTGACCTATTTTCGAAATGACGGAAATGGCAGTTTCACCGAAAACATAAATAACCCTTTTCTCGATATTAATTTTGATCAGAGCGCCAATATAGCCTTCACCGATATTGATGATGACGGTGATTTAGATGCTTTAATAGCTGAGGAATATATGCTTCGCATTTTTGAAAATGACGGTTCAAATGCGTTTACCGAAATTGCTGTTAATTCAACATCATTTTCAGCCATTTCTGCATTACAACAACTAACACCCGAAGTAGTCGATTTTGATCTTGATGGGGACGAAGATGTTGTATTTGGAAATAAGTATGGAGATGTATTGGCATTTGAAAAAAATGGTCCAAACGATTATTCTCAACTTCTTGGAACTGAGAACCCATTCAATGAGCTCAATAATTTTATTCAGCCACATTTTAGTTTCTTTGACTATGAGGAAGATGGAGATATGGATCTAATTGTTGGAGAAGGAACAGGAGGTTTTCGATTTTACTTGAATACCACATTCACCGTAGGACAGGAGGAATTGACAGCTCCTTTTGAAATTTACCCCAATCCAGCTGATGAATTTGTTCAAATAGAAACACTGCTCAATATAAACTATGTGAACATTTTTGATCTACAAGGGCAGCTTATATTGAGCAAACCCTTCTTTAGTGGAGATCAACGAATAGATTTAAATGAAATAGCCAGCGGTTCCTATGTCATGATGATCCATACGAACGAATCCCATAAATCATTGAAGTTTATCAAAAGGTAGTTGCAAAGATAATGTGTACATTTCGAGGTCGAATTTACCTTGAAAGAATCAGATATTCATTATAGTTATTCGCAGGCCGTTCCTGTAAAATATGCGTTGGAAAATTTCTCAGATTTGTCTTTTCCAAATTTAAAAACACGCATAATTAATAATAAAATCACCAATCCCCTTTTGGCAGTAATGGCAAAAAAAGGTGATGAAATCATAGGACTTTCTTTAGCCAGTCGTCAAAGGCAAGGAGTCAGCGACATCCTCACCTTACTTGTCAAATCCGAGCATAGAAGAAAAGGAATAGGAAGCAAAATGATTTCTCAGATGAATAAAATTCAGGCTGAAAATGGTCATAAGATTTGCAGAATTTTCTATTTCGATCATTGGAATGACAATGCTTTTTTGAACCACCTCACGAAGAGACATTTTTGGTCTTCTCCTCAAACCAAACTTCATCGATTTGAGCATCATTATAAGCTCAATAAAGATCAAATTTTGCCTTCAGGATTGCAATTAGAAGAGGCATATTCCTTTAGAAGATGGTCAACTTTAGAAACTGAGGAACGGAATGAGCATTACGAGAAATTCGATCAAAGAGAGGATATTAAGAAGATGTTTTTGATCTCCAATTATACGCGAAGAATAGTTCCTGAATTAACACATGTCTTGTATTATAACCAAGAAACAATTGGCTGGTGCATTGCGCTAAGGTCAAACAAAAACAGTATCGAGCACACTTTATTTGTTCTTCCTGAACATAGGCGAAGACCCATTGTTCCAATTGCATTGATCAGCAGAAATTGGATCGCTCAGATGAGAAGTGATTTCGATAAGGCAATTTGGTTGATCGATGCAAAAAATGGATCAATGCTAAGATTCATGAAAGCCAAACTTCCGCATCTTGTTCATGTTGAAACAAGCCTTTTGTGTATCAATAAAAACATCGCGGAAGTTTAAACTTTTTTTATCCTGTATTGTTCTTTTTCTAAGTATTGAAAAATACTGTTGGTGTTTTGGTTAAAAAGGTCTGTTCTCTGCAGACCTTTTTTATTTTTGCTATCCAGCATTTATCGCGATATACTTTTGAAGAACTTTGACTCACAACTCATAGAAGACCTTGAATTTGATAAGATAAGATCATTATTGTCAACTTATTGTCAAGCGGAAAGTGCCCGTTCAAAGTGCTCTAAATTATCGCCTTTCAGAAGTAATAAAGCTTTAAAAAAAGAACTTGAGACTTTATTTGAATTCCAATCAATTCATCAAGAATCCCTTGCTTTTCCCAATTTAGATTTTCAAGAAATACAAAAAGAATTAAGGGTTCTGAAGGTGCAAGATTCAATTCTTCCAATCGAAGCCTTACCAAAAATTGTTCGAATAAATGAGATAATAAATGGCATAGTAGCCTTTGGAAAAAAATATGCCAAGCGTTTTCCAAATATCACCAATCGCTCGGAAAATCTCTACATCTGCAAAGAAATACCTAAAGCTATACACAAGGTAATGGATGACCGTGGCGAGATCAAAGACAATGCTTCTAGCCAACTATCGGAAATACGAAAAAAGCTTAAGTCCATTCAACGGCAGATAGAAAAAGCCTTTGCCGACCAAATAAAAATTCTGTCTTCACAAGGCTGGCTAAGCGAATACAAAGAATCCGTAGTTCAAAATAAACGGGTTTTAGTGCTGCAAGCCGAGTTTAAACGCAAAGTAAAAGGCAGGAATTTAGGAAGCAGTAAGACAGGTAAGTTTGTCTATCTCGAGCCATCGCAAGTTACAGATTTAGAGAGCGACCTTAATGATTTGCGCATTGACGAACAGAATGAAATCTATAGAATTCTGCGTGAATTGACAGCTCAAATTCGAGAGCACTATGAGTTATTATTGAATTCGAATAAGCACCTCATCTACATGGATATGTTGCAAGCCAAATTAAAACTTGCACTAAGCATGAATGCATGCTTGCCGGGAATTTCTGATGATAAAGAAATTGAATTGTATCAGGCCTATCATCCACTACTTTTATTGGAGAACAAAGAGCGCGGAGAAAACACCTTTCCACAGGACATTACGATGAGTAAAGACAAGCGCATCTTGGTTATTTCAGGTCCCAATGCAGGAGGTAAAAGTGTTACGCTTAAAACTCTCGGCTTGCTGCAAATTATGATTCAATGCGGATTGCTCATCCCTGTAAATGCGAACAGCACTATAGGAATTTTTCAGAGAATCCTTACTGATATTGGAGACAATCAGTCCATTGAAAATCACTTAAGCACGTATAGCTATCGCCTCAAAAATATGAAGCGATTTTTAGATCTAATTGATAGCGAAACACTTATTCTACTCGATGAATTCGGAACCGGTTCTGATCCTGAATTGGGTGGAGCTTTAGCCGAAGTTTTCTTTGAAGAAATTTTTCAAAGGAAGTGTTTCTGCGTCATAACAACTCACTATGCAAATATTAAGGTAAAAGCCTTTGAATATGAAGAGGCTGAAAACGCGTGTATGCTTTTTGATGAGAAATCATTGAAGCCTTTGTACAAACTTTTAATTGGTCAGCCAGGTAGTTCATTCACATTTGAAGTCGCCAAAATAAATGGAATAGGATCTAAATTGATTAAAAGAGCCCGTAAGAAATTGGATAATAAAACGGTCAGGTTGGACGATGTAATGGTTGAATTGCAGCGCAACAAGAGCGAAGTAGAAGACCTCAAAAAATCTCTTGTCCAGGCTGAAGGTTCAGCCGAAAATGTTGAAGCCAAGTTCAAAACAAAACTGGAGAGGTTAAGGGATAAAGCAGAAAGAC
The DNA here is from genome assembly GCA_039028335.1 of Bacteroidota bacterium. GTDB lineage: Bacteria > Bacteroidota > Bacteroidia > Flavobacteriales_D > JABDKJ01 > JABDKJ01. Next base: position 4,538 of record JBCCIF010000140.1, read on the forward strand.
AGCAAGCCCTTGTCGAAAAAAACAATGATTTCATCAATTTTGGGCGAAAAATGAAAATCTTCATTTCTGATTACAGTCCATTTAAGAAGAACGACAAGTTATTCAAACGAATAGAGAAGTACATTGCGACAGAGAAGTCCAAACTTGACATGGAGAAGCGTGTCAAGGCACATAAAGTTGCTAAAGCCACAGAGTCGAGTAAGAACTACAAAATGCAACGTAATCAGCATAAAATATCCGAAGGTTGTACTGTCCGTTTATTCAATAACAAAAAATGGGGCACCGTAATCTCTATGGATAAAAAGGGAGTCGTAGTTCAATTTGGTGACTTCATTACAAAAGTAGAACTGGATAAATTGGTCTGGGTTAGGGATTAAAAAAACCCCTAAGCTAAAAGCAAAGGGGTTTTATCAATTCTCTCTAATTTAAATTTATCGCTGTACAGCTAATTTTCTTGGAATAACGACTCCATTCACTTCAATCTGAACAATGTATGTTCCGTTCGCTAATGCAGCAGTCTGAATTGGGAAGATATATTGACCTCTAATTTGGCCATAATCTTTCGCGTAAATATTCTTTCCTGTTAAATCCGTCACTTGAATTGAAACATGACTCTCATCTTCCAAGTTCATGCTTAGATTTGCAAATTCATTCGAAGGGTTTGGAAATAAGTTCAAATCAATTTGAGACTCTATTTGCTCTTCTATTCCAACGATGGCAGAAAGATCTAAATATCCCCCATTATTAATTTGGCCGTTTGGTTCAAATAGAATTCCAATCGCTTTCATTTGATTTGCCTCTTCATCTGCAGGCACACTGTACGAGAAACTTTGACTTTCAGAACCTCCAGGACTTAAGGTACCTAAAGCCATCCCATTTGCGCCTCCTAAAATTGCACGTGCAACTTCATGATAAACCATGTCAGCAGCAGGCACAGGATCAGGCAAGTTCTCATATCCGCCCATAACAGTTGTTCCGCCAGAATAGTAATTTGCCTGCGCCCATCCACTTCCAGAACCGGTAACATTGTTTTCTATGAGTACCACAGCCAAGCGATAGCCATCTAATTCGTTGATGGCATTTACCGTTGCTTCAACACTAATCTGTCCAGCTGCATAAGTTGCGTCTAGAGAAATTGTACCATCGATGTCTTCTTGAATTCTTGAGATGAAGCCTAATTCAACAGAAGATGGATCTACCCATCCTGTTCTTTCAACCTGTAAATTCGGAAATGAACTCGCGCCAAATCCTTGATCATAAGCATCAACTGTCATTGGATCGCCATTGTGAACTGCTATTCCAGCAAAATACCCTTCGTAATTTTCATGCATGTATTCAAGGAATACTGCTCCCCTTGGACACCAGCCACACCATGTACCTGTTGCCTCTTCTGCTACAACAACTTTGTCGGGAGTGGGTGTAACCGCCTGGATCATTGTTGTTCCGTCATTATTACTTTGATCGTCATCAACACTAGCATTGACGTTTACAATATCAATTTGAAGACCATTTGTCCCTTCTATCAAGGTGATTGGAGCAGCAAAAGCAAAATCATAGGTCTCAAGATTTGCCACATTTACACCACTTATGTTTTCAGTGCCTGAAGCAGTACCGTAAGACCATTCAAGGTCAAACGAACTTAAACTTGTCGTACCCAGGTTGATTATGCTTCCAGAAACATTCTTTTCTTGACCAGTTAATCCTAAGGCAGATACATCAACCGTAAAAAGGGCAGCATCTAAAGGTAAAGGTGTGTAAGGCGTATACTCATAACTGATGTCATCAATATAATAACCCGAGATATTATTACCCCCATTTGAGGCCGCATTGTAGGGAAAGAAGTCAATTGATCCCAGTTGGTTCGATGCTGAACTGAATGTTCCTAGTGAATTTCCATTCAATAATATCTCCCATGTGTTTGATGTCATATCACAATCAAACTCTAGACTCAACCACTCTC
>JBCCIF010000141.1:0-6423 GCA_039028335.1 Bacteroidota bacterium
CTTTCACGCATCCAGAATTGTTCTCCAATTAATGAGCAAGAACCATTCGGATTCACCACTATATGCCTCAATTCAACCCGAGGGACTTCCTTTCCTTTATTGCTTTTCTTTTCGCCTATTAAATCAATGACTGCTTTTTCACTTAATGGATTTAAAGCAGATGCTTGTACACTTAGGTCTGTCGAATTCAATCGCAGATAAAAGGACCCTCCAATGGAGTTAAATCGATCGTTTGAATAAAAACCCGAAACAACAATTTCGCCCTTATCCGATAAATCAAAAGCCATATCCGCGATCCATTTTTCTCCGAGGTTGAGATCGGTTTCTTTAATTCTTTTCTCAGCATGAAAATAACTGAGCAATATGAATTTGTGTTGTGATTGATCTTTTTGAAGACTTTCTAATGAAGCGCCTCTTTCTGGAGAAACCTCTATCCCCAAGTGAAGGTTGCCGTTTTGATCCGCCTTTATTTGCTTTATTTCTGTATAACCTGAACCATAGGGCAGATTGAACTTATTCTCCCAAACTAAGCCATTTTCAATTGAGAACAATCGTGCGCTGAACGTTTTTTGTTCCTTTTTGTGCCATGGATCTACTGCCAGAATTACGAAACTGCTGGAATCACTATTTAATGCAATTAAAAAATCTCCTCTTCTATTGTTACGTCCTTTTTCGAGATGATCAACTTCCTGCTTATCTACGAACTTCTTTTGATCGATATCAAATACGTGCGTGTATAATTTTTGGCTTTTTTCTTTAAATGAAAACTCTTCTACGAATAGATAAATTTTCCGGTTTAAATAAAAAGCTTCTATAAATGATTCATCCCTGCTAAATTCGGCATCAAACTCAAATGTGTAAAGTAATTCCTCTTCAAGGCTTTCATAGTTGTATGACCGAATGCTTACCTCTCTTTTCCGCTCTTTAAAAGCGGCATACATGTTCGTTTCATCTCCTCCGATCAATAAAAAAGGCTCATTATTTTGCCCTTTATTGGTAGGCGTCCAGCGGTAAACGCTTGTCGAATCTTGTCCAAATAAGGCACTATTCCATATAAAAATGAGTATAAGGAAAAGTAAGTTTCTCCTAGAAGAGAAAAAAATCTCTGATATTTGACTAAATTCAATATTGGCTTGACGCAACAGCATACTTTAAAAATAAAGAAATTCTTTTTTCAATTAGCTTTCGGAATCTTGTTTTTCGTCCTCAAATCTAATGCCATAATTGCCCAAGATAGTTTGAATAGGGTAAATACTGCCATTAAGATTAACCCGACCTTGTTTTTCCGAGGGGAACTCCCGGTATATTTAGAACAAAAGATTACAGGAAATTTAAGTCTTGAGGTTGCTTATATTTGGACAAAAAGAGATGTCTTTAGCGGCACTTTTGATCATGATTTGGATGATCTTTCAGGTCTTTCAGAAGTGGAAACAGGAAATGGCTTTAAGGGAGCACTGAGATGGTATTTAAGAAAAAGTCAAGAACTAGATGGCCCTTATATTTCCGCTGAATATTCGAAAAAAGAACTGAAAAAGTACTTTTTTCAAATGGACACTTTAGGTTTAGTTACTAATGAGCGCATCTTGGATAGGAGAAATTTTGAGGAATACAAATTGCTCTTTGGCATGCAGAGGCTAGGTTACTATTCGAATTTCTTCTTTGATTTTTATGGAGGCATTGGGTATAAAATCAAGGACTTTGAAGAAGTACATCAAGAGCCTTTAAGAGAGACTCAACCAAGTCATTTTATCATTATAAATAACGAAGAGCGAATTTCTTTTTATGCTGGCTTTAAAATTGGTTTAGGATTTTAGTGCGGCCTTATTTTTATTTGCCAACTGTCCGCATGCCGCGTCTATATCTTTACCTCGACTGCGTCTCACTTTGCATGTAATCCCTGAATTTTCAAGATATGAAGCGAATGCATCTGTGCGTTCTTTGTCGGCCTTTTCGAATATTCCATCATCTATAGGATTGTACTCAATTATATTCACTTTTGAAGGAACTCTTCTACAAAAATGAAGCAATTCTTTGGCGTCTTCGATTGAATCATTGAAGTCCCGAAAAATGATGTATTCAAACGTTATTTTATTCTTCGTTTTTTGGTAATAGTAATTCAATGATTCTGCTAATGCATCGAGACTATTCGAGTCATTGATTGGCATTATTTCACTTCTTTTGGCATCATTTGCTGCATGAAGCGAAAGTGCTAAATTGAATTTCACCTCGTCATTTCCTAATTGTTTGATAATTTTGGAAATTCCAGCAGTTGAAACTGTTATTCTTTTCGAGGCCATATGCAAACCCTTTTCTTCAGTAATATGTTCAACTGATTTTAAAGTGTTTTTATAGTTTAATAACGGCTCTCCCATGCCCATATAGACGATATTGCTCAAGGCAGAATTATATTTTTCTCGAGCTAGATTACGAATTGCCACAACTTGATCGTAAATTTCAGATGCTTCCAGATTGCGCATACGTTTTAGTTTTCCAGTAGCGCAAAAAGAGCATGTCAAGCTGCAACCAACTTGTGAAGATATGCAGGCAGTCATTCTTTTTTCTGTTGGAATAAGAACGCCTTCAACAACATATCCATCATGCAATTTGAAAGCCATTTTGATGGTGCCATCTTCGGCAATTTGTTGCTCTGCGAGGGTCATTGTTTGGAAAGTGAAATGTTCTTTGAGCAATTCCCGTGTGCTTAAACTGATGTTGCTCATTTCGTCAAAAGTCCGTGCAGAAAATTTCCAAAGCCATTCCATTACCTGCTTTGAACGAAAAGCTTTTTCACCGTGTTCGAGAAAAAATGCCCTTAAATCTTCTTTAGAAATATTGCGAATATCTCTTTTGGTCATCGACCTAATTTAAAACATTTTGAGATTCAAAGATCTTTACAGGAAATCCAAAAGTACTCATGGCTACACATAGGTCTTCAAAATTTGGACGATAGTTCTGGTCTAAGGCCATTCTTAGGTCTGCAGCGTTAAAGGCAGCTATATAGGGTTTCACATCCGGATGGGCTTTCATCACATTTTGATCCAAACCAAATTTACATGCTCCATACTGAGCACCAATATTTGAGAAATTCGACCAATCCATTTCTGTCCAATTCGGAATAGCCCCGGCACAGACAATCAGTAAATCGATTTCCTTATGCTTGTTGATGAAATCTCGGGTAACCTTGAAAATCTCTTGTTCACTAGAGCGTTGAATCAAATCGAATTGTCTTGAAATTTCTGCGTTTTCTTGAACACTTGAAATCAAATCATCAAAGTGAATAAGAGACACCATATTATATGATTAACATCGCATCTCCGTAAGAGAGGAAACGGTACTTCTCTTTTAATGCTTGCTTGTAGGCCTTCATCATTAAATCGTGACCGCAAAAAGCACTTACCATCATTAGTAATGTAGATTCAGGCATATGAAAGTTTGTGATCATCGCATCTGCAATTCTGAAATCATAAGGCGGGAAAATGAACTTATTTGTCCATCCCTGAAAAGGCTTTAATTCTCCAATAGTGCTCACCGAAGTCTCAACCGCTCGCATTGAAGTCGTCCCTACAATACATACCTTATTCTTGCGATTTTTTGCCTCATTAACCATTTGGACGCAGTTATTATCTATGATAATTTGCTCGCTATCCATTTTGTGTTTGGTCAAATCTTCAACTTCAACTGGGCGGAAAGTGCCCAAGCCCACGTGCAATGTAATTTCTGCAAAATCGATGCCCTTTAACTCCAAGCGCTTCATCAATTCACGACTAAAGTGCAATCCAGCTGTAGGAGCAGCCACAGCCCCTTCGTGTTTTGAGTAGATAGTTTGATAGCGTTCTTCGTCAAATTCTTGTATGTCTCTTTTTTTCCTGATGTAGGAAGGGATTGGAGTCTCTCCCAATTCATAGATCGTCTTTTTAAAGTCTTCGTATGACCCATCAAACAAAAACCGCAAGGTTCTTCCGCGGCTCGTGGTATTGTCAATCACTTCCGCTACCAATTCGTCATTGGGTCCAAAATAGAGTTTATTACCTATTCTAATTTTTCGCGCAGGATCAACTAGCACATCCCAAAGCAAGCTTTCGCGATTAAGTTCTCTTAGTAGAAAGACTTCAATTTTCGCCCCTGTTTTCTCCTTATTTCCAAACATTCTTGCAGGAAATACTTTTGTATTGTTCAAGACAAAAATATCTTGATCGTCAAAATAGTCGATCACATCTTTGAACATTTTATGCTCGATAGTCTGCTCGGCACGATTGATGACCATTAGTCGAGATTCATCTCTTTGATCACTGGGTTCTTTTGCGATTAAAGTTTCTGGTAATTTGAATTTAAACTGAGATAACTTCATGCTTGCTTTTCTTTCAATTTTTAAAGGAGCGCGAAGATAGCATTTGATTGATCAAAATAAAAATGAGAACCCATTGAATTTCAGCCAAATGAAAAGAATTCTAGACTTTAGTAAAATCAATACCTTGCTTGGGGTTTTAGGTAGATGATTCCATAAGACTTATTGTTCACTTTTTTAAATCGGCAAGAACCGTCTCAAATTGATCTATACTAAGCGCTTGTTCAAGTTCAAAAGCACCACTTTTTGTTCTATTTAGTCCGATAAGCGTTCCTAAATTGTTCAATCTTTCTCCAAAATCATTAGCAATGCTTCGAATATAGGTGCCTTTGCTGCAGTGAATGCTGCAAGAAATTATTGGAGCTTCGTAAGACAGAATTTCAAACTCAAATATCTCTATTGCATTTTTACGCATGGCTATGTCTTTTCCTTCTCGAGCCAATTTATAGGCCCGAACGCCATTTACTTTTTTTGCCGAAAAAATCGGAGGAATCTGTTCTTGTTTTCCAATGAAAGAAGCTGCGGCTTCAACAACGTGTTCTTTGGTAATATTTTCAAAAGAACAGGTCTTTTCTACAGCTGTTTCTCCATCATAAGAGGGTGTCCAAGCGCCCAATTCTATTTGCCCTTCATACTCTTTTGAATCTTGTGTAAGCTCATTGATTTTTTTAGTCATTCTGCCCACACAAATAACCATTAATCCTGTAGCAAGTGGATCTAGAGTTCCTGCGTGCCCCACTTTTATTTTTTTAATCCCCAAATGCTGCTTAATCAGATAACGCACCTTGTTGACCAAGTCAAATGAGGTCCAGCCCAATGGCTTATCAAAAAGAAGTAGCTCTCCCTCCTCGAAATTATAGGTGGATTTTATCAAAATGAGAAAATGATTGCCGTTACACCTACTATCAAACAATAGATAGCGAACCAAGAGAGCTTAGCCTGTTTTACTAATTTAATCATCCATATACAGGCAACAATCCCCGTTAGAAAAGAAGCTATAAAACCAGCTGAAAAAGGAATCAAGAGATCTGCGCTCATAGTGAAGCCCCCATCCAAAATGTCTTTGGCCATTTTGCCCAATATTAAGGGGACAACCATCAAAAAAGAAAATCGAGCCGCTTCTGAACGATCTATTCCTAAAAGAACAGAAGTGGAAATGGTTGCACCAGATCGCGATATACCAGGAAGAATCGCTATTGCCTGCGCTAAACCAATAATGAAGGCGCTGGGAAAAGAAACATCTTTGTTCGTATTCTTGGCTTTATCAGCGAGGTATAACAAAATGGACGTAATGATTAGCATGCTTCCTACCAAAAGTAAATTGCCTTCAAATAAGGATTCGATTATATCGTCAAAACTAAGTCCGATTATTGCAGCTGGGACCATAGAGATAATAATCGCAATTGAAAAACGCAATTCTTCTTTGGCTCCACTAAATAGTCCTTTGCAGATCTTTAGAATTTCTTTTCTAAAAACAATAATTGTGCTCAAAGCAGTTGCCGCGTGCAATACCACACTCAATAATTCTTCTTTGTCTTTGAGGTTATCAGCACCTAAAATTTTTTGAGCTAGTTCAATATGACCGCTGCTGCTTACAGGTAAGAATTCCGTCAGTCCCTGAACTATTCCAAGGATAATGGCTTCAATTAGACTCAATCTTCTTTGGGTTTCTTCATAATGGCATATATGACGAATAGATAGCCAAACAAAACAATAATTGGCGCAACCGTTATGCGCTGGGCATTAAAGATGGCATCATTAAATTCTGTAGGATCTTCGGAACCGCCTCCCATCATTAATAAATATCCCACAATAAGAATGAGAATACCGATTCCTAAGAGTATGTAATTTTGTTTGGAGAAGAAGCCTTTTGAATTTTCCATCTAATCTTTTTAATACAAATCGTCCAATCTCATTCTGGCAAATTTGCGTACCGCAAAAATAGTAGATAATAGGGTAATTGCTATACCTAACACGATAATAAGGCTAAAAAGCTTTACAAATAGTGTTAAATCCTGAAATTGAATAAAGCCTGGAAGCAAGTACTTGTCTAAGGCAAACATGAGCCCTAAAAGTAA
>JBCCIF010000142.1:0-6372 GCA_039028335.1 Bacteroidota bacterium
CACAACCCCTTTGACGAAATGAAGCCGTTGGTCGACAAACTTGACAGAGTCATGTTTGGGAATAAGCCGTTGCTTGAGGCTGTTTTTGATTTTAACAAGAAGCAGGGCTACTTTTTGCCTATGGCATTTCCCGAAGGGTCGCCAATGCATCCAGCCTATGGCGCGGGGCATGCAACGGTCGCGGGCGCTTGCGTAACGATCCTTAAGGCTTTCTTCGATACCAGTACCGTTCTGGCTCAAGATAAGGATGATAAAATTCGCTTCAAGCGCCGCGAAAAGGATGGCAAGCCGGTAGCTTTTCGTGCTTCCGGCGACGGTTTGCGAATATGGTATTGAAGACGCTGTTTATGTTCACGGTTTATTTTTTACCCTATGCTTTAATGCTGGGTGGAGTCATTGAAAGTCTTTGGGCTACATTATTAGCCTATGCGGTTATGGGATTTGGTATGGCAGGTATCGGGCTTTGTGTAATGCACGATGCCAATCACGGTTCGTATTCAAAAAATAAATTTATCAATAAGTTATTGGGTCACGTAATAAGTCTTATAGGCGGTCACGCCATTAACTGGCGAATTCAGCATAATGTCCTGCATCATAGTTATACCAATGTTGAAGGAATGGATGAAGATATTGATATAGGAGGAATAATGCGTTTTAGCCCCAATCAGAAGCGGAGAAAATTTCATAAGCTTCAGCACATTTATGCCTGGTTTTTGTACGGATTAATGACATTGATGTGGTGCACTACTAAAGATTTTAAAGGCGTTTTGAAATACCAAAGAGAAGGTTTGCTCAAAGGTCAAAAAACAACGCTGAGCAAAGAACTCACGGCTATCTCTCTTCTTAAACTCCTTTACTTCGGATATATATTGGTTTTACCCTTTATTTTTATTTCAGGTCCTTGGTGGTATGCGCTGATTGGTTTCGTTATAATGCATTGGATTGCAGGGTTCAGTCTTTCAGCTATCTTTAAGCCAGCGCATGTAATGGAATCGTCTGATTTTATAAACCCGAATGAAAATTTCATTCAGGACAAAAAGAAGATTATTGCAGATTGGGCTATTCACCAGCTAAAGACGACTACGAACTTTGCTACAAAAAGCCGAATTTTCACATGGTTAGTAGGGGGACTTAACTACCAAATAGAACATCATCTTTTTCCAAACATTTGTCATGTGCATTATTGGAAAATATCTAAGATTGTTCGTGAAACAGCAAAAGAGTTTAACTTACCATATCACGTTCAACCTACTTTCTTCAGAGCACTGATTGAGCATGGAAGAATGCTTAAAATGCTTGGCAGGGCTTAATCTAATTCTGGCCTTAGGTGAAGCTTTTAAGATAAAAGCAGATTACTCTTTTATAAACCTTCTGATCCCTTTTAGTCTTTCTTTGTAGATAACAACAAAATACATTCCTGCAGAAAGATCAGCCACATTTATACTGTGAGAAGTATTTTCTTGTGCTGGTAAAATTGAATAAAGAAGTTTTTGGCCCACATCGCGGATTTCAATCCGATCTAAAGCAGAGGCATGAAGAATTGACACTTCATTTTGAACTGGGTTAGGGTAGAGGTAAAAATCCAAAACGGTATTTTCCTGCAGGCCGACAATATCCGTCACCATAATAATTCCAAATTGTGTCTGAGAGTGATCACCTTGGCTACATTCAAAGCCATAAGAACCTGTCTGAGTAAAAACAAAATCAAACTCCCATCCCTGTGAAGGGTCTCCGCTGTAAAATGATTCAGGGTTTCCTGGAAATGCATCAACACTTCCATCTACATTGTGCGTTCCTTGAAGATTTATCCATCTTACAGTATCTCCAACATTGATCGTTAGAAATTGTGGGCTATAGTAGGGGTCTAGTCCACTTGAACCGCCACCTCCAACAAATACCGTGTCAACATCTTGTGAGGAAAGAAAGAATGAGCAAAGAAGGAATAAGAGGGTTATTCCTTTTTTCATTAACGCTTAATGAAACGTTTTACCCCTTTATATTCTCCTTGATAAATGACAATGAAATAGATTCCAGCTTCCAAGTCACTTGTATTAATTGTATAAGATCCCAATACGCTTTGTGGCTCCTCGGTAATGGATACATTTCGAGAAACATCGAGTATTTCTATTTTATCAATTTGTGCCTGCGTCAAAACATTGATCTCCGTTTCACTCGGATTTGGGTAGATATAAAAGTCCAAAATATTCAGTTCTTGCAATGCAGTAGGATCTTCAACTACTGTAATCGTTCCAAATTGCGTGTCAGCATGATTGAAAGCTGAACATTCGTAGTCATAGGTTCCTGCTACTGTGAATTCATACTCAAAAACCCAAGGTGCTGGAGCTGGATCTCCACTTGTAAAACCTTCAGGGTTTGAAGGGAAAGCGCTTAAAGTTCCGTCAACATTATGTGTGCCTTGTGTATTTGTCCATCTTACTGTATCTCCAACCATGATCGTAATATTCTGAGGCTCATATGCAGGAGTTGGATTTCCTGTGCCACCTCCGAATGCTTCTACATCATGACTTGTTTGTGCGAAAAAACTGAGGCTAATAATGCTTAAGAAAAGAGTAAAAAGTGCTTTCATAAAAATTTATTTTCCTCAAAGTAAATTCAAATAATGGTATCTCACTTAGCTGGTGAAAATTTTTTATCACAAAAGTGCACATGATTGGTATTCCCAAATTATGAAACTCCTACTGTGGAATTTCGTACAAACCAATACGAAACTGTACTATGCCAAATTAATATTTAACGATAATGTCACTTTATACGAAATTCTACACACTAGCACTTATTTTTATTTTTCCATTATTCCTTAGTGCACAAGATGACTCCTTTGACGAAGAAATACTGGAAATCTTCGGCTCTCAATTTTTCAGCACCTATTTTGAATATGATTTTATAGAAGTCTCATTTGACTTAGAAGCGGCAAGCTATATTCGAGAAGACTCCGATGTAGCCGTGCTTGTATATTCCGAGGGCGAAAATCCAAAATCATTTCCAATAATAAAAGGTCTTGAAGTGGTTGAAAACACAGAGCGCGTTTTTATAAAATGGAATACATTTAATGACATTAATTCAAAAGAAATCATCATTCAAAGATCGCGAGATGGTATTCTATGGAAAAATTTAGAGAGCATAGAGCCAAAAGGTGATTATGATGAAATTGCCAACTATCATTATGTTGATTATGACCCGATTAGGGGAACTTCGTTTTATCGTTTAAAAATGACCGATTTCAAAGGTGGTAGCGTGATGAGTAGTACAAAGGGAGTTAAAGTCGACAATAAAGGCTATGTAAGGTGTTTCCCAAATCCAAGTACAGGTATTGTTTCTTTCTTTATCAATTCAACTGAAGAAACAGATGGCATTCTTGAAGTAATGAATAGCCAGGGCATCTTGATTCACAGCGAATCTATTTCTGTTCCAGAAGGAAGCGTAGCCTTAAAAAGAGATTTTCATCACCTGAAGGCGGGGATGTATGTTATAAAATTGAATTTTAATTCTGGATTGAGCTTTACTCAACAAGAAATATTTCAAGATTGAAAAATTGCTATTAAATCAGAATTTTTTGCCTCTAAACCGTGTGAATTTTCATTAAATTTGATTCTGAGCTATTGTCAATAATGAAAATGAAAGCACTATCGAAGCTTAAAATTCTGATTTATTTTTTTCTTTATTTCCTATCAAGTGCGCTAAATGCGCAGCACTTTTTACCTGATAACGGACCGGTATTTCTTCAAGATGAAGTGGCGAGAATTGATATGTATCTTCCCGAGGATAGTTTTGACTTGATGCTTTCAAATATCGATTATGGATCAAGCCACGAGTTTAAAGCTGATTTTGTTTATACCACCTCCTTTTCTCAAGAAACAGTTTCAAATGTTGGATTTAGATTAAGAGGGAATACTTCCTTAAACTCTGGTAAAAAATCCTTCAAAATTTCCTTTAATACGTTTACTGAAGAAGGTCTATTTTATGGAGTAGAAAAGTTAAATATCAATGGAGAACACAATGATGTGTCGATTATGCGAACCAAGTTAAACTGGGAGATCTTGCGTGAATTGGGATTAACGGGAAGCAGAACAAGTTATGTTCAGATGTATGTGAACGATGAATATAGAGGGCTCTATGTTAATGTGGAGCATATAGATGAAGAGTTCATTCGCACCTATAAAGATCAGGAAATAGGAAATCTGTATAAATGTCTTTATCCCTCGGATCTGAATAACTTGGGTGAAGACCCCGAAGCTTATAAGCTAGAAGCTTGGGGTAATAGAGTATATGACCTCAAAACCAATAGAGGTGAAGATGACTACACGCGTTTTGGAGCTTTTGTATATGCCTTGAATACTGTTTCTGACGAAAATTTTGAATGCGAGATGCGAAAAATATTAAATGTAGACGATTACCTAAAGTACGCGGCATTTGAAGTCTTGATCGGACATTGGGACGGTTATATAGTTAACAAGAACAATTTCTATATCTACGAAAATACTCGAACGGGATTGATTGAATACATTCCATATGATTTGGATAATACCTACGGCATAGATTGGTTTAATGTGGATTGGGCCAACACAGAAATTTATAATTGGGACTTTGAATTTAGACCGCTTTACGAGCGCATGATGGAAAATGAAGTGTTCAGAGATCAATTTAGTCGCTATATACAAGAAATGCTTGATGGGCCTTTTGATATGGCGAATTTGACAGCAAGAGCAATTGAAATACAAAGCATGATTGGCCCTTTCGTGGAGAATGATAATTTTTATTCCGCTACATATGGTTTTGATTCAAATGATTTTTATTCGGCTTTTAACCAAGAATGGGGTAATCATATTCCTCGGAGCATAGGCTCATATCTAGAGGAGAGAATTGAAAGTGCGAGTAACGACTTAGAAGTATTTTCTACATTTCCCATTGTTATGGGACTTAGGGATTCCATTATCGACAATAACCACAGGGAAATTCAATTTTGGATAGAGGAAGAATTCGATTCTTTGCATGTAACAATAGAAGAAAATGCTGTAGTGAATAGCCATACGCTCTTTCCGCAAGAAGACTTGTTCAGGCAGTCATACTTGGCCAATGCTGCTTCAGATTATTTCGAATATCAAGTTTTTGTATTTTCTCAAGGAGAGATGTATGTATATCCCTGTGAAAAGAAGAAAGCATGGGTCAGCCCTGGAGAGATTTCATTGACCTTGAATGAGTTGATGGCTTCTAATCTATCAACTATCAACGATGAAGAAGGAGAATATGATGATTGGATTGAGCTCTTTCACAGTGGGAGTTCTGTATTAGATTTAAGCAATTATTTCTTGAGTGATGATTTATCCTACCCAGATAAATGGAGATTAGCAGAAGAAAATTCTCAGCCTGGTGATTTTCATCTTGTTTGGGCGGATAAAGATACTGAACAAGGACCATGGCACGCCAATTTTAAATTGAATAGCAATGGAGAATCTCTTTATCTGGTGACAATAGAGGAAGGATCCTTCAGGATTAAAGATCGAATAGACTTTCCAAATCAAAATTCTGACGTAAGTTTTGCTCGTATCGTAGATGGAACGGGTTCTTGGGCCATTCTTCCTTCGACTCCAGGATTCAGCAATGTTATTAGTTCAATAGAGCTTATAAACGATATAAATCTCCAGATTTATCCAAACCCTTTCAGTTCCGACTTGATTATTGAAGCAGATGGCCCCTATGAATTTGCTTTATTTGACAGCACGGGGAAAGAAATAATTGCTGCCAAAGGTCAAAAGCAATCCCGATTGTCCCTGAGTCACCTTTCTTCAGGAGCTTATCAATTAAGTGTGTCTACAAAAAGCAGGGTATACACACAAACTTTAATTAAGCAGTAAACATCGATTATTTGACTACCTTCGCGGCTTAAATTGAGACGGTGTCAGCATTCGAGAATTTGGGTATATCAAAACCTATTTTAAGCGCTTTGAAGGATTTAGGTTTTGAAAAACCATCTGAAATTCAAGAAAAAGCCATTCCTTATTTATTAGAAAACGAAGAAGATCTTGTGGGTCTCGCCCAGACGGGAACGGGTAAAACAGCTGCTTTTGGCATCCCCTTGTTGCAAAAGATTAATGTCAAGTCGAATAAAACGCAGGCTTTAATTCTTTCACCAACACGGGAATTAGGGCAGCAAATTACTGAACAACTAGATCTATACGGTAAGAATTTAAAAGGATTGAGAACCTTGGCTGTGTATGGCGGGGCGAGTATTGAGAGGCAATTGCGCGGTTTAAAAAAAGGAGCTCAGATTGTGGTCGCTACTCCCGGTAGACTTTTGGATTTGCTTAATCGAAAAGCAGCCAATCTTAAGAATATCGATTATTTGGTACTCGA
>JBCCIF010000143.1:0-6113 GCA_039028335.1 Bacteroidota bacterium
CAAAATCTTCGGTGATCATGCCTTCTATACCAACAGACCCAAATCCTACTAATCAGCTCAAAATCTTAGCCCAGTTAGAGTCTAACCTAAGACTTGAATATGCAACGGCCGATGTTTGGACGCTTATAAACCGAGGAAATGATTTGCACGAATATTGGAGAGCCTTTTACTTTGTTTTATTATCTTTTGCACTAAATCGAGCAAATAGAGAACAGGATTCTAAGATTGTTAAAGAGCGTATTCCAAGTTACTTTCTTATTTCCTAAGTTAAAACAAATCGATACCTAAAAATTTTTCCAAAACGATGCATTATTTTAGGTAATTAAAATCAGATACGTTATGTAAAAACAATACTCACTGATATTGACATCACCTAAAAATATTCTTTATTCCGTTCAGAAAGACCTCACTGATTATAAAGTGTACGGTATATATATTTCACAAGGAGTAATAAACAATGCCATTAATTAGCATTACTGGTCCGATTGCTACGGGAGCAACAACTCTAGCAAAACTAATGTGCAATCAAACATCTTGGAAGCCCATGTTTGAAGGGAATGTAGTAGAAGATAATCCTTTTTTTCTTAAGTATCAAGAATTACCATCAGTTTATTCCTTTCATAATCAAACGTTATTCTTGACTCGAAGTGCATCATTGCATAAAGGCTTGAGACAGGAAATGAACTATAGAAGAATTTTTGTACAAGACTTTACCCCCTTTGAACATAATGACATTTACACAAATGTTCTGTTTAAATTCAATAAGCTGTCAAGGGACGAGTTTGAATTATTAAGCAACTTGAATGAGCATTTAAAGAGCTACTTCGTCTTGCCTGATGTTTTAGTTTATAGAGGATTAGATTCTAGAAAGTTAAAGGAACGTGTCTTTTTAAGAGGACGGCAAGGTGAGGATTCATACAAATTTGAATTTTTAGATGCTATAAGAGAAAGATTTGAAGAATGGAGTTCCACATGGTCTCAATCAAGAATAATTAAAATCCGTTCTGATGTGGACCTTCTCACTGATTTTGACTATGTTAATGATATTATTAGAGAGGTAGAAGATTACTTAAACTTTAGGTATAAAAACTCTAGAGACCAAATTTTGTTCACATAATCTAATTATTAAATATGTTAAGGTGATTAAAACAGATAAAAATCTGACTTTTGATCAGACCCTTATCTCAGAAACAAGAAATCGTTTTAGGGGTATAATTGTTCTAATGTATCAATTCGCTGCTCGTTTGCAGGTTTCCACCCTAGCATAAACGGAACTGAAGTGTCACAGATGCAATCTTCTACAAGAAAATCAAGGAATGGTTGAGCCGTATCACCAATGCTAGGCACACGTATTGAAAAGATGGTACACGCTGTAGTTTCTAACGCAAATCCTTCATCTCCAATACAGCTACTAGACTCTCTTGCCAACGGCCGTATTCGATGCGCCAATCCCTGCAATTCCTCAACAAAATGCTGCTAATAATTTTATAGCTTTTATTACCTTAAAAATATATAATCCTGCTTTCACAATTAAATAGGAAAGACTCATTAAGAAAAACATTTTATTGAACATCTAATTGCCCTATGAGCAGTGGCGAAGATAAGGATGATAAAGAGTCAAATTTAAACTCTTTAATCCCTTTAAGCAAAGCTGCTGAACTAAGCGGGTTATCCCCTAGCCATCTTCGATTACTTGTAAGTACAGGTGAAATCTGGGGAATGAAGCCAGGGCGAAATTGGTACACAACAGAAAAGGCAGTTAGAGAATATTTAGCCCGCGACATTCGGCCGGGGCCAAAACCACAGAAACCGACTGAGTAAGTAAACAATAGCAATTAATGGCGGTATCGCTTATAATTCACCTCAACTTCGTATTCTCGTTCCTCAAACATGTTTATTGGTTCCAACGGCCGTTTATTCAGTAGGTGCTTTGCACAAAGGAGCATTTGAAATGTCTGGTGGTTCTGGAACATAGAAGTTAGGTGAATGAAACGGCACGCTAAGCGCAAGCGTGTCGTTTCTGTTTATCTACCATTCCCAGCCAATAATGTAGTTTTCATGAAGTCTTGGATGATGACTTTCCCACACAATAGCCCAACGGCCGTTTGCAAGCTGCGTGATTTCCTCAATCTGAGTTCGTTTTTGACTCATATGTTCCAGAATCCAAGCCCTCGCTGGTTTTCTTGATTTAGGAAAAGTAACCTGAGTCTTAAAATATTTCGTTTTATGGCTTATTTCAGTTCCCCATTGTTGTACGGGTTCAAGAAATGCATCCCTCATATCCCACTCAATATGAAACTCATCTGTATCACCTTTATTTTTCTGTTCACGAAGTGAAATCAATATATAGCTAACGTGTCCAATTCGATAAGTATCAGCTTGAACACCGGGGGAACATTTGTAATCAAGAAGGATTTCTCCATCACCCCATGCCTGATCTTGGTACGCAATAATATTATTTTGAAGGTATTTCACTTTCTGACGTTTGAGAAATTTAGCCTTCTCCCCTTTTTTGTCCTTGAGTTCAAGCGTTGTCTCATATTCAAGAACTTCGTACATACCTTCATCAACCATACCCCTAAACAGTCTCTTACCGAGCTTGATACTTTCAATGAGAAGCTCAAACCAAGAACCTGTCACCATTGCAATAACCAGTTGTTTGAGAAAATCATTATTTGAATTTGATTGATTTTGAGGTGACATACACGAACTATTTTCAATATATCAAATTAAAGGTAGACACATCAATCGTTCAATATGGAACACCAACAACTCAAAACAATCGTTCCATCGTTTTCGCAAGCTAAAACAAGGCTGCGACTGAATTGAGCCTCCTCGTGTTGGTTGGCGAACAGACAACGGTGTTGCCTTTTTCGACACCAGCGTATCACAGTGAAGAATTTGAAAATGTCTCCGACATTCCCCTTTTGTTGTCAAGGTTGTTCTCGATAAAAGAGAGATTCCACACCCTCGCCGCCGCGAATCTCTCTTTTACCTGCGCTCCACCTTGACTGCTCACTGTGAACACAATGTCTCAAACAAAGGCACATTATTAGTTCGCCTAAAATGGAGGCTATTCATGATTGTTGAAGCTACAGAGTTATATGAAATTTTGGCTAAAGGTGTTGATGATTCAATAAGAGACTTTATTGAAGTTTACTATCTGCGGTTTATTAAGCGGGGCATGTCCGAACAAGATGCCATTCAAACAGTTGTCGAATTGTGTGATGAATTTTTTGGATTCTGGCGATTTTATCAAGAAACGTAGCGGCTATTCTTCCTCATCATTTTTAAAAGGCGCACCATGTTTTCTTGGAATGAGTTTAAAGGCTTCTAATTCGGAGCGAGTAATCAGCCATTGACGACCAAACTTCATTCCAAGGCGCCCTCCTCGACAATATTCTCGGATTCGTTTCTCAGAACGCTCAAGTTCAATGGCAACTTGTTTGACGGTTAAAAATTCCTCACCCATGTGCGGATTTTACCGATAAGTCGCAAAATTTAAATCGTCTGTTAATAGACCGTTTGACAAAGAACCGATTAAAGTTAAAATCATATTTCTAATAAAGAAAGCTCCCAGCGAATGAGGCAACATTCCTGAGAGCGTGACATAGCCAAGCATAGGACAAAGCTATGTATCCCCTATTATAGCCGCATCCTTGTTTGGAAAAAGCATAGGATAAGCTGATGAATGAAAAGAAGATTGTTATAAACAGCAGATATTTCGTTTGGCGTTTTCAAAATGGAGACGACCCAAGCGACCAAATTCAGAAAGGGATTCAGGCCTTTATCAAGCGTCATGATACAAATCCGCATCTGGTCTTAGTGCCTGAAGGATTAAATCTTCTTCCGCCAATGAGTGGCTTTGAAGTTGAACAAAACGCTTTAGTTCCGCCATTTAGATTTTACTTTGCTGTAACGGTAGATTGATTTTCAGAACTGGGTTTCTTTATTTTTTCTTTTGGCAACAGTAGACTGGAGAAATGAAGAATAGCACCCAAAAAAGAGTCAATAAAAACAAGTTAGTAACATTGGCAGAAGCCGCAAATGAATATGGCTTTTCAGTTGATTATTTACGAGAACTAGCACAAAGAGAAAGATTAACTGCTGAAAAGCTAGGAAAAATTTGGGTCACGACTTTTGCCAATGTTGAGGAATTTATAAAAAGCAGAAAAAAAGTCGGCGTTTATCGCAAAGATATAGGCAATTGACAATACCCGACTATCAGGGTAACTTGAACTAAGTTCAAGTTCGGGGTAGCCACACATTAACTTGATACTCGCATTTAATTTGGCTACATGGCTACACGCCAAGAAAGGGGTTTATGCCCTATGGTCAAGTACAACAAAATCCACAAACAGATTTCAACCTCAGATTCTTCGTTGCACCCAACTATGACATTTTTGATAGACCACAAATAGATAATCATCAAGATAATTTAACCAATACCGAAAACATCCGAGAACAAGTAAAGGAAATGCAAATGAAATACGCAGCGTATGTTCGAATTAGTTCAGATGAGCAAATTGGTAATTTTTCGTTGGATGCCCAGCGACGAGCAATCGAAACGTGGGTGGTGAATCAAAAAGGAATTTTGGCAAAAGTCTATGTAGATGAGGGACATTCAGGTCGAACAATGGAGCGCCCAGCATTTGTCAAAATGCGTAAAGATGCTGAGGCTGGCAAATTTGATGGGTTGATAGTTCATAAGTTTGACCGCTTCGCCAGAAATCGCCACGATGCTTTAGCTATTAAATCTTTATTACGCCGCGATTGCGGCATCAAAGTGTTTTCCGTTACTGAACCCTCAGAAGATAGTGATGGACCAATTGGTGCTTTGATAGAAGGAATCATGGAATCTGTGGCCGATTGGTATAGTCGCAATTTGGGAACTGAGGTGAGGAAAGGGAAAAAAGAAAAATGTATTCAAGGGTATCACAACAACCGACCACCCTTTGGCTATGATAAAGATGCTGAAAAGCGACTGGTGCTGAATGAGCATGAAGCTACTGGGCTGAGAATGGCCTTTGAAGCTTACGCCGAGGGTGATTATTCCGATAATGAAATCGCAATATTGCTAAATAAGCACGGATATAAAAGCAAAACGGGACGGCCATTTTCTAAAGATACTGTTCGCGACATTCTCAGAAGCCGCACTTATCTTGGAAAAATCAAATATCAAAGATATACAAAAGGTTCAAATGGGAAACGGAGTTTTTCTGCTCCAATAGAGTGGTTTGATGGGCAACATGAAGCCATCATTGATGAAGAGCTTTTTGAAAAATGCTTACAAGTTCGTGCTAAAAGAGTAAAGCACCGCAAAACAACGTTTCAGAAAAATCCTTATTTGCTCCAAAATCTTGTTTATTGTCACAAATGCTTTAGCAATCCGCCAGACTCCATCACATTTCCTAAATATGGGAAAATGAAACTCCATACCCAAAGTAAAAAAAGTGGGACTAGACACCGATATTATCGCTGTCGTGCCAGTCAGCTTGGCTACGAATGTGAACAAAAATCAGCGCGGGCAGATGTTGTAGAAAATCAGGTCGTAAGCGCATTGATGTCTTTAAAACCAGACCCTAATTGGCGTTCAGAGTTGGATAAATCAATGGCTCTCGTCTTAGGCGAAGAAAACTTAATAGAAAAACTGACCGCGATTAAAGAAAGAATCAAAAGAATGGATACTCGCTGGGACAATGGCTTTATTAGCGATGAAGGCGAATACATTCAACAACGTTTACAGCTACAAATGGAGTACGAACAATTAGCTCCTGTACCGGACGTTGAATTTGAACAAACAGCTGAACTTATGAACAATTTCAAAACCCATTGGGATAGATTAAATGGTGACTCCGAAGCACAGCAAGATTTGATTAAATTGATTGTTGAAAAGGTATATATTGATGGGGATCAAGTACATGCAATAACAATGCGCTCTAACTGTCACATTGTGCTTGGGCATAAAATAAATGGGCCAACCTCAGTTGAGATTGACCCATGTGTATACCCAGGCGGGAGCGACGGGATTTGAACCCGCGACCTCCGGCTTGACAGGCATACGGTTTTTTGAACTTCGGTTTTTTAACGCTTACGCTGTTGGAGCGTGTTGA
>JBCCIF010000144.1:0-6003 GCA_039028335.1 Bacteroidota bacterium
CAAATTCTAAATAAACTAACGCTTGCTGTATTTGGTGCTTCAGGCGTGGCAGGACTCATCGGTCACTTTCAGACACGCCAGGGACCCTAAACTTTGTGCTATGCTCATTCAGTGTCCTGAAATGCTGTTCACTCTCCGCTCTTTATTATAGCCGAAGAATTGCTGTCAGTAGATTTTTCTTGTAATCTTCTGAAAATAGCTCTTATTCTCGCTTGTAATTCTCTTACGCTAAAAGGCTTTGTTATATAATCATCTGCGCCACTATCTAAACCTATAACTTTGTCAATTTCCTCTGACTTTGCCGTAATCATGACAATTGGGATCTGACTTTTTGATTTTCGAATTTCTTGACAAACTTCAATTCCGTTCTTTGAGGGTAAATTAAGGTCCAGTAAAATCAAATCATAATTATTTGAAAGAGCCTCATTTAAACCTTCAAGTCCGTCAAACACGCAAGTGCATCGATATGAAAGGTCTTTCAAGTTAATTTCGATCAATTCAGAAATTTTTCTGTCGTCTTCTATGATTAAAATATCTTTTGACATATGCTTTTCAAATTTTAGAAATGTCAGTTTGGCTAGTGATGATTAACAATTAATCTACTTTAAAAATCTTCTTATTTATACGGAAGTCTTCTGTTTGGATATTCAAGAAGTAAAGCCCATTGCTTAAAGAAGAGAGATCTACACTTACCATGGTGTTTTGCTCTACAACCATGGGGATATTTTCTTTTTGTCCTGCTAGATTGAAAAGAACCATATTATTCAAATCAAAGCCATCAATTTGATTAAAATCAACTAATACGCGATCTTTTGTTGGATTTGGAAAGATTTCGATTTGATTCGAAAAATCAGTCAAATCATTTATACCTGTTACACAGTCTGGATCCGTACCGTCAAGTCGAATGATCTCCACCGGATTAGACAGATGAAAACATCCCACTAAATCGGCTACCATGTTTCCAGCTTCAAGTCCCTCCAATCCATCGCTATATGAAAGGTGCCAAACAAAACAATTGCCTTCACCTGCTCCATCAAAATTGACATCCGTAAAGTTTCCAGGTAAACCTAAAATCATTCCACTCGGATCAGTAACAACCCATTGGCTGTTTTCTCCGCTTTCTTCACTCAGATCAATAGAACCTGGAAGGAGATTGTCCGGTATACCATCACCCACACAAAATTGATAAGAACCGCCTTCTAAAACTCCTCCATTATTAGCATTACGAATAACTTCAACTGGGTTTGAAAGACTAAAGCATCCAAAGAGATCCGAATTTGCATTATTTCCAACCTCTGCGCCTATCAAGCCTTCTGCGAATGACAAGTGCCAAACTAGGCATGTTCCTTCACCAGCTCCATCAAAATCAACGTCTTCATAAGACGGGGGAAGACCTAATATAAATCCTTGTTCATCAGTAACCACCCATTGAAACAAGGGGCCTTCAGATTCAGTTAAAGTGATTTCACCTAATGGAATATTGTCCGCTTCACCGTCTCCTACGCAGAATTCGAATGGTCCACCGGTCAAAACACCACCATTAGGGCCAAAACGCTGAACCTCTGCAGGGTTCGACAATCCAAAGCATCCTACGAGATCAGTACTAGCATTATTACCTACTTCGAGGCCGATAAGACCATCGTCATATGATAAGTGCCATACCAAACAGGTTCCAGGAGGTGCCGTATCAAAGTCCACATCAGTAAAAGATGCAGGCAAGCCAAGAATTTCTCCTTGGTCATCAGTGACAACCCATTGTGAATTGGTTCCAGCGTTTCCACTCAAAAACAGTCCATCTGGACTAAGGAAATCGCCTTGTCCGTCACCCACACAAAAAGAAAAAGGACCACCATCAAGAGATCCTCCATTCTGTTCATTTCTTTCAACCGAAATAGGATTTGAAAGATCAAAGGTTCCCATCAAATCTGTATTTGCATTATTCCCCGCTTCAAGACCTTGCAATCCATCTTCATAAGCTAAATGCCAAACCAAGCATGTACCAGATCCTGCGCCATCAAAATTTACTTCATCATAATTCCCGGGTAAACCAAGAATATTTCCCATATCATCGGTAATTACCCATTGAAAATTACTCCCCATTTCACCACTAAGGTCAATGTCTCCTTCTGCAATCATATCTTCACCACCATTTCCAACACAAAAGTCGAAAGGGCCACCACTTAAGGTTCCTCCATCTACTTGAGCAACGCTACTTGTTGCGAATCCACATACTAAGAGAAAAAGTAAAATTCTATTTTTCATTTTTTTAAATTTTGATAAAACAAAGGACTTGAATCTTTATCACACTTTTGTAACAGCTCTGTACTAACTTTATCATTTTTTAGCCTAAGTATGAATGGATTCGGATATTTTTAGACAAGATATTAAATTTCAATTCCATTCTCTTTAAGATTTTCCAATTTCAGTTCAATTTGGCCGACTT
The DNA here is from genome assembly GCA_039028335.1 of Bacteroidota bacterium. Lineage (GTDB taxonomy): Bacteria > Bacteroidota > Bacteroidia > Flavobacteriales_D > JABDKJ01 > JABDKJ01. Next base: position 2,444 of record JBCCIF010000144.1, read on the forward strand.
GACTATTTTTAATGAATAGCTGAAAGCATTATTTTTAATGAGCTTCTTAAACGTGCTTCTCAACAAAAGTGCAGGTTCAAAAATTATTGAAGTGCACTAGCTTATCTATTAAAAAGTTAACTTAGAACGAATGGATAGATGGAGTATTAATATGAAAACTAAATCAATGGAATGTCTCCGACATTGATAGATTCAATTATCTGAGATAGTATTTCAATCACTCCTATTTAAAAGTAATCTTTAATTTATTGATTCCTGAGTTTTCAAGTGATGATCAATGATTTCACCTAATTGCTCAATTTCAATTTGTTTGGCTATGATTTTTTTGTCTTTGTCCAATACCAATATTCTGGGGGTTGTATGCACATCGTAAAATGTACGAAAAGAACTGGGTTTTTGAGGGCTATCCGAAACGTTAATCATTCTGGCAAAATCAGGATTTTCATTCAGGTATTCAATCCATTTTTCTGTTTCGAAGGGATTACCAACAGAATAAACTTCAACGCCTTTTTCCTTATACTCGGTATAGAAGTCCACTAATTTGGGGTTTGACTTCTTGCAATGACCACAATCGGGATCCCATATATAAATGACTGTATAGTCCGAATTCAAGTCATAGAGATTGTAGCTTTTCACTCCAGTGGTATCTTGAAGTTTCATATATGGTGCCTTTACACCACAAATGGTAGGTTTCATGAGCAAGGCCCGTTCAGTGACTTTAGAAAGTGCCGCTGAATCAACCCAAAATGCCATATCGCTCATGTAGTATTTTTCAATCATATGGACAAATCCAGCGTCCATACACATGATTTTGTGTTTTTCAAAAAAGACGGTCAGCCAATTGATTGTATACTTAAAAAGCTCGCCCTTTTTATCTTCGATTTGAGCGATAAGTTTATCCGCTTCTTTTTTTGCCGAATCAGGAACTTGAACAACTACTTTATTGAAGAACTCATCCATCTTTCTGTCGAAATCAGGCAGTCTGCCCAAAGCATTGTCGTTCAAATCGCAATGATCGAAAAAATGGTTTTTGTAAAAATTATACTGAAAGTACTGATCCGTAACATTGCCTTTCTCATCAGTGGGTGCATCAGGCACTTCAATCGGAATATTAATATTCATCATTTTTCCGACAAGTAAATCGCTGTGATCAGCAACGATTTCATTTTGTCTATTTTGCACTGATTGATTGATCGCCAAAATCTTTTTACTCAATTCATTTGACAGAACAGAGTCTTGTGCGTGTTTTTCTAATTCTTTATTGAGCGCATCCATTTCCTTTCGCTGATTTGAAATGAATTTCACGTAGTCGTAATAAATCTGATTATTGGGTGAGTTCTTAATCTTCATATTCGCTACCCAATCGGTAGTGTCCGTTTGAATTTCGAATTTGGGTTCGTCAATTAAAATCTCAAACCATTTCGGGCCCGGACATACGACAGCATATTTACCTCTCAAGAGATCTTCTCCTTTAAAAGTGAAACTACCTTTTGCGTCACTATATGCAGTATCCGAATAGAATAGCTTGCTACCAAAATAATTAGCCAAATAAACGGTGTCATTTTCGGCCCCCTTGACCTTAAAAGAGTATTCATACTTCTGGGAAAAGCCCAATCCTACAAAACAAATGGCAAGTAACGCCAATACGCTTCTTCTCATAGTCATCTTTTGTACGATAAAATTATAGCGACAACCTGTGATTGCCCAACTTTTAACAAATTTTTAAAAACATTCAACTTTTTACAAAATTCATACCAGCTTACTTAAGCAAAAGCTGCTTGAAGTTTAAATTCTGAGGTTTCGTGAAATTCTATTTCTGGATAATTCTCTCTTTCCAATCTCAAAATCCAAGATGAAGGTGCCAAGAAGACTTTGTTCCCATCTTTGTCAATCACAATGTCATTGTGTTTCAAACGGCAAAATTCTTCAAGTTTTTCTTGATTCGAACTGGTCAACCAACAGGCCTTAAAGGCCTTGATGTTTTGAAATTCACACGAAGCACCGTATTCATGCTTTAATCGGTATTGAATAACCTCAAATTGAAGTTCACCTACAGTTCCGATAATTTTTCGATTTCCAGAGGTTCGCGTAAATAATTGTGCAACTCCCTCATCCGTTAACTGATGAATCCCTTTGTCCATTTGTTTGCTCTTCATTGGATCCTTATTCACAAGCTCCTTGAAAAGTTCTGGTGAAAAATTAGGCATTCCTTGGAATAAAAGATCTTCACCTTCTGTCAAGCTATCTCCAATTTTGAAATTTCCTGTATCATATAAACCCAACACGTCACCCGGAAAAGCTTCTTCAACGAGGCTCTTTGAACGGGCCATAAAAGTTGTAGGATTAGAAAATTTGAACTTCTTTTTAAGCCTAACGTGATGATAGAACTTGTTTCGTTCAAAGGTCCCAGAAGTAACTCTAAGAAAGGCTATTCGATCTCTATGTTTGGGATCTAAGTTGGCATGAATTTTAAAAACAAATCCAGAAAATTTATTCTCCAAAGGATCAATCGAGCGTTCATTGGTTTCTCTACCTTGAGGCTGAGGGGCAATTTCTACTAAGGTATTTAGTACTTCTTGTACACCGAAATTATTTACAGCTGAGCCAAAGAAAACGGGCGCAATATCCGCATTCGTATAAGCTTCAGCGTCAAAGGGGTCATATACACCTTCGACCAAGTCAACATCCTCTCTTAATTGATCTGCTTGTTCCTTAATTTTTTCGTCCAAAATCTTGTCTTCCAAATTTCGAATGACAGTGCTTTCTTTTTCAATTTCCTGTTTACTTCCATCAAATAGTTTTAGCTCCTTGCGAAACAAATCATAAACCCCTTTGAAAGTGGCTCCCATGCCGATAGGCCAGGTCAAAGGACGAACTTTAATGTCCAGTTTTTCTTCAAGTTCATCAAGTAGGTCAAAGGCATCTCTTCCTTCGAGATCCAATTTATTGACAAAGATGATTACCGGTGTTTTACGCATGCGACAAACCCTCATTAAATTCTCGGTTTGTTGCTCAACTCCTTTGACACAGTCAATCACCAATACCACAGAATCAACAGCTGTCAAAGTCCGATAGGTGTCCTCTGCAAAATCCTTGTGACCAGGTGTATCAAGAATACTTAAGAGTTTGTTCTGGTACTCAAAACCCATTACAGAAGTGGCAACGGATATTCCTCTTTGTTTTTCAATCTCCATGAAATCAGAGGTCGCGGTCTTCTTGATTTTATTGTTCTTTACAGCACCTGCTGTTTGTATGGCACCACCATAAAGGAGAAATTTCTCCGTTAAAGTTGTCTTACCCGCATCGGGGTGAGAGATAATGGCAAAGGTTTTTCTCCTTTCTATTTCTTGATTTAAACTCATAAAGGCCTGCAAAATTAAACTTTCCATGGGAATTGCATCCATATGATATAAGAATTGAAATACCATAAATTGAAGAAAAATGAACTCAATGGAATTAGAATAGCCACGATGCGTCGTTTGAAGCACATGCTCCTTCTGATCCCTGCTGCTACCAGTGGTTTCTCAAGAGGAAAAGTTTCTACTCCTGCTTTCGCAAAA
>JBCCIF010000145.1:0-5962 GCA_039028335.1 Bacteroidota bacterium
TACAAAATTCCCAACTGACCGCCGCAATGCCCCGATTTCAGACAATTCCGGAATAAATAAGAACACCCAAAAACAAAAACAAGTCGAAAACAATCAGCCCCAATCAGCCCCTCTTCGAAGGTTTTTTTAATCAAATTTCGCTCTAAAGCAGAATCCAAATCGATACCTGTTTGATTGGCGATACATATCAAAACAAAAAGGACGTCAGCCAATTCATCTGCTAGATCTTTTTCTTTATCACTTTCCTTTTCTGATTGTTCTCCATATCTCCGTGCAATGATTCGCGCTACCTCGCCTACTTCTTCTGTTAATATGGCCATATTCGTAAGTTCATTGAAATAACGCACGCCATATTTTTGTATCCAATTATCAATTCTTTCTTGAGCTTCTTTAATTTCCATTTCTCAGTATTCTAATTACGCTAAGTAAAATAATGCAGGGTACGAATATCCAAATAAATTCACTTTTCAATATTTCAAAAAGGCGATCGGTATTCGAAAAAAATCGTGTAATACGCATTGAAGAAACTTCGATCACTCTTAATGCGTCTGGAGCAAAATAACGTTCATTTACAAAAGGGATTAATAATCCTATGCCGTGCCCACCAGTGGTCATGGTATCTATGAGGCCGTGAGAAATAGTAGATAAAAACAAGATTAAAAAGGAAGAAACTTCTCTCAATTTTTTAAAAATCAAAAGCATCAGCCCTGCCCACAAGAGTCCAAAAAAAATGGAATGACTAAAGCCCCTGTGCCCAAACATGTCCGCATATGAAACCCCGAAATTATGGAGAAAAACATCCATATCGGGGAAAAAAGCGGATACGACAGAAACTCCGATTAAGAGTTTTGAGGCATCTTTCTTTGTTTTCGCTATTGTATAACCCACTATTGCGTGGGCAAAAGCAGTCGCCATTATTCCTTGTTTTTTGTATCGATCCATATGGTGACAGGACCGTCATTCAGCAACTTGACTTTCATATCTGCACCAAAAATACCGCGTTCAATTTTTTTGGACAGAAGTTCCTCTAAGCGCTGACCAAATTTTTCATAGAGCGGAACGGCAATATCCGGATGAGCCGCTTTGATATAGGAAGGTCGGTTGCCCTTTTTGACCTTAGCATGAAGCGTAAATTGAGATATCAATAAGATTTCTCCTTCTATATCGATCACAGAGTGATTCATCACTGTATTTTCATCTGCAAAAATTCGCAAATTGATAATCTTATTGCTTAACCAATCTATATCTCCTTCATTATCACTTTCTTCTATCCCTAAAAAAACCAATATACCAGCTTTGATTTCTCCAACAATTTGATCATCAACAGCAACAGATGCTTCACTTACTCTTTGAACTAATGCACGCACGATGCTAATTTAATGCTCTAAATGATATAATTTGCACTATGGATCATTTAGAAATTGCCCGACAACTTAAAATCAATGCAAAAGTCTATAAGGGTTTGTTCACGGACCTGAATGAAGAAGAATACCTCTGGAGGGAGGAAGACAACAAATGGTCACTTCTTGAAGTTCTTTGTCATTTGAGGGATGAAGAACTCGAAGATTGGCAAACCCGGACAAAGTTTATTTTAGACGAAATCGAGGGGGACCCACCTCCTATACATCCTGAAGCATGGGTTAAAGAACGTAACTATCAAAGTGAAAATTTTCTTTTGGCTCTGGAAGAATTCTTAAAGAGACGAAATCAATCTATTCAATGGCTAGAAACTGTGCAAGAACCCAATTGGACGCTTGCCTATGAGCACCCAAAGCTAGGAGTTCAAAGCGCTAGATTATTCCTAGAGAACTGGCTAGCTCACGATTATTTACATATCAGACAGATCAATAAAATAAAGTACAATTACCTTAAAAAGGATGCGAGGGAATCATTGTCCTATGCAGGAGAATGGTAAATTGCATCATGAATACAACTAAAATTCTTTATTGGATTGGCACAATATTGGCTTGTGGAGTTTTTGCTTTTTCCGCTACGATGTATTTAACCAATACTGAAGCTATTCAAAGCGCATATCAGAGCTTAGGCTTCCCTGCTTGGTTAGTAATCCCTATGGCTATTGTAAAAATATTGGGAATAGTTGCCGTCATTTCCAGGCTCAATACATTTTTAATGGAATGGGCATATGCAGGTTTCTTTTTTGATGGGGTTCTTGCATTTTCGGCTCATTATCATGCAAATGATGGACAATTTCTTTTTTCAGTTATTGCTATCATAGGAGTCATTCTTTCGCGAATTATGTTGTCTAAAGCATTTCCTGAAAAGAAATATTATTCCGTGATTTGAATCATGAAGAATTGGGTTTTATTGATTCTGATAGTCTTTGCTTTTGCCTGCAATAAGGAAGAAAAGCAAGCAGAAGAAGATCGACAAATAATCTTGGACTATATTGCCAACAATAACTTGAACGCTGTCGAAGGAAACGAAGGACTATTTTACGTTATTGAGAATCCCGGTTCTGGCGACCAGCCAGGTATTAATTCTACTGTCACAGTTGATTATCGAGGTTATTTTACCGATGGCAGCACCTTTGATCAGAGTGGTGCGGGGGGCGCAACCTTTCCCTTGACCGGTGTTATTCGAGGTTGGCAAATAGGCATACCGCTTTTTAAAGAAGGTGGAACGGGTAAATTGCTTATTCCTTCCGCCTTAGGATATGGTGAAAATGGCACAGGAGGTATTCCTGGAAACACCGTAATTCTCTTTGACATCGATTTAATTGATGTGCAATAGTTGGCAGAATTAAACAAGTTCCGTTTTGGGTATTTAATTAGCTTTAAGAGACCAAAACAGCACCATGAAAAATATTCTTTTCGCCTTTTTCCTTTTTACCTTTTCTATTTTAGCCGGCCAGAGCGCACTAGAACCTTATGAGGGTATTTGGTTAGATTTTGAAGATGATCAATTGTATGAATATCTCCTAATAAATCCAGAAGATTCAACTAATCTTTGGAATATTGGTTTTTCTAATAAATTTAATGGAGACTCAGTATCAGCTATTTATTCGGATACGAGTAATATCTATTCAAACAATTCACTTTCCTGGTTTCAAATTAAAATGGACCAACATATTCAAGGCGGGCCTACAATTATTCAATTTGACTTGATGGGCGATGCGCAAGAAGGAGACGGACTGTATATTGAAGTTTCTTATGATGACGGTGCGACTTTTGAAAATATAGTTTTCGATACTATTCCAGGAGCATGGATCGGATCATACACCCCTGAAGAAAGCTTAAATCTTTATCTTCCGGAAGATACGCTTTGGAATGGAGAACCTGGGTTTAGTGGAAGTCAGGATCAAAACATATATATTCAATGGCAGGGATATTGCGTCAATCAATCGAGAAGCAGTATTGATGCAGACAGCATGATTGTCCGATTCAATTTCACCAGTGATTCAATTTCTTCTAATCACCCTGGATACGCCATTGATAATCTTTATTTGGCAATCGAACTTTGTTGGAACTTAGATGATCTCTTTCAAAACTCATTTGAAATCATAGAGAATCCTGTTTCAGAAGTGATAAGAGTAAAAAGTTTAGATGTTGGATATCAAAATTTTAGTTATGCCCTATATTCCATGAATGGAAAAATGATAAAAAGCAGACACAGTCTGTTTGATTCAAGCCTCTTAATTCCAGCAAATGATCTTATTCCCGGCAACTATTTCCTCCTTTTGAGAAATGAAAAAGGACGCGTTATTTCGCGCCACAAAATAATAATTGTCTAAAACTCAATGACAATTCCCAAAGACGGCAAAACGGTCCCTGAAGGATTGGATACATTTCTTAATAAATAGCGATTTGGATCGTTCGGATTGATTTGACCAATTCCATTCGCATCTCGCACTAAGTCAACGTAAGGAATGTCTTCATATTCAAAAGCATAGATATTTTCGATATCGAGGTAAAGATTCAAGGTCCATTTATCAAAGAAATAGCGCTTATCAAGTCTCACGTCTAATTGATGTATGCTTTGAATTCGCTTTGAATTCAATAAATCGTAGTTCAAGACTCCTGCTCCTGTGGCATTCCAGACTGGGATCAAAGAGGAACGTTCTATGTCAAAAGGCGTATACGGAGCACCTCCGAAGAAGCGCCATTTTATACCTAATTCCCAATCCTTCTTGAATTTTTTGCCTCCTGTGAAACTCACTAAAAATCGATTATCCCAAGCTGAAGGTGCATAAGCACCATCTTTTCCAGTGAATTCAGATCGAACATAGGTCACAGCCAAGATACCATAGATTCCCTTCTTTAGTTTCCGTTGAAAAAGAAATTCAAGGCCATAAGCTCTTCCTTCTGAACTAGAATTCGCCCTGTCGTTTCCAACTACTCCGAAATCGGCTCCTAAATTCGCCAATGAAACTGAGTCTCTCAAGAGAAAAGGGTAATCGCGGTACTTCTTATAGAAGCCTTCCAAACTTATTTGCGTATTGTTGGGCAGGTTTCTTTTTATACCAGCAACAATATGCTGATTAGAAATGTATTTGATTTTATGCGCCTTATTTACAAAAGCACCGGTACTGTCCTGAAAGCCCAGTAAAGTATAGGCAGGCAATTGATAAAATTGACCTATATTGAAGTTGAAGCTCCAATTTGGAGCAAAGGCATAAGAAAACGAAAAACGAGGTGAGAACTGATCCAAAGGATTGTTCATTTCATCTGAATAATCAGAAAAATCAGTTCTAAAGCCGAATGAAGTTTGTAGACGGTTTGCTAAAAACGCTTTGCTTACTTGACCGAATAAGCCGTATTTAATCAGGTCCAATTCGGAATCAAATTCAATTTCAAAAACATCTCCATCAAAAGCGACATCCTTACGAAAAGTAATATTCGTAAATCTGGCAGTTTCAATATTCAACCCATAATTCCATTTCCATCCTGTTTTGCGATGTGTAGTCTCAAATCGAAATTTGTTTTCAATCTCTTGAGAAGCATATCGAAAGTTCAAATCTTCTTCTATGTTGCTGTTGTTTTCGAATTTCTCGGCCTCATTATTTAAGTGGTTTCTGCTCAAAACAAATGTTTGGAAACTATTTTCTCCGAAATGCTTAAACCGAAGGCCTGTCGTATAAGACCATTGAGAGTTTACTGGAATATTTCCCAATGCGTATAAATTTCGTTCAAGAATCTCAGGGTCCTCAATATCGACAATTGAATTAGTGTTCAGCACAAAGTCGTCTATTGCCGCCAGTCCCAATATGGTTAGTTCATTTTTCTTGTCCAACTTTACCTTATACTTGGCCTGAAAGTCATTATATGTAGGTAAGAAAGGTAATTGCAAAGCTTCAAATAGAAACTGCAAATAACTCCTTCGTGCTGAAAAGATTAAGCCCGACTTTTCTCCAAGCGGTGTATCCAAAGTCAAGCCAGCATCACTCGAACCCAAAGTGAAATTTAAATTTGCCTTAGTGGTATTGGCATCTTTCTGTGTCAATTCCATAATAGAACTCAAAGCATTTCCGCGATTGGCGGGAAAAGCTCCGGTATAGAAGTCCACTTCTTTTATGAAATTAACATTAATGAGACCTACTGGTCCGCCACTAGAACCCTGTGTGCTAAAATGATTAATCGTAGGAATTTCTATCCCGTCAATAAAAAATTTATTCTCTGCTGGAGAGCCTCCACGGATTATAATGTCATTTCTGAAATTTGGGCTGGATGCAACACCTGGTAGAGATTGAACCACCTTGGATATATCCCGATTTCCTCCAGGATTTCGTTCAATTTCGGAGACACCAATGCTCCGAACAGAAACGGGACTTTCCTCGCGGGTTCTAAATACCTCGGCTTGAATGACAACTTCATCCAAAGAAGCCGAACTTCGCTTTAATTTGATATCGTAAACAGATGCTTTAGAATTGAATACTTGAACCTCAAAAATCGTTTGACTTTCATACCCTATATATGAAGCAAGTATGTTATAGAGGCCGGGTTCA
>JBCCIF010000146.1:0-5868 GCA_039028335.1 Bacteroidota bacterium
GTTCAAGAAAGTGATCGCATGTTTATGAGAGATGCTTCTGACTATTTCTTGGGAAAATACAAACTGGAATTGCCAGATGAATTTTTGAAAAGATGGATTCAAAAATCTTCAGAAAATCCGGTTACACCAGAACAAGTTGAAGAAGATTACAAGAATTATTCTCAAAGCCTCAAATGGCAATTGATCACGAACGAAATGATCAAAAAGTTTGATTTGAAGTTAGAAGAAGGCGAATTATTGGAGGAAGCTAAAGCCCTTTTGATCAAGAATTATAAGTCTTATGGTTATCCTGCACCTGCAGATGAAGAACTTATCGAAACCGCTCAACGCGTTTTACAGAATAATGATGAGCGGAAAAAGTTGGTAGATGGCATTTTCGATCGAAAGATCATGACGCATTTGAAAGAAAACATGAAGCTTAGCGAAAAAGAAGTTAGCTTCGACAAGTTTGTGGAATTGGCCAAAAAGTAATTCCCTTTCCGTTTATCATAATTCAGATATGTGGAACTCTTCTTACTAGGGAAAAAATGTATATTTCGATCGATTCAGTGAAATCGTTTATTTCAATTACTAAACAATAAATATTTACAATGGACGCGAACGAATTTAGAAAATATGCCATTAAAGATAGAGGCATTAGCAGTTTGACCTTAGACCAATATACTTCCATTTCGAACAACTATATATCACCTACCATAATCGAGGAACGCCAATTGAACGTAGCTTCGATGGATGTTTTTTCAAGATTGATGATGGACCGCATCATCTTCTTAGGTGTTCCTATAAATGATTATGTAGCGAATATCATTCAAGCTCAGCTCTTGTTTTTGGAATCATCTGATGCCAAAAAAGACATTCAAATCTATTTAAACACTCCAGGTGGAGGCGTTTATGCAGGTCTTGGGATATACGATACCATGCAATACATCAATCCTGACGTAGCAACAATCTGCACAGGAATGGCTGCCTCGATGGGCGCAGTTTTGCTATGTGCCGGGGCTAAAGGAAAAAGAACAGCATTGACACATAGTCGTGTCATGATTCACCAACCTTTAGGAGGTGCACAAGGTCAGGCTTCTGATATCGAAATCACCGCTCGTGAAATTCAAAAACTGAAAAAAGAATTGTACGAGATTATAGCATCCCACTCAGGAAATGAATACGATAAAGTATGGGAAGACGGAGATAGAGATTATTGGATGACAAGTGCCGAAGCTAAGGATTACGGTATGATCGATGAAGTTCTTAGCAGATCTCAAGAATAATTATTTGATTTAAATTCAGATAATCCTTAATTTAAAAGGACAAATTGAATTATGGGTAAAAGTGAAATCAGTTGTTCATTCTGCGGAAGGAAAAAGAATGAAGTCAACGTTCTAATAGCAGGAATTTCCGGACATATTTGCGACAATTGCATCGGACAAGCCAGTGCAATTATGCGTGAGGAAATGGAGCAAAAATCCACTTCTTTGGATACTGGTTTCACACTTCAAAAACCTCAAGAAATCAAGGAAAGTCTAGACGAATTTGTCATTGGACAGGAAGAGGCCAAAAAAGTTTTATCTGTTGCCGTTTATAATCATTATAAGAGATTACTTCATAACCCCAATTTAAATGATGGAGTAGAGATTGAAAAATCAAATATTGTAATGGTTGGAGAAACAGGAACAGGAAAGACCCTTTTGGCAAGAACAATAGCCAAGATGTTAAATGTTCCTTTTTGTATAGCTGACGCAACGATTCTGACTGAGGCAGGTTATGTTGGTGAGGATGTGGAGAGCATATTATCAAAACTTCTTCAGGCTGCAGATTATGACGTGGGACTTGCTGAAAGAGGTATTGTATTCATTGATGAAATCGATAAAATTTCTCGCAAAAGTGACAATGCCTCCATCACAAGAGATGTTTCAGGAGAAGGAGTTCAACAAGCCTTGTTGAAATTACTTGAAGGTGCAGAAATAAATGTACCTCCTCAAGGGGGAAGAAAACATCCTGAGCAAAAGCTTATCCAAGTAAATACACGGAACATTCTGTTTATTGCTGGAGGAGCATTCGATGGAATAGACAGAATCATTCGCAGAAGAGTTAATACGGGTAGTCTGGGTTATTCGGCCAGTCAAGAAAATTTAGAGATTGGTGATCATATCTTGGAATATGTTGCTCCGCAAGATTTGAAGTCCTTTGGGCTTATACCAGAATTAATTGGTCGTTTTCCAGTATTAACCCATTTAAAACCTCTTACACAAGAGAGCTTAAGAAGGATTTTGACCGAGCCAAAAAATGCTTTGGTAAAGCAATACATCAAACTTTTCGAAATAGACAATGTCGAATTGAGCTTTGAAGACGAGGTACTAGATTATATCGTAGAAAAGGCCCTAATATTTAAACTAGGAGCAAGAGGTTTGCGATCTATCTGAGAGGCTATTCTTCGCGATGCTATGTATGAATTGCCTGGTGATGAGAGTATCACCGAGTTGAACATTACACTAGAGTACGCGACAGAAAAATTTTCAAATTCGAAGATCTCCAAGCTAAAAGTTGCCTGATCCCACAGCTCTAGAGCCCTTCAACATATTTTTCTTAGTGTCTTGTTAAATTGGATGAGTTAGATCTAATCGTATAACATATCCAAATGGAAACTTTTTAAATTCCATTGCGTTTAGGCAGATAACATTTATTGTGTAGAACGAAAATTTTGAGATGATGAAAAAAATGTACCTTTTATTAATGGCAATCGCCATATTATTTTCCACCAATATTAATGCAAACACAAATGGATCAATTGAGCTAATCTCTTTTGAAGTATCGCAAAATTCACGAGCAGTTGAGATCTTTTTTGTAACTGCCAATGAAGCGAATTGTGAGTCATTTATTATTCAGAAGGCCACAGAAAACGGTCAATGGCGTATGATCGCATCGTTTGATTCTGAAGGAACAGATCAGTTCGGAACAAGCTATCAGTTCTTCGATTTAGATATAAATCGAGGATGGGCCAATTATCGAGTTGTTCAATTGGATAATGTTGGTATTGAACGACCAATAGCTACAAAGAGCATAGAAATTCTTCTCAGAACAGAATTTACGAATGAACAGAACCGGTCACTTGAACCTGTATGTAATGTCAAGTTTTTTGAGGCCCTTAAAAAAGGTGAGAATGTACGCTTAGAGTGGGCCACTGGCTCAGAGAGCAACTGTAAATACTTTGTTCTTGAAAAAGAAAATTCACAAGGTGAATGGCAAGAAGTTGAAACGATACTCTCCACGGGCAATCCAAATAAAGGAGATGTATATGTATATATGCATGAAAACGCGTCCAATGAATCTGAATTGGTTTACCGACTTTCAGTGCAGGGATATAACCAACAAGTTGTTGAATTAGGAACTGCAGAAATTGGCAACATAGGAACACGTCCAGATGATGCCGTGAATTCAAGCCGTAATTTTGAACCTTTTTACGCAGAGGCATTAAATTTTGATGTGGATCAAACAAATGGCGTAATTCACTTTTCCTTTTCTGTACAATTGGAAAACAATTGCAATTATTTCTTAATAGAAAAAACTACGGACCGAACTACCTGGGAGCATTCATCTAAAGTCAATGCAATCGGTGGTATTAGCCTTACAGATTATACTACAATGGACAGAAGCGGTGCAAATGAAGATACCTACTTCAAACTGTATGCTGTAGATTACAACGAAAATCGAAAAGAACTTGCTGCTGCGACTCTAGATGTTGCTAGCGTAGAGGATATTGAAACTTATCCAAATCCAACGGATGGAATGCTTTTCATTCAATCTGGAACGGATTTAGGAAATATCAGCTTCAAAATCATGGATTTAGAAGGAAATGTACTCATACAAAAAGAAAACAACTTTTCTAAGAGTTTGACTTTCGACTTATCTGAACTTGAAAAAGGATTTTATATCTTAAACATATCAGATGGAAAAGAAACAAGAATCGAAAAAATTCTTGTTGACAGATAAAGAAGATAAAAAATTGCAAAAGAGGCCTGTATTCATTGGAATGCGGGCCTTTTCTTTTTTATAGCTCTCTTTACCACTCTTGGAGAACAAAAGTCCATTCATCCCAATATTGAAGGGAAATTCATTAGAAATTATACATTTGTTCTTAAGGCAAATAAAGACAAGGTTCACCTCTTTGTAATGTCTTGACAAAATTGGAAAATAACCTATCCAAAACTTGCTTCAAGTAGCCAACTTTGCGGTGAATCTCAAATCTAAAAACACTTAATTATGAGCGACATCAACGACCTATTTGACGAGATTAAGAACAGCAGTTCTGACGCAAGCGATCTTGCAACACGAGTAAAACAAACATTAGACGATGCTGAAATTGGAGTAGGCAATGTCATGAGCAAAACAAAAGAACAACTCGAAAACATAGAGAGCGCTGTAGATGCAGATGCAATTGTCAACGCAACATCTGATTCTGTTCTTCAGAATGAAAAGAAATTCGGTTCAAATTTGGCAAAGGTTATGTCTGCCCTTCAAAATCTTTTGGATGAAATTGGGGTTGGATTTGAAGACATTCGAGACCTGAATGCAGAAGAGCAAGGATGGATTGATAAAGCTCAAAGGGCCTTGGATGCTGCTAAAGAAGAGTTAGCTCGTAAGGAAGCAATTAAGGACAATTGGTGGAATAATTTATGGGGAAGAAAAAATAAAATTATTAAGGCTAAAGAAGAATTAGCTGCTGCTGAAAAACATCTTGAGACTGAAGGCGCTCGCGCAAGAAGCCATCACCAAGAACGTCTTGAGAATGAACCCTTAGAGAAGCACTTGGAGAGAATGATTACCATAGTAACCATGATCACCAATTTTGTTGAAGGAAAAATGTCGAATGTTGACCAGGAGCTTCAGGGAGTTACCGTTTCACAGAAAGAGGCATTTGAATTACAGGAAAAAGCTGCTGAGGCGATGAAAACTATCGAAGCAGACATCGAGAAGTTGAAGACAAATTTGCAGGCGAAATTAGAAGAACTTGCCGAACTCACAGCGGGATCGCCTGAACATACCGCCAAGCAACAAGAAGTTGAAGACGTCCAAAAGACCATAACGGAGCAACAAGGAAATTTTGAAGTGGCACGTTCCATCTATAATTCAAAAGAGCGTTTTGTTGAACTGCATTCAATTGCCATAGAAGCGCTAGAGACTCAAAAGAAAAATTTGAAAGCTGATTTGGCAGCACTCAAATCTGACACAAAGGAGAGAGAGACTTTTTATGCGGCTACGATTACATCACTGCGAGCAGCTGCCTACCAGAAGGTCACAAGCACCTTTGAAAAAGCTGGAGTCCGCACAGATGAGCGCTCCGCTGAAATGCTTGCTCAAGCAACAGTTGGTTCCCAGCGAGCAAGGATAGAACGTGTAGAAGCTCAAGGCAGAAGAGTGCAAACCTTAGACGAGGTTGCAAAAATCCTTATGGATAAACAAAGAGAGTTTGCAAAAAGAAGCCAAGAAGCCAACGAAAAGTTGAAAGAACATTACGGAATCGATTCTGATGGAAATTACATTGTAGACAGCGCTAAATCCGATTCAGCAGGCGGTGACTCAGGATCTTCGGATGACAAGAAAAGTACGAATGAAGAATTGAGTGATATGCTCGGGTAAATCAGATGAATTTTAATAAAAAGCGATATGGATAAGAACTTGCAAGAATTAATGGGTGAAGCCGGTTTTGGGGAACTGGACAACCATCAATTTGAGCAGAAAGAAGCTTATCTCGAATATTTCATTTATGTAAAAAGAGCATTTAAAGCGCTCAATGAGCACTTTATTTCTAAGGCAGAGGAATCACGCTCAGATTCAATTGAGAAATCGGTCATTGCATACTTCATTTCCCGTTTA
>JBCCIF010000147.1:0-5824 GCA_039028335.1 Bacteroidota bacterium
TATGGCGGGACGTTCGCCAGCTTTTAATATTCGGATTTAGGCGGAGGCGAAACGGAGAGGGAGGGATTCGAACCCTCGATACGGAGTTAACCGTATAACGGTTTTCGAGACCGCCGGTTTCAACCACTCACCCACCTCTCCTGATTTTTCGCAGCCTTTGTTTTCAATTTCCTATGCAAATACAAAAGCAAAACAGAAAAAGGAAAACTCACAAATGATCATAAACCGCCACTTAGAAAATGGCTGCAGCGCCGAAAACAACCACAAAAAGAACTACTTGACAAGCAATATGCTCAGGGCTACCGTCCCGGGCACTATGAAATTTTTTATCGACACTGCTAACCTAGAACAAATCAAAGAAGCTGAAGATTTTGGTGTATTGGATGGAGTAACAACTAATCCTTCGCTAATGGCCAAAGAAGGGATATCAGGTCAAGATAACATATTACAGCATTACGTGGACATTTGCAACATCGTTGATGGTCCAGTAAGCGCTGAAGTGATTTCTACAAATTTTGAAGGGATTGTTGCAGAGGGAGAGCATCTCGCTAGTTTGCATAAAAATATTGTGGTAAAAGTTCCAATGATAAAAGACGGAGTAAAAGCTTTGCGCTATTTTACCAATAAAGGCATCAAAACAAATTGCACATTGGTATTTTCTGCTGGACAAGCCTTATTAGCTGCTAAAGCTGGTGCGACATATGTCTCTCCATTCATCGGCCGTTTGGATGATGTTTCCACTGATGGGCTTGAGTTAATCGCTCAAATCAGGGAGATCTATGATAATTATGGTTTTCAAACTGAAATTCTAGCTGCTTCAGTACGACACACCATGCATATCATCAATTGCGCGGAGATCGGAGCGGATGTAATGACTGGACCATTGAGCAGTATTATGGGATTACTGAAACATCCATTAACGGATATAGGATTGGCTAAATTTTTAGAAGATTATAAAAAGACGAACGCAGTAACAGCCTGATTATGCTTCTGAAAGTCCATCCAGATAATCCAGATCCAAAACGCATTAGAAAGATAGTTGAATGCCTAAATGCCGGAGGAATTATCATTTATCCAACCGATACGGTTTACGCAATTGGTTGTTCTCTTCTCCACCAAAAGGCTGTCGAAAAAGTTGCCCAGATCAAAGGAATTAAATTAGCTAAGGCCAATTTCTCTTTGGTTTGTTACGATCTGAGCCATCTTAGTGAATATTGCAAACCCATTCAAAATGCGACTTATAAGCTCATGAAGAAGTCGCTACCAGGTCCTTTCACTTATATCTTGGATGCAAATAATAATGTCCCCAAGCTATTCAAAAGCAAGAAAAAGACCATTGGCATTAGAGTGCCTGATAACAATATTCCGAGAGACATTGTCAATGAAATGGGGAACCCACTTATATCAACTTCTGTGCACGATGAAGATGAAATTCTTCAATATACTACTGATCCGGAATTGATCTATGAAAAATACAAGAATCGGGTGGATTTAGTCATTGATGGAGGATTTTGTAAAAATGTTGCCAGTACGGTAGTCGATTGCACAGAAGAGGTTCCTGAAATCATTCGTCAAGGCGTTGGCGAACTTTGATCTATGCTCACTTCAAAGAGTTTTGGCCACCATTTTCCTGTTAAGTAAAAATGACCGCTTATTGAATTGTAAGCTATTCCATTGAGCACGTCAATTTGGCCTTTTATTGAACGTGGATCTAAGAGACCTTTGCAATCTATCATAGCAATAACTTTTCCCGATAGCGGGTCAATGACTGCAATGTCATCTTTTTGATAAATATTGGCAAAAATGAGTCCTTGTGCAAACTCTAACTCATTTATGGCTATCAATCGTTTGCTTCCATTATATACTTCAAATTTATCGACCTCTTTGAATGTGACTGGATCAATTACTGTCAAATTATGCGATCCATCAGACATGATCAAGTTTGTTCCATCGTTGGTCAAACCCCATCCTTCGCGTGAGTTAAATTCAAATTCTCCAATACGCTCGAAAGAATTCAAATCATAGATAAAACATTTTTGCGCTTGCCATGTCAATTGATAAATTTTATCATTCATGATTGTGATTCCCTCCCCAAAGTATGAATCATCCAAAGGCAAGCGATTGAAATACTCTCCTGTTTGAATATTGACCGCTGCTAGGATTGAGTTTTCATATCTTCCTGTCCCTTCATACAAGGTATTCTCGGACCATGTCAATCCCTGTGTATAAGCACTTGTCTGATGCGGAAACTCACTAATTACGTCATACTTCCATGCTTCGGGCTGAATCTCCGAAACAACTTCAATTGTCTTGTAAGACTCGCACAATATGGAATCTCCGATAGTCATTTCTGCTAAAAGTCTATACTTTCCAACTCGCAGACCATCGATATATAATGACTGCTCTGAAAGCTCTTCACCATCAAAAAAGTAATTTGGTTCAGCGTTGGCCACCGAGGGATTGCAGGTTAATTCAAATTGAATAGTATCTCCCTGCTTGACCTTTTTTGTGCTCACCTCTAATTTGCATTTTACTTTATCTTTCTTTTCTTCTTTACAGCCATAAAAGGCAAATAAAAGAATGAGCGGAAGGATTAAATATCGTTTCGAAAAAGTCAATTCAGTTCTTTTTTGTAGGAAGATAAATTAAGGCAAAAATTCTTGCACCTGGATTATTCTCAATGTTAAATTCACTCTCTTCTTCTTCACCTTCAATCAATAATTCTACGGCCTGACCATTACTATTTTCTATAACTACTACCCTATCTCCAAAACTGCGATTTAGAAAATTCACGGCCCAATTCAACTCGACTCCAATCGAAGCATTCTTCCCTATCATATATTCAAAACCTCCCAACATAGAGGGTCCTATTGAAAAGTCTGTATTCGTTTTATCATCTAAAACAGCTCCTAAATAAAGCGGCAAAGGGTTTCCATTGATAATTCTATTTCTTCCAGTAGAAAAAGTAAAGCCCAATTCAGCGGCATGAAAATAACGCCATTTGCGGTAGGAAAAATTCCTCTCAAGCCCAACGCGAAGGCCTAAGCGAAAAGATTCATCGATAAAAATATTCCTTGTAATCTCACCCTCGATAGGAAATAGATTTTCATCAAATGCCTGAACAATTTCATCGGTCTTATCACTTTTAAAATTTAACCCCAATGAAATTCTCAAACAACGGTTATCTCGATAGAAGTACTTTAAATTGATTAAGCTGTCCGTATTTTGCCAGTCAAAGATTTGAAAATTTGAATTTTCAGATGAAAAAATATCCGAACCGACATTAAAAAGGTTTTGGCTGTTAATTCCAAAGGCAACTGTGCCTTTCTTGATTTCATATTCATCTAAACTCTGGGCTTGGATGCAGCCTAAGCAAAGTAAACTGAACGCCAAAACGCACCGTCCTAACTCAATCCTATAAAGATCAAGAGATTTCAAAAGTGAAAAAGCGCTGTCAAGCTTATATTTCCTAGGTCACCAGCCACGGCTGAAGAATTATTAATATCTGTATCGACCGATACACTTGAGTTTCCAGCAAGTGAGGTGCTTGACGTTTCAGCTTCACCTGAGTTGTCATTCCAAAACTGACTTATCCGCTCGCCATCAGCTGTTCTCGAAAATGTCAGACCCCATCCGTATTCTGCACCCAAAGATATCTTAGGCAAAATGAAATACTCTGCTCCAATAAAGCCTCTCAGCTGAACACCAACAGTGCTGCCAATGGACAATTCTGTGACGTCATTTAAGTCTGAATTAAATACATTGTCATTACTTTGGTTGTCAGCGCTTAATGAATTTCCATATTCATAAGTCACTTTGGAACCTGAAAACCATAAAAACGCTTCAGCTCCAAAAAGACCCTGCAAACGTGAATTGCCCCTTCTATTCTCAACTCCAGCGCCCAATCCTATGAAAGTCGAAGAAATCTTTTCCTTATCCGTAACCTCTATGCTTGGGTCATTTGCATCCTCAACACTTTCTCTATTGGTCATATTGTTAAAGCCTATCCTAACTTTTGCCCTGTAAGCTTTCTGATCTTCAAAAAACATCTTCCCATAAAAGGTATTGATATTATTTATATAGAGTGCCTGAGGACTAGAATTCTCAGAGTTGAATAAATTTCCTGCGAAATTAAGAAATGGAGAAGCATCCAAACCGATGGCCCATTCACCTGGTTCTGGTAAAAAATTCTCTCCTCTTTTTGACGTCAAATCTTGCGCTTGTCCACCAAGAACAATCAACATTAAAAGACTTAATACTTGGATCTTTTTCATAGTATACTTCTTTAATTTCTTACAATATTGGGCAACATTGGCACGAATGAAAAAACGCCTAGCTCTTCAACCTCTAATTCGTTTCCTTTTCTCCATATCCTCTTCATCTTTTGCTCATCAAGTTCTCCTACAGGAATAATCATTCTTCCACCGTCTTTTAATTGCCTGCATAGTTCTTGAGGAATAAATGGGGCACCACAAGTGACTATTATTGAATCGAAAGGTCCGTTAACTTGACTTCCTTTGAATCCGTCCCCCAACATTAACATAGCTCGCAGTCCAAGTTGAGCTAAAATAACTTTGGCTTTTTTATAAAGAGGTTTATGTCGCTCAATGCTAAAAACTTTAGCTCCCATCTTCACCAAAATGGCGGTTTGAAAAGCTGAGCCTGTTCCAATTTCAAGTATTTTATGGCCTTTTTCAATTTCCAATAATTGAGTCTGAAAAGCTACCGTATATGGATGTGAAATTGTTTGGCCACTTCCAATTGGAAATGCCTTGTTCTCATAGGCCATTTCCAGAAAAGCAGAATCTAAAAAATGATGTCTCGGCACGGCATCAAAAGCCTCTAAGATGCGTTCATCGTGAATGCCTTTTGTTCTTAATTCTTTTATTAGCGCTTTTCTAAGGCCTTGTTCGCGGTATCCATCCATTTGAGTAATCATAGTTCAAAATAATGCTAATGGAGGCTATAAAATATTCTTAACAAAACAAGAAATGAACACTATTGTATGGATTCAATCAGATGCTTTTCATTAATTTTACCCAAATTCAAGATCGAATGAAAATAGGAGTCTTAGGAGCGGGGCATTTAGGAAAAATCCATATTAAGCTACTCAAGGAAATTGAAGAGTTTGATTTGGTTGGCTTTTTCGACCCCGATGAAGATTTAGCTGCGCAGGTCCAAGATCAATTTGGCATTAAAAAATTTGAAAGCCGAGAATCTTTAATAAAGGAAATTGATGCATTGGACATTGTCACTCCAACCCTTTCACATCTTGACTGTGCTATTGAAGGACTTAATTCGGGAAAACATCTGTTCATTGAAAAGCCCATATCAGACACTTTAGAAGGGGCAAAAGAGATTTGTGATTTAAGTGATGAAAAAAACCTAAAAGTTCAAATCGGGCATGTTGAACGATTCAATCCTGCTTTTATAGCGGTAAAAGAGAGCATTGGAGACCCCATGTTTATTGAGTCGCATCGTTTGGCACAATTCAATCCCAGAGGAACCGATGTATCGGTTGTTTTGGATTTAATGATTCATGATATAGACGTTATTCTGAGCATTGTTAAGTCTCCGGTAAAAGACATCAAAGCAAACGGAGTTAGCGTGCTAAGCGAAACACCCGATATCTGCAATGCACGTGTCGAGTTTGAAAATGGCTGTGTTGCTAATTTTACCGCCAGCCGAATTTCAATGAAAAATATGAGGAAATCGAGAATCTTCCAATCCAATGCCTACATTTCCGTTGATTTTTTAGAGAAGAAATCTGAAATTGTTCA
Source organism: Bacteroidota bacterium (assembly GCA_039028335.1). Lineage (GTDB taxonomy): Bacteria > Bacteroidota > Bacteroidia > Flavobacteriales_D > JABDKJ01 > JABDKJ01. The sequence goes on from JBCCIF010000147.1 coordinate 5,781, forward strand.
AATGAAGGAGTTTATTGGCGAAGCAGATCCCTATGCGATGACCA
>JBCCIF010000148.1:0-5694 GCA_039028335.1 Bacteroidota bacterium
AACAATTTTGTTTTTTAATTAGAAAATCAAGAAGAATTTTAATCATCTATGCTTAATTTTCAATCAAAGTAAATTTAATTCTGCGAATGACTACATAAAGAACTTTGAAATCGTGACTCCAAATGTTCTCGGTGCACCAAGCAATGCCGAATATGAACCTTGCGAACCAAAACTATTTACACTGTAATTTTCATTTGACAGGTTTTTACCCCACAATTGAATGTTCCATTCTAGGTTTGCCGTTTCATAGGATACATAAGCATCGATCAATCCAACTGAAGGCCGGACCTCGGTTGGTACATTTTGCGGATTATCAAACATCTCTCCTCTGTAGCTATATAAGCCGCTATATTCTAATCTGCCTTTTTTCAATCGTTGTCTGTAAATCAAATTAGCCGTCAATTCATGTTCCGGAACCCTAAGTAATTCTAAATCATTCAATACCATGTCAGGTCCTGTTTGCAATCCATCTACATCCGTATTGATATAGGCATATCTTATCTCTGAGAATAAATTGTCACTAAGAGCAGCTATAAATTCTACTTCTGCCCCGGTAATTGTTGCACTTTCAATATTGCTCGTTGTGGCGGATCCGTCTGGCTGAAGAAAGACCGTTTGCAATCCCGCATAATCGGTGTAGAATAGAGAAAGATTAAGTCTTGTTTTTCTCTTGAAATCTAATTTTGTACCTAATTCAACACTCGTAGAAGTCTCGTTGTCTAAAGGTATGCTTGCCGCCTCCACAGAAGATGTTGTAACGACCTGATATCCACCAGGCTTATAACCAGTAGCCACCGATCCATAGACCATCGCATTTTTAGTAAAATTATATTTGAGAGCGGTATTCCAAGTCACTGCATCCCAGGAATCATCTCCGGTATACGACCAAATTTCCAGATCTGCTGCTGGTATTCCATAGGTGTTACTGAATTCTTTAGAGTTGGAATTGAATCTGGCACCAGCAGTAAAATTAAGTCCTTCTGTCAAGTCATAACTGTATTGCGCAAATAAGCCAAGATCCATAGAAATATTATCTGGAGACCAAACGAGATCTGTTTCTGAGGTTGTCGCTGAAATATCACCTGTAATAGAGTCCGTCTGTGGAGTAGCTCTTCTTACAGCAAAGGTAAAATCCTGATTGCCGTCTTCCCTTCCCACAAATAAGCCGGCTATGAAATTTGATTTATCGGATTCGCTTTCAAATCTCAACTCACTTGAGAGCTGATTGCCTGAAGTCTCATCTCCAATACCCAAACTGGTAACCTCTGTATTTGTAGCAATTGCAGCCTCTATAAATTGCGCTGTGCTGAATTGGTTATAGGTGTCAAAAAAAGCGTCTTCGATACTTCTGTATCCCGTGATCCATTGCAAAGAAGATTTTTCATTGATGTCAAACCTCAGGCCTAATCTACCTCCGAAAACTGTTCTTTCACCAAATTCATTGTCTTCAAAGTATTCTTCTCTTGTTCCTAATTCCTTACCTCCATATGTATTCAGCAAATATTCGTATCCTGGAGCATTTTCAAATTCATCCAATTGATTTCCTTCAAAGACTTGAATGTTCTTACCATTATTGTTGTCACCTGTATAGTCAAAAGAAAAATCTATGGTAAACTTGTCCGAAGCTTTTGCCTTTAAGTAGTATCTTGCACTAGTGCGCTGCATATCATCTATTCGGTCTCCCGTTGTAAGGTTTTCTGCGTATCCGCCATTCCGCCTAAAGTTAAACGCAATTCTGTGTGCAAGTCTATCTGAAGATTTTAGATTGGCAAAACCGGTTAGACCAAATGTTGCATAATTACCGCCCGTTAAAGAGAGTTTACCATAATTTGAAAACTCTGGTTTTGCAGGTATAAAATTAATTCCACCCCCAATCACGTTCTTACCCCAAAGTGCCCCTTGGGGACCTTTTAGTGTTTCCACTCTTTCCATATCATATACATCTACCGCTGCAAGGCCATTGGTGCTCATATAAATTCCATCATAAAAAACACCCGTAGAGAAGTCTTGTCCAGGTGAAGTGTTTTCTGATCCCAATCCTCTAATTGCGGGTCTTACTTTTGTGCCCCCAAAATTATCCAAGGAAAATGAAGGTGTATTTAGTGTAATTCCTTCTATGTCTATGACTCCCCTTCTAGCTAATACTCTTGCATCCAAAGCGGTAATGGACATGGGAACGTCTTGTGCCGATTCTTCTGTCTTTCTTGCAGTTACAACAACATCATCCAAGAGTTGACCGGCTTCCATTTTAACGGTTATAGCTTCGAAATTCTCTAGACTAATCGTCTGACTTTTGTACCCTATGAATGAACAAACAAGTCGGGCATTCAAACTGGGAACTGTTAAGCTGAAAGATCCATTGGCGTCAGTTATCGTTCCATTTGAAAGATTTCCTTCTTCATAGATACTTGCACCCACTAGAGGCTGATTATTGTTATCTACCACCTTTCCAGTGACGACTTGAGCAGATGAATTTGCGGTCCATAAACAAGCCATGAACATAACAATAAGCAATTGGTTAAGATTTTTCATATAATAGTTATTAAGTTCATTATTAACATGTTAATTAAAACAAAAGTAAGATTTATTTCGAACCATCCCAGAAATGGCCAATTTATTTGCCTTGGTTGGCTTTATGGACTTACACTATTCGAATTCTTTTTGAAGATTGGATTGAACTTTCTTCAATGTTTCGTGCATATGATCAAAGTCTTTCTTTGACAAACTTGCCCAGCTTCTTATCCGGACGGCTAGAACGGCCGGATATAAGTCTTCTATGAGTTTTATACCGGATGGTTGTAAATGAACTTTTACAAAGCGTTTGTCTTCTTTTGAAGACTTTCTGATGAGAAGACCTCTTTTTTCTAAATGATTTAAAGATCTTGAAATACTCGGAGTGTGCTTATAATTCAGCCTAGCGATTTCAATTTGCGTTAGAGGACCTTTCTGATAAATAGACATCAATATTACCCAATGTTCTGCAAGGATTTGATGCTCAGTTTGATCTACTACCTCATTAAAAGCAGCGCGCAGCATTTGAGATGTCTTGTTTAGATTCATCCAGAATTTGTCGACCCAATCGTCTCTTATATACTTCTTATCCATTATCTAAAGATATAAAAATTAAAAGTGTTAATTATTAACGTGTTAATTATAATATTATCTTGCAACTGTTATGAAGAAAGAAAGCATTCATATAACCGAGATTGGTTTGCGTGATGGTATGCAATCTTTGCCTTTTACTTTACCTACAAATCTTAAGATAGAACTGATCGAAGGACTAATTGATGCGGGAGTCAAAGAATTCGAAGCAGCTTCATTTGTTCATCCCGATATCGTTCCTAACATGGCAGATGCAGAAACACTATTAAATGCACTGATTGAACATACTGATACAAGATTCACTGCCTTGGTGCTGAATCGAAAAGGCATTGAGAGAGCCATGAAAACCAATGTGGATGGGATAAACTTCTTATTGTATGCCTCAGACACCTTCGCGCATAAAAACTCAAATAAGTCTGCGGAAGCCCAAATTGATGAGGTCAAGGCATTGGTACCATTAGCAAAGTCTTTAAAAAAGGTAACCGTATCTATAGGGGTGTCTTTTGGCTGCAGATATGAAGGAAAAATATCTATCGCTAAGGTTGAAGAACTCATTCAGTTGTGTTCGGAATTACAAATAGATAAATTGAATATTGCAGATACAACTGGCATGGGCTATCCGGATCAGGTTGGTAAAATGGTGGAAGTAGCACAGCGTTATTTTCACCCAACACAAATATCATTTCATTTTCATAATACCGAGAACCGAGGTTATGCCAACGTTTATGCTGCTCTGCAAGCTGGAATACGCCATTTTGAAACTTCTTTCGGTGGATTAGGAGGTTGCCCATTTATACCTAATGCTAGTGGAAATGTTGCTACAGAAGACGTGGTGCACATGCTTGAAGGTATGGGATATCAAACTGGAATCAACCTAGAGAAAGTCATGGAGACTTCTAAAAAATTCGCAGATAATACAGGATGGGAATTGGATAGCAAAATTTATCAATTAAAGAACTGAAAAATTAAACCTATGAATGGGAAACTGTTGGATAAAATACGAGTTCTGGATTTTACGCATGTTGTCATGGGACCATCTGCTGGATTAATACTCGCTGAATTGGGCGCAGAGGTTATTCATGTCGAACCTCTTGACGGAGATAGAACGAGGAGAATGAAAGGTTTTGGAGCAGGTTTCTTTTCATTTTATAACCGAAATAAAAAGTCTTTGGCCATTGATCTAAAGTCTGAAGAGGGTAAGGATATTATTTACAAATTGGTAAAATCATCTGATGTTCTTCTGGAGAATTTTGGTCCAGGTACTTTTGACCGATTAGGATTCAGCTGCAAAAAGCTTAGAGCCCTGAATGAAAAATTAGTTTACTGTTCCCTTAAAGGATTTTTGGAAGGACCTTATCAAGATAGAATTGGCATGGATGAGCTCATTCAAATGATGGGGGGGCTGGCATACATGACTGGTAAGCCAGGAGAACCCATGAGAGCAGGTACATCCGTAATGGACATAACAGGTGGAATGTTTGCAGTCATAGGTATACTTTCAGCGCTTTATAAAAGAGGACAAACAAACAAAGGAGATTATATAAAGGCATCCTTATTTGAATCATGTGCCTGGCTAATGGGGCAGTTTATGGCTTGCATTAATGAGGATACAAAATCAATTCAACCCATGCCGGAAAGAAAACTGGTTTGGCCCGTTTATCAACTTTTTAAGTCGAGCGACAAGAAGAAAATATTCATTGGAATTGTAAGTGACAAGCAATGGCAAAGGTTTTGTTCTTCATTTGACCTAAAAGAACTCGGTTCGAATGAAAAATTCAAGTCCAATGCAGGAAGAGTTGAACACAAGGACTACATCTTAGATTCAATTATTAAGAATATAAGGTCCAGACCTGCTGAGGAAGTCATAAATCTATGTCAAATCAATAAAATTCCATTTGCAGAAGTCAAAAAGCCGTCTGACCTTTTATCAGATAGGCATCTGATTGATGGGGATCATTTGTATAAAACAGAATTAGAGAACGGACATGAAACTCGACTTCCCAAGCTGCCCATTCGTATGGAAAGTCTGGATCTAAAAGAATGTACGCCTCCTCCAAAAGTTGGTGAACACAGTATATCAATTCTCAAAAGTATTGGTTATTTATCCGAAGATATTTCTCGTTTCTTGAGTTCTGCAATAATCGCAGGCGAGTAAAATTTTTTGGAATGTATTTGAAGGTCTTGATGACTTTATTTTATCGATTTCAGCAATATTGTTTTAATCTTTTGAATACTCTTTAAAATGAAATCCAGCTATGCTCAATGCAAGAAGATATTGGCTGGAGTGAATTTATTTCAAAGGGCAGTCTAGTCGCAAGAGAAGAATTCCTAGATTCTGATTTTAAACAGGGGTATGAATGGATGAAATGTCAAATGCATGCGCGACTTGAGCATTCTAGTAAAGAATACCATATACTTTTAGGCTTATTTTCAATCGGTTTATCAAATAAAGAAGAAACTTGATTTAAAGTACGATTAAAAATGGAATGGTTGAAAAGCTTAGGCTTATACAACTAAACCGTTTTATGTATTTAATACAAAACATTCGCGAGCATTATTCAACGCGCTAATTTATGTGTCGGCAAGGGTCTC
>JBCCIF010000149.1:0-5661 GCA_039028335.1 Bacteroidota bacterium
GGCAAAAAGCCTAACCTATCATGAAGACAATTCGGGACAATTTGTTGGAGGAATGGAGATTGGGGGAATAACTTTATACGATTTGACGGTAAATGACAACAGCGCGGATAACGATGACAATGCCGTTGGTTATGACCTTTACAACAATGCGCAAATCGCCAATCGAATCCTCATTTCAGATCATGTTGTCGTTAATAACAATCTCTATATAGGTCAAGGATCAGCGCTTTTTCCTGCAAATAATTTACCGGCAAGTTCGACAGTTGATGTCAACTTGACCATGGATGGCGCAACAGGGAAAATATACAATTACGGAAGGTTGGATTGTACCCCTGAAGTCACACAGAGTTCAGGCGACTGGGACAAAAGAAGACTCAATTTCATCTTTGATGGGACCACCACCATAATGCCTTCAACGATTTTTAAAGACCGCTTTAGGTTTTCGAATATTACGATTAACTCAAGTGCTGAACTGTTAGCAGATGCTGGTGGAACGGCAGGTATTGAGATGCAATATGGGAACTTAAATAATAACGGAACATTGAATCTGAGCGCCTCAAATTCAGGAAATATTTCATTTGGATTGAGAGGTGAAAATGTGCATGCAAATATTTACACATTGGAGAGTTCACTAGCAACAGGTACTTTTATTTTTCATGATGTTTTAATTGGGCGATGGGAGTCCACATTGAAGCCCAAAACAGATGGTGGATCGATGTTCCTGCAAGTCAAAGGTGACTTTGAAAATTATTCCATTTTTCAAGCAGAAGATGGCGCTGGATTGTTCTCTTTAACAATGAATGGAACGAGCCGTCAAGAGATTGTCGGAAATGTTAATGAAACAGTAAATGATCAAACGGTATTTCGAAGTTTGAGTATTGACAATGACAATGGAAATGGAGATGACAACGCGGGTGGTGATGTTCATTTTGTATCCTACGGAGGTGGGCAAATAGATTACTACGTTACGAATGTTTTTAGTCTGATTAAGGGTGATATCGTGACACGAGATCGCACTGATCCAAACATTTCACATAACCTTTATTTCGATGACGGTTGTTTTGTTGCAGGAGCAGGTGCCCAGAGTTATGATGGGACAAATACGTCCAGCTTCATCGATGGCCCGGTGAGTTTTATTTTATTGAACAGGCCGGCAATTACCTTAGAATATTTTATCGGAAAAGCAGGCTCCTATCGCAAAGCTCTATTCACTTGCTTCAATGCAAGTACTACTGATCCAATAATTTATACAGCGGAATTATTCAATGCTTCAGCTTATGACCTAAACAACACTATTCCTTCATCTCCAGAGCTGATTCAAAACATCAGCTTAGTTCATTATTGGCGTGTAGAAACGAATGCGCCCAACTATTTTAATAGCGGATCCATATGGTTAGATTACGATCAAAACTGGGCCCATGACGGAGTATCTGATCCCGACAATTTGAGAATTTTAAAAGCGCCAACAGGAGGCAATGGAGCATGGGAAAATATATCCGTTGGTTCAGGTGGTTTCGGAACAGGTTCGGGCTTCATTGCATCGGATACTTTTTACTCTTTGAGTGATTTTACTCTGGCCAATTTAGGTTCAAATCCTCTTCCGGTAGAGTTTCTTGATTTCAGCGTGAAAAGGCAAAGTGATATTGCACAAATCAATTGGTCTACCGCTAGTGAAATCAATAATGAATTCTTCAAGATAATGCGATCAGGAAATGCTGAAAATTTTGAAGAAATTGATCGTGTTCCGGGGCAAGGTACAACGAATCAAATTAGCCACTATGAGCGTTATGATTTAAATCCACTTCCTGGTTGGAATTATTATAAAATCATTCAAGTAGATTATGATGGAAGCTCTGAAGAAACGCAAATGGAAGCGGTGTATTTTGATGATGAGGCCGAACTTATTCTCTATCCTAATCCTGCAAATGAGTTGATTTACTTCTCCTTCATCGCTGCAGAAATTGACTACTTTATTTACGATTCTAAAGGGGCCTTGCTTGTGTCTCGTTCCTTGAGAAGTCAAGATGGACAGCACGTCATTTCGATTCAGGAATTAGAAAGTGGTGCATATTTTTTAGAGGTTCATAGTCAGAATGGCCAAGTTTATCGGCAAAAATTCCTAAAATTTTAACAAAATTCTCTTCCCCTCAAACCTTGCCGCAATAGCAATTTATGCGTAATTTTCGAAACAGAATGTTACGGAAATTAGTACATATTAAGATTAGAATACCAGCAAACATTCAAATGAAAAAATTAGGATTTATATATGGATTCATTTTCTTGCTCTTAGCATGTTCTGGAGATCAAAACTCGAGCACGACTCAATCAGATCAGCCAGACAAGAATCAAACTGAGCAAGATCACAATACTGAACGCTTGTTCAAATTGTTGAGTGCAGAAAGAACTGGAATTGATTTCAGAAATGATCTCGAAGATGATGCACTCAACAATGACAAGAATGTCATGAGTTGGCCGCATTATTACAATGGTGGCGGAGTAGCCATAGGCGATTTGAATAATGACGGTTTGCAAGATGTTATTCTATCAGGGAATGAAGTAGACAATAGAATCTATCTCAACAAAGGAGATCTGAAATTTGAAGATGTTACTGAAGGATCGAATATCAATAAGAATAAAAAGTGGTCTACTGGAGTGAGTCTGGCCGATGTGAATCAGGATGGTTGGTTAGATATTTATTTCTGTCAAGCAAGTCCATTTGATAAATCACCCAACGAAAGACGCAATCTCTTATTTATCAATAATAGGGATATGACTTTTACCGAATCTGCCAAAAGATTTGGTTTGGATGATGGAAACCATTCTGTGCAAAGTGTCTTTTTCGACATGGACAAGGATGGAGATTTAGATTGCTTTGTTTATAATTCCTCGCGTTATGTGCGAGTTCAAATTGGAACGGTCTTGAAGCATCTCGAAAAGAAAGAAAATTTAGAAGCTGCCTCTTCAAATTTATATAGAAATGATGGTGCCAAATTCACGCGAATAACCGAAGAAGCGGGAATGCTGAAATACGGTTTTGCGTTGGGTAATTTTATCTCTGACCTTAATGGCGATGGATACATGGATATTTATCAGGCCAATGATTATTCCGTTCCTGATTTCATGTACATTAATCAAGGTGATGGTACCTTCAAAGATGAAGTCAAGCAAAGAACGCGTCAGTTGTCATGGTTTGCCATGGGGGCTGATTGTGCAGACATCAATAATGATGGACATCAAGATATAGGTGTCGTTGATATGGCGGCAACCGATCATGTAAGAGGCAAGACCTTAATGGCGCCAATGGATCCCGAACTCTTCAAACTCTCTGTCGAGTATTTAAAGAATCAAAGACAGCACATGTTCAATACCTTGCAATTGAACAATGGAGATGGAACGTGGAGTAACATTGCCGGATTAGCACACGTGCAAAATTCCGAATGGTCCTGGGCAGCGCTCTTTGCAGATTTTGATAACGATTCATTTAAAGATTATTTTGTTGCAACAGGATTTAGAAGATATGTGCGAGACAATGACTCGCGATTAAGAACTGCAGCTGCCCGAGCAGAACATGGAGGATCGGTTCCCATGCATTTGAGAAAAGAACTGTATGAACAAATACCGCAAGTCCCATTGAATAATTTTTGTTACCATAATGATGGTGACTTGCAATTTCACGATGTTTCTAAAGAATGGGGAATGGATCAATTGACCTATTCCAATGGAGCAGCTTATGCAGATTTCGATCAAGACGGTGATCTTGATTTGATCGTAAACAATATTGACGAAAGAACCTTTGTCTACGAAAATACACTTGACGGAAAAAAGAATTATCTACGCTTTGATCTCAAAAGTGATTCCCCTAAAGAGGGAGCTAAAGTGACCATTGAGTCAAAGGGAAAAATTCAGATGCAGGAATATGCGCCAGTGCGTGGATACATTTCTGTTGTTGAGCCTACTTTGCATTTTGGCTTGGGCGATATCAATCAAATTGATAGAGTGGTGGTTGAATGGCCAGATGGTAAAAATCAGATCTTAGAAAATGTAAACGCCAATCAGGTTATTGAGCTGAAATATGCCGATGCTGGACAGCATGCATTAGCTCAAAACAAAGACATTGAGTATTTCGCTGAGGAGGGGACAACCATTTTTCGACACGTTGAGAATCCCTATGATGATTTCGATAAAGAAGTGCTTTTGCCTTATGCACAATCAGCGCTTGGGCCTGGAGTGAGTATCGCAGATATAAATGGAGATGATTTAGATGATTTTTATGTGAGCGGTGCGACCAATCAAACCGGTGGCCTTTTTATTCAAAAACAGGACGGTTCATTTTCTGTTGAATTAGAGCCTTTTAAGCCCAATGCAGTCAAAGAGGAAATCGGTTCTGCATTTTTCGATGCCGATGGAGATGGCGATCAAGATCTTTATGTGATATGTGGTGGTAATGAGCATGCAGGAAAGGTGGACTTCTATAAAGATAAATTGTACATCAATGAACAAGGCACGTTTAAAGATGCTTCCAATAAGCTGCCTCCAATTCAGGATGCAGGACAACGGGTGAAAGCATGTGATTTTGATAACGATGGGGATTTAGACCTCTTTGTTGGTGGAAGGCTCAAACCAGGCCTCTATCCAAATGCACCAAGAAGTTATTTGCTTGAGAATGATAATGGGTCCTTTACTGATGTGACAGAAAAATGGAGTACTGAACTCCTTCAACCGGGATTGATCAATGATTTCTTGTGGACCGACTTTGATGCGGATGGCAAACAAGATTTGATTTTAGCAGGAGAGTGGATGCCCATTTCTTTTTATAAAAATACCGGGACTTCTTTCGAGAATGTAACCAGCAATTATTTTGACAAAGAACACAGTGGATGGTGGTTCAAATTAAAAGAAGTTGATATTGATAACGATGGCGATTTAGACCTGATAGCAGGCAACCTCGGTCTCAATTCTAAATTCCATGCAAGCGATAAAAAACCCTTTGAAGTTTTGGCAAATGACTTTGACGGAAACGGTACCTGTGATATTGTTTTGACTAAGGATTATAAAGGCAAAACCGTTCCTGTAAGAGGGCGACAATGCAGCAGTGAACAGATGCCCTTCATTGAAGATAAATTTGAAACATACGGTGAATTTGCCAATGCGTCAATTGAGCAAATTCTGGGGAAAAAGAAGATCGATCAGGCCTTGAAATTGCGTGTAAATACTTTTGAAAATGTCATCTTCTATAACAACGGAGGCAAGTATGAATCGGTTCCTTTACCCACCTTGGCTCAGTCTTTTCCAATTTATGGAATTGAGTGTATCGACTTGAATTTAGATGGCTTGAAAGACATTGTGATTTCAGGAAATATCTATCAAATGGAAATTGAAACTCCACGTTTAGATGCAGGTGTAGGACTGACTTTAATCAACAATGGTGACAAGACATTTGAGAGCATTGGAGTGCAGACGGGATTCAAGACAAAAGGTGACACCAAAGATATGGCCATTATAAATGGTAAGACGAAGCGATTGATCGTGATGAATAACAATGGTCCTATGCAGATATTTGAAATTAACCCAAAGAGCGACACCAATAAAAAAATAGCACTGAAATGAAGGGAACTTGACTCGATAGAAATTTTTTACTAGTTTTAATTACTCAATTTTTAC
>JBCCIF010000150.1:0-5597 GCA_039028335.1 Bacteroidota bacterium
TAAGCTCTTGTTTAGTGAGAAACCAAAAACGAAATTTGAACGCGTCTTTCAAAAAGCCCAGGAATGGATAATAGCTGGTCGATTAGAGAAAAATTATTCCAAGGAAGAAATCATTACGATGTACCTCAACCAATATGATTTTCTTTACCAAGCTGTTGGGCTAAAGTCTGCTTCAAACATATATTTTTCTAAAGACCCGATTGATTTAAAAGTCGAGGAAGGTGCGGTATTGGTTGGAATGCTTAAAAATCCAATACTCTATAACCCAAAAAAAGAGAAATATGCTGAGAATGCCTTGAACAGGAGGAATACAGTTTTAAAGCAAATGGTGCGCAACAAGTTCATGACACAAAACGAATACGATTCCTTGAAAATGTTGCCTATTGAATTGGACTATTCACCGCAAAGCCATGTTGAAGGAGCTGCACCCTATTTCAGGGAAGTATTGAGAGAAAAGGTGAAAGGCATATTAGAGGCTGAAGATGAAGATGGAAACCCAATGTACATAGATGCAAATGGAGACACCTATGATTTGTACAATGACGGCCTCAAAATATATACGACAATTGATTCAAGACTTCAGGAGTATGCTGAATTCGCAGTTTCGGAGCACCTTTCTAAGGAGCTTCAAAAAGACTTTGATCGATTAAACAAAAACAAGAAGAACAAGCCCTTTTCAAATGACATTGATAAAGGACAAGTTGATCTTATTATGAAGAGATCAATGAAGAGATCTGATCGATATCGCAATTTGAAAAAAATGGACCCACAACCTAGCGAAAAAGAAATATTAGAAATATTTAATACCAAGGTGAAAACCAAAATTTTCACATGGGAGGGCAATGCAGATACATTAATGACACCAATGGATTCAATCCGGCATCATAAAAAGTACTTGCAATCAGGCATGGTCTCTATTGATCCATCAAATGGCTTTGTGAAGGCATGGGTAGGAGGAATTGATTATAAATTCTTTAAATATGACCTGGTAGAAAAGTCGAAAAGACAAGTTGGCTCAACTTTCAAACCCATAGTATATGCCAGTGCAATTAGAGATGGCTATTCTCCTTGTTTTGAATTGCCTAATCAAAAAGTTTGTTTTGATATGCCAAATGGTGAGCAATACTGCCCTAAAAATTCAAATGACAAATATGGAGGACTTATTTCGTTAAAAGCCGGTTTAGCTAATTCAGTGAATACTGTAACAGCTTGGGTATTGAAAAATTGCGGGGGGCCTGAAGCTACAATTCAATTGGCAAGGGACTTAGGAATTAAGAGCGATCTAGAGCCTTATCCATCACTTTGCCTGGGGGTAGCGGATTTGTCGGTACTTGAGATAACGGCTGCAAATGCAACTTTTGCAAATAAAGGGGTCTATATTGAGCCAACGGCAATCTTAAGAATTGAAGATAAAAACGGCAATACTATTTACGAAGCAGAACCGGTTACCAATGAGGCGATTGATGAACGCAATGCATATGCTATGTTACAGCTCATGACGGGCACAATAGATGGAGTTTATAATAAATCAACTGATGCCGTAACAGGAACGGCAATGCGATTAAGGGGGGACAACAAAAGAAGGAAATACGACAATATTGGTAATATGGAAATTGCCTGTAAAACGGGTACTACGCAAAACAACTCTGATGGCTGGTTCATAGGAATCACCCCTGATTTGGTAACGGGTGTTTGGGTAGGAGCAGAAGACAGATCCGTGCATTTTGAGAGCACGGCTTATGGACAAGGAGCGAATATGGCCTTACCCATTTGGGGATTCTATATGAACAAGGCGTACGAAGATAAGGACTTGGAAATTTCACAGGAGGATTTTGAACGACCTCTGGGATTTATTGTGGATGATTGTGAAACTTACAATCAGAAAAAATGGTCTTTCGAAGAAAATGATCCAATGGATGAATTTGAAGATCCAGATGAAGATTTAGATATTGAATAATGAATAAGATAGTAAATAGCGCGCAAGAAGCGATAAGCGGTATTCAATCCGGTATGACGCTCATGCTGGGTGGTTTCGGACTTTGTGGAATCCCAGAAAATAGCATTTCTGCACTTGTCGAGTCTGGGGTCGATAATTTAACGTGCATTTCAAACAATGCGGGTGTTGATGATTTTGGACTTGGTCTTCTGTTGCAAAAGAAGCAGATAAGAAAAATGATTTCATCCTATGTTGGAGAAAATGATGAGTTCGAACGTCAAATGCTAAGCGGAGAACTAGAAGTTGATCTTATTCCTCAAGGTAGTTTGGCTGAAAGATGCAGGGCAGCTGGAGCAGGAATACCTGCCTTTTTCACTCCTGCGGGATATGGTACTGAGGTTGCTGAGGGAAAGGAGGCGCGCAAATTCAATGGCAAACCGCATATCCTCGAACATGCATTTGAAGCGGATTTTGCCATTGTAAAAGCTTGGAAAGGTGACACTAATGGGAATCTCATTTTTAAAGGAACAGCGAGGAATTTCAACCCCATGATGGCTATGGCGGGAAAAATTACGATTGCTGAAGTAGAACATTTAGTAGAACCGGGAGAACTGGATCCAAATAGTATTCACACAGCAGGTATATTTGTACAGCGAATTTTTGAAGGAAAGGACTACGAAAAGCGAATTGAGCAACGAACGGTGAGGAGTTAGCGTCAAATGAAAAGAGCCTTATCCATATTCTCAACAACTGTTATAGCCTTGACTATTTTGAGTGTCTTCGGATGGATGGTCAAACACCGCACACTTAAGGATAAAGACTTTGGCTTTCTCAATAAGCCAGTAGAAGAAGTATCGAGCTTTTTTGATTTATTCAAGAAAACCGTAAAGGAAGTTCAAACACTTCCAGGAACTTTCGTTCGTACACAGTCCGATTACAAGGAAATCAACCAGCTTGAAAATGATGTCTATGCCCTAGTAACTTATACAAATGACAAGAATAATCGTTCGATAGAAGTATTGAATTTGAAGACTGAGGAAAGCTGGCATTCTTGGGAGATTGTACCTGCGGAAAACATACAGGCTCACGACAGAATAGTTGAGCCATTGCTTTTCTCTGATAAATCATTAGCCTATTCTTTTACGGGTGCGACTGGGCTAATAAAAGTAGATTCGACCGGAAACCGACTTTGGAGTCAGGATAGTATTATACATCACCATTCTTTGAATTTTGATCACGAGAATAATATTTGGGCTTGCGCACATTTAAGGGAACCGCAGCGGTATATTCCGTATAAAGGGAGCTATTGGAATGATGGGCATGAGGTTCAATTTATTGACGATGCTATGGCCCTAATAGATGGAGAAACAGGAGAAGTGCTCTTCACAAAATCCATATTAGAATTGTTGATTGAGAATGACTTGGAGCATTTTCTACTGCGAGCGGGTAATAGTGAAGACCCAATTCATATTAATGATGTTCAACCTGTTTTATACGATTCAGATTATTTCAAGAAAGGAGATGTGTTTTTGAGCTTTAGAAATCTCTATTGTCTTATTCATTATAGACCTCAAACAAATGAACTAGTTGATATTATCGAGGGCCCCTTCACCTGCCAACATGATGTGGATATATACTCTGATAGTTTGATAAGCATATTCAATAATAATACGCATTTCCAAAAAGGCAGTCATAAGAGAAAAGTGAGGCAAGCCTTAGAGCCTATAGAAATGGGAAATTTTTGGTCTGAAATAATTTTCTATAATTTGAAGACTGGAGAATTTCAGATTTTTGGAGACAGTGTATTCGCCAGCAATGGCATCTTTACTTTTACAGAGGGCCTTCATGAATTTATCGATCCCACTACCGTTTTTATTGAGGAACAAAACTCAGGCGAACTTTGGATACTTAATGAGGAAGGAGTGATCTATAAAAATGTCTTAAATTCCCACCACGAAAATCACCATCATTTGTCCAATTGGACCCGAATTGTAAAAATAGATAATTGATGCATATACCTCTTTATATCGGCCCAGGAATGGGAGTGGGAACGATCATATTAGTTCTCCTGATTGCAGGAATTGTTTTGTTCGCATTTGCTTATATGATTTGGTTGAAAGTCAAATCGTTTAGAAAGAAAAAGTAGTGTACCTCTGTTTTCTTGCCCTATTATCTTATTCGATTTTCTTCCTAATCAGAAAAAAAGCATCGATCTTTTATGGTCTTGCCGAGAACAGTGTGTCCTTGTTGGATGCAATAGTGAGTCCAATTTCAGATGAAGAGAAGTTTGATTTATTGAAAGAAAGGAATGGAGGCTTGCTCATGTCTCTTCTAAAGTTTATTCTTTTCCTTTGCTGTTTTTTTGCATTTGCATATTTCGCCAACTCTTTTGTTTTTGATCTACTTAAGGAGGATACTGGGTATACAGCCTTTTCCTTATTTGGTATATTGAGTATTTCTTTTGGGAGCATCATTGCCTTTATTCTGCCCCGCCCAAAGAGAGACCAGAACTATTCAGAAATTGAACAACTTTTGCATCGTTTAGCATTGGACAATAAGAATATTCACTTGCGTTTATTTAGAAGGGGCCTCAAGCGCAAAAAGAAGAGCCAAGAAAAAGGAATGGATCTTTTTGTTGTAGTATCTGGCCTCGCAAGGGCTGGCACTACGAGTTTTATGAATCATCTTATGGATACTGAGGCATTCAGCTCGCTCAGCTATAACGATATGCCTTTTATACTTTCTCCGGGAGCATTGAACTTTATCAAGCGAAGGAATACAGAAAAAGAAAGAAGTCACAAGGATGGAATACAAATTGGTGTCAACTCAAATGAAGCTCTTGAAGAATATTTTTGGAAGGCCTCCCTACAGGATGCGTTTATCGAGAACGAAGCATTAGAATTACATGATGTGACAACAGACATCTATAATGACTACTTGAGTTACCAAAGATTGGTTATTAAGGACCATAATTCAATCTATTTAGCA
The DNA here is from genome assembly GCA_039028335.1 of Bacteroidota bacterium. GTDB lineage: Bacteria > Bacteroidota > Bacteroidia > Flavobacteriales_D > JABDKJ01 > JABDKJ01. The sequence continues at coordinate 4,925 of JBCCIF010000150.1, forward strand.
AAGAACAACAACTTTATTCTACGCTATAAGGCCATTAGAGAACGAAACAAGGAATTTGTATTTGTGCTCTTGGTTCGTGAGCCATTGAGCCATGCAGGGTCACTCTTGGCGATGCATAAAAACTATGCTGAATTGCAAGAAACGGATCCATTTGTTCTGGAATACATGAATTGGCTAGGGCATCATGAATTTGGAATAAATCAAAAATCGATGAATTTAGGAGCGGAGAGGAAATATAAAGAAAAAACCAGCATAAATTTTTGGATAGAAGAATGGATAAATTATTACGCCTTTGTCCTGGCTAATATAGAAGAGGCGGAGTTGGTTTTCTATGAAGATTACTGCAAGGATCCTTCTGTTTCAATCAAGAATGTAATGAATAAGGCAGGCAAAGAGCCCAAAGATTTGAATCTAAAGGCCTATTCGAAAAAGAGAGCGGTAGAGCAAGATTTTGAATCAGAACTGCTCAATAATGCAAGAGAAATTTATACTCAATTACAAGCTAAATTTAGAAGTTGAAAAATTCGTTAATTTCGGGCTATGTTAGATAAAGTTGGAATCGCAAAGCGAATTGCACAGGAGTTAAGAGACGGGTGGTATGTCAATTTGGGCATTGGAATACCAACGCTTGTGGCAAACTATATTCCAGAAGGTATTTCAGTCGAGTTTCAAA
>JBCCIF010000151.1:0-5195 GCA_039028335.1 Bacteroidota bacterium
TAAAGCCTTGGAAAAAGCCTACGAATCAAGTGATCTTGATTGTATATCTTTTGTTATTGGCGCAACCGATAGTCAAAAACTAAATGAACAAATATATTTGGATTGTAAATCGAGAAATATTTTGGTCAACATAGCTGATAATCCTCCACTTTGCGATTTTTATATGGGCGGAATAGTTACAAAAGGTAATCTAAAACTAGCCATTTCTACAAATGGAAAGTCCCCTACTATGGCAAAGCGTTTGCGGCAGTTCTTTGAAGCTTTTTTGCCGGAAAGCCTCGATGAACTATTGGACAATCTAAATGTTTTTAGATCAACATTAAAAGGAAATTTTGAATACAAAGTTGAAGAATTGAATAAACTCACTAAATCTATTATTGAAAAATGATACAAACAGACATCATCATTGTGGGAGCAGGACCTGTTGGTCTATTTACTGTTTTTGAAGCCGGATTGTTGAAGTTGAGATGTCACTTAATTGATGCCTTGCCGATACCTGGAGGGCAGTGTGCAGAAATCTACCCCAAGAAGCCGATCTATGATATACCGGCATATCCTGAAATTTTGGCTGGCGAATTAATCGATAACTTAATGAAGCAGATTGCACCATTCAAACCGGGTTTTACCCTCGGGGAGCCAGCTGTTGATTTAGAGAAAACTGAGGATGGTCAATTTATTGTTAGAACCAAACAAGGAACCGAGCACAAAGCTCCAATAGTCGCAATAGCAGGAGGTTTAGGAGTTTTCGTTCCAAGAAGACCTAAAATCGATAACCTTCAGAATTTCGAAGAAAAGGGTATCGCATATTTTGTGAAGAACCCAGAGTTTTACAAAGATGAAAAAGTAGTCATCAGCGGAGGAGGTGATAGTGCTTTAGATTGGGCCATTTACATGGCGGAGGATCACGCTGCAGATGTAACACTCATTCACCGATCACAAAATTTCAGGGCTCATCCTGACTCTGTTCAAAAGGCAATGGATTTAGCCGCAGCCGGCAAATTAAATTTACACCTCGACTCAGAGGTGTATAAATTAAACGGTAATGGCGTATTAAAAAATGTGACGCTGAAGCAAAAAGAAGGCGATGACATTACCATAGATACAAATCATTGGCTCCCCTTATTTGGATTAACCCCTAAGCTTGGGCCTATAGCCAATTGGGGATTGGAAATTGAAAAAAATGCCATTGTTGTGGACAATACTTTGGATTACTCAACCAATATTGATGGGGTATTTGCAATTGGAGATGTCAATACATATCCGGGCAAATTAAAGCTAATCCTTTGCGGTTTTCACGAAGCGACACTGATGGTGCAATCCGCATTTAAGCGTATTTATCCGGACAAAAAGAATGTATTAAAATACACCACTGTAAATGGTGTTCAAGGATTTGAGGAATGAGCAAAGACATTAATATAAAAATTGTTGATAGAGAGGGTGAAGTGCATGCATTGACAGCTCCAACAGATATGGGGATGAACATTATGGAACTGTGCAAGAGTTATGAATTGCCCGTTGAAGGTGTATGCGGTGGAATGGCGATGTGCGCATCGTGCCATTGTTACATTAAATCTAACCATCAACTAGAAGAAAAAAGTTTTGATGAACAGGCCATGTTGGATGAGGCAAATGACGTAAGGGAAAATAGTCGCTTAGGATGTCAAATTCCAATTGCAGATAATCTCGAAGGATTGATAATCGAATTGGCTCCAGAACAAATAGATGATTCAAATGATTGGTGAAATGAACTATAGAGAAAAAGTAGAGATGTTTTTCAAGCGCACATTGGATACCCTTTATCCAATTCGTTTGGGAATCCGCGAAGTCGAAGATTCGAATCTAGACGTTTTAAAAGAAATACTTTGCGATCTTCTAGATCAAAATATTGAGGAGTATAAAGGAAATCAAAACGAATTGCTCGAAGCCCTGCCTTCTGCCCTTATAGAGATCAAGGCAAAGCTCAATAAAGATATTGAAGCTATATACAAAGGAGATCCGGCTTGTACTTCCTATAATGAAGTCATCATAGCTTATCCGGGTTTCTATGCAACAGCTGCTTATCGTATTGGTCATTTCCTTCTGAACCAAGGCGTAGCTCTTATACCTAGAATAATTACTGAACACGCTCATTCTTATTCAGGAATTGACATTCACCCTGGAGCAAAGATTGGGACACATTTGTGCATAGATCACGGAACAGGAGTAGTGATAGGTGAAACTGCTGTTATTGGCAATCATGTAAAAATCTATCAAGGAGTTACGCTTGGCGCTTTGAGCGTCACGGACAAGAATGCTATCGGGCAAAGGCACCCGACCATAGAAGATGATGTTGTCATCTACGCTCAAGCAACAATCCTTGGAGGAGAAACTGTAATTGGAAGAGGAAGTATTATTGGAGGTAATGTCTGGATCACAAAAAGCATAGAGCCTTTTTCAAAAATATACTATCGATCACCTAGAGACTTAAGAGACGATTTTGAAAATAGATTTCGAGCCTAATGGATTTAGTTAAGCTCATTGGCAATACACCATTGGTTGAGATCAAAAATCTCAATCCCAATCCAAGTGTTCGCTTATTGGCGAAATTGGAAGGTCAAAATCCTGGAGGTTCGGTCAAGGATAGAGCGGCATATTTCATGATAAAAGATGCCCTCGAAGAAGGAAAACTGAAAAAAGAAGACACATTAATTGAAGCTACTAGCGGAAACACCGGAATAGCATTGGCAATGATTGCGGCTCAATTCGGAATTGCAATTAAACTGGTTATGCCTGAAAATGCAACCCCTGAACGGATTAAAACAATGAAGGCATATGGAGCAGAAGTGATCTTAACGCCTGAAGAAAAAACCATTGAATACTCAAGGCGCTATGCTCAGCAGGAAGCGGATGAAAAAGGATATATCATCCTTGATCAATTCAATAATCCGAGCAATAAGGCAGCTCATATCGCGACAACAGGACCTGAGATTTGGAAAGACACAAAAGGTAGGATTACACATTTTGTATCTTCCATGGGAACCACCGGAACCATTACGGGCACAAGTACTTTTTTAAAGTCCAAGAATGAAAAAATTGAAATTATTGGTGCCCAGCCAGAGGAAGGTTCCCGAATTCCAGGGATTCGCAAATGGAGTCCTGAGCTATTGCCAAAAATATTCGAACCCGAGCGTGTGGATCGAATTGTAAATGTCAGTAAAGCACAAGCTGAAAATTCTACAAGGGCATTGGCAGCAAAAGAAGGAATCATGGGAGGTATGAGCAGTGGTGGTGCATTTACAATTGCCTTACAAATTGCAAAAGAACTGGACAGTGGAACAATTGTTTTTATCGTGTGTGATAGAGGAGATCGTTATTTAAGCAGCGATTTATACTAAAATGAAAAATTGAATATTGTGGGAAAAGCAGCGAAGAAATTCGACTTGATCGAACTAAATAATACTTATGAGAAGCTAAGTGTTTATCAAAGAGTTGAACAGCTATATAAAGACTTTGACGAAAAAGACATCATGCTGACTTCAAGCTTTGCAGCGACATCGGCATTTTTACTCAAGGTATTTTCTGATGTAAATAAAAATCAAAAAATTTATTTCATAGACACGGGTTATCACTTCAAAGAGACCCTGATCTATAAAGAATATCTTATTCAATTGTATGACTTAAATGTTGAAAATATACAAGCAGAAGAAGAACAACATCAGTTTACGAAGGATACAGAAATGTGGTCAAAGCAACCCAACCGCTGCTGCCATATTAACAAGGTTGTTCCTTTAGAAAAAATTAAAAAAGACTACAAAATTTGGGTTTCTGGACTCATGCATTGGCAAAGTGACTTTAGAAACACCCTGGATATCTTCGAAGATCGTGGAGAGATTACCAAATTTTATCCGCTCTTAGATATCGATTTTGAAGGTCGAGATCAATTCATCGCAGAACATCATCTGCCCTTTCATCCTCTTAAGTCGAAAGGGTATTCAAGCATTGGCTGTTCACATTGCACTGTGCCTGGAGAAGACCGAAGCGGAAGGTGGAATAATTCTCCTAAAACCGAATGTGGACTTCACTTATAGCGAAAATTTAACATAGATTTCACATTTAATGTTGCAACATTAATGTTTAAACATTATATTTGCCTCGTGAAAATCGAAGAAGTCATTCATCAATCAAAACCCTTTGGCTCGAATTTTGAGAAAGCCATCGTGAATTTGATTTTTACGAGCAATTGGTTATTGGCCAAACAGAATGCTTTTTTCTCTAAATATGAGATCACTACGAAACAGTACAATATTTTGAGAATATTGCGCGGAGCTCAGAAACCAATATCAACACTTGAAATTAAAAATCGAATGTTGGATAGAAATAGCGATGTCTCGCGCATTGTAGATCGATTATTCAAGAAAGAATTGGTGGATAAATCTCCTTGCAAGAATGACCAACGCAAGGTTGATATTGTCTTGAACAAAAATTCTGCTCTCCTACTTAAATCAATAGATGCAGAAATTGAAAAATGGCAAAATGAATTCACGAGTCTTGATAAAACGGAGGCATCGATGCTGAGTGACCTTCTTGATAAAATGAGGAAATAATTAATTATAAATATAAAATGATGAAATTTTTAAAAGTTGCAACTATTGCTTTGCTAGGATTTGCGTTTGCGCCAAATCAACTTGAGGCTCAAATGAATATAGATACAGAAAGATCTGTAATCAAATGGGTTGGTAAAAAGGTTACCGGTGAACACTCTGGGACCATAAATGTAAAAGAAGGTTATTTGACATTCGAAGGAGAAGAGCTTATCGGTGGAAAAGTTGTTGTTGATATGAATTCAATTGTCTGTTCAGATTTAGATGCGGAATCTGGCGCCAAATTAGTTGGTCATTTAAAATCAGACGACTTCTTTGGAGTTGACAAGCACCCGACAGCTACTTTTGTTATCACGAATGTTGCTTCGAGAGGAGAAACCGGAGATTATAAAGTAACTGGAGAACTCCAAATAAAAGGGATCAAAAAGACTCAAAAAGTTAATGCTCGCGTAGGCGCAGGAAAGGGCGCAAAAGTGAATATCACTATCGATCGATCTGATTTTAACATTCGTTATGGTTCTGGATCATTTTTTGATAATCTTGGAGATAAAACTATTTACGATGAATTTGACTTGATGATGACATTGAGACTTCAAGGTTAAATTTTTTCAAAAA
>JBCCIF010000152.1:0-5172 GCA_039028335.1 Bacteroidota bacterium
ATTTGGTACGCATAGAATATTTTATTCGTTCCCAAGTGTTATTTGCTGCTCTAACACTTGTAATTTTTTCATTAAGTTATTTAGTTCAACAGTTAAATTGCTATGAATTTCATTCTGTTGGACGAGTTTACGGGAAAGGTCTTCAATTTGTTTCGATTGTTCTTTAATACTTTCTATTAAATGAGGCACCAAAGCAATGTAATTTACTGATTTATAGCCATTTGAATCTTCGGAAACTAAATAAGGAAAAAGCAATTCTACTTCTTGAGCGATCAAACCTGTATTGATTTGATCCGTATCTCTTGGTGTCAATTCATTCCATTGATAGGTATATCCTGACAAAGCAGTTATCCGTTCAAGGGAATTCTCCAGAGGTTCTACATTTCTTTTCAAGCGCAGATCCGAACTGGATGTTACATTTCCAGCGAGAAAAGCATCTCCGTCTTTGAAGATGATAAAAGCATCACTCAAACTAGATGAATTTGCGCCATTTCCAATTGTAAACAAACGATCTTCTGGGATAATTAATGTAGCACTCTGTGGTGTATATACCGTATTGTTATAGCCAATGGAAGTCTCCCCAAAAGAAGGAGAATTCAAATTATAACCCAAAGCTGCTGACCTTAGTCCAGAGAGAACTATATCCTGACCAATGGCAATACTGCCTGTCTGATTTGAGTTGGTGTTCTCACCTATCGCAATTGCATTGGTTTGAGATGCACTGGCATCATTTCCTATGGCAATCCCATCCGTTCCTGCGGAGGCGTTTCTTCCCATAGCAATAGCATTATTTCCCATAGCTGTTACGTTTTCTCCGAATGCGAAAGCATTGATGCCATTGGCATTCGCCACATTGCCACAAGCAAAGGAATAGTTTGCAATCGCATTGGCATCGAAGCCAAGTGCTACAGATGCAAATCCAGAAGCCGCACTTTGCCGGCCAGCGGCAAAACTATTGGACCCAGAAGCGCTCACGTCTCTCCCAAAAGCAGAGGAGTAATTTCCCGAGGCGAGCGTATTGTATCCAGCTGCAAAAGAAGATTCTCCTACATTAGATTCATTCCAGTTGGCATTCTGAACATATCCAGCTCTAAAAGCACCGAATTTACTTTTGTCAAAGAAAAATTTTGCATAATGATTAAAGTTACCATCCTGATTCAAAGCTGGTGCTCCAAAAACAAAATCATTCGTACTATCATCACCCGTGTTGTATACCAAACCAGAACCATTGTTTAATCCAAATTGAGATGAACCAATTGTAGACAGGTCAACTGTACTTCCAGACGAAAGGGAAAGCGAATTTCCACTCAGACTTATGTCTTGAATTTCATTCATCGGGTCAGCATCTGCATCATCAATACTCAAATTGATACTATTTCCATTGCTAATACTTAGCAATCCTCCTGAATACGAGAGCGTTTGTTGATCAGTATTATCTAGAAAAGGAGACAAATCAACAGTAGAGGGATCTTGAGACATGTAGAGGAAATTACCTTGTCTATAAATGTTTTGAATCTCATTGTTCGGGTCTGCATCGGCATCATCTACATCATCCTCAATAAGCACAGAATTTCCATTCTGAATGGTTAACCAATCACCGGTTATTTGCAAAACTTGATTGTCGGTATTGTCCAAATACGTTGAAAGATCAATTCCATTTCCATCCTCAATAAACAAAGTATCGTTTGAAAGGGCCAAATTTTGATTGTCCTCTCCTCCTCCACTTCCGTTGGTTGAAGTAGGTATAAATACCGAATTTCCTCCAGCAATACTCAGGGTATTCCCCGAAATGGAAAGGGTTTGATTATCGTTATCCAAAGCATATGGACTCAAATCGATAGTGGTATCAGAATCGCTGATGCTTAGCGTGTCACCATTCAATGAAAGGTCCTGCAATTCATTGGCTGGGTCCGCATCCGCATCGTCAACTAAATCATTAAGGGTAACAGTATTACCTTCACTAATGGCCAGTTGATTGCCTATCAGCGAAAGTGTCTGATCGTCAGTGTTATCCAAGAATGTTCCCAAGTCTATTGAATTTCCGGACTCTATATGCAAATTATTTCCATTTAGAATCAAAAGCTGATCATCAGAGCCCAAATTTCCTTGAAACTGAGGGAGTAAAACAAAATTCCCCATGCTTAGCTCCAATGTATCTCCTGATAATGTTAATTGCTGAATTTCATTCGTGTTATCAGAGTCATTGTCATCTACATTATCGGTCAAAATCACTGAATTTCCTCCACTAATACTCAATTGATTGCCACTTAGTGTCAAAGTCTGGTTATCAGTATTATTTCCTGAAACATTTGATGGCAAGGTTATGAAGTTTCCATTTGAGATGCTGAGGGTGTCATTTGAAATACTTAAGCTTTGTATTTCGTTAGTTGGATTGGCATCTGCATCATCGACTAAGTCTATCGCTGAGCGTTCTGCCACAAGTGCATAGGGCACTGAAAGCAATTCAGATGTGCCCATAAACTGAAAGTTATTACCTCCACTTATATCCAGACTAACTCTTAAGAAATGTGAATTATTGGCCCAGTCTATTGAAGACCATGATCCGTTAACAGGAGTTCCCGCACCCACTTCTAACTTTACCAAACCAAATTGATTAGTTACAACAAGGTGGTTCTCTACATACTTCAATTGACCATTGACTGAAGATTCAAGAATTCCAAGCTGAAAGGATACAATTTCATTTGGAACGATCAAGCCACTGTTATCCCTCACCACAGCTTGGTAGTTAAAGCGTTGAGGAACTTGTGCCCAAGTATTTACTGCAATTAGCAGAAATACGATGATATGAAACGTTTTTTTCATTGAACTAGTTGAGTTTTACAATTCTATACGTGTTGAGGATATCGCCTTTTCGCGCAGCAATACTTAAAATATAATGACCTGCTTTTAAATGATTCAAGCTTACTTTTAATTGATTTTCCGTTGATCTGAGGACCTTTCCGTATACCTTTTGTCCTATCAAATCAAAGATTTCTATGTTTCTTTCTTCATTAATAAATCCGTGAAATTGGATTATCAAATTATCCTGTGTCGGATTAGGAAAAACATCGATTTCACTCTGCACACCCACATCAGTAACTTCTGTAATATTTAGTGATGACTGATGAAAACCTTGGCTCAAAATAGCGGCATTCGCACTTTCTGTTTGAATGCTTAATTCGCCAATAGTAAAGCTCAATTCCGCTAGAGAATTGATAAAGTTCTCACCCGCAGAGCCGATGACATTTTGCTCAATGGATTGGGCCTTAAAATTCAACATGGGAATCATAAGGAGGAAAAGGATAAGTTGGAAGACTTTCATTTTTATTCTTTTTAAAATGGTCTATTGGAATTTTATACGTGAATGAGCCAGAAAGGTTCTGTTTATAGGGCCTACAGAAAGAAATCCCCAAGCATATTTATTTGGGAAAAGGCTGTAGATAGAGAATGTTTAAATTAGCATAATGAACAAACTCAATCTTATCTGAATTCTATTATTATTGAAATAGGCATTGGGATACAGTCAATAAAAGAGTTTTACTGTGGACTGCTATGCTGATGGAAATTATAAAGTATGGAGAAGAATGGTGCGAAAAATTGAGCCAAGAGAAATTCATAACACTAAGAGAAAAAGGCACGGAACGTTCGTTTTCAGATGTATATTGCAATTTGAAGAAAAGGATATCGACATTTGTACATTTCACCAATTGCTATTGTTTGATAGCGACTCACAATTTGACTCAGATGCAGGATACAAGAGTTATTATCATCTCTGCATTAATGGACTTTCAAAAGAAAGGAACTGCAGGAGAAACCAAGAAAGTATAAAACATGCCAGAAAAGTATTTTGAAGACAGTTTTCTTTTCGACTTTGATTCAGAACTGATAGAAATTATTGAATCTGAAGAAGGTCCTGCACTTATATTTAAGGATACTATATTCTATCCACAGGGAGGCGGACAACCTTCAGATAGAGGAAGTATAGCATCAGATTTTTTCAATTTCGAAGTTCATAAGGTTCGAAAAAAGGAAAATCGCATTCTCCATTTTGGTAAACTTAAAAGTGGAGATTTAAAGTTGGGTTCAGTTCATCAAAAATTGGATTCAAATCTTCGTATCCAGCATACTCAAATACATTCGGCAGGGCATATCTTAGACGTAGCCATGATAAGGATAGGTATAGATCTTTTGCCTACGAAAGGCTATCACTTTCCAGACTCCCCATATGTCGAATACCAAGGAGTGATTGAAGCAGAAGAAAGAAGTGAAGTCATTGAAAAACTGAATAGATCCCTTGAAAATTTGATCAAGGAAGACCACTTCATTGAAGCTCAATGGGTCAATGGGTTGAATGCAGTAAAAGAACTTTGCCCTCAGGTTCCGAGCTACCTCGATTTTAGTCAAGATATTAGAATAGTTACAGTAGCCGATGGAATTGGATGTCCTTGCGCAGGCACTCATGTTAAAAAGACTTCAGAAATAAAGCGAATTGAGGTAAAAAAAATCAAGTGTAAAAAGGGAATTACACGGGTGTCTTATACGGTATCAAATTAAATCTATCGACCTGGCTAAATTAAGCGACTGACAGAGATCATTCCATTTTCCAATGCGACCTGAATTGTGAACGGCCTCTTTATGCCAACTTAAGAAATCGCTTTTTTCCATAGTACATGCTCCAAGACTCATTAAATGAGATGTTGGTACTTGACAATCGACAAAATCAAAATTTAAATTTTCTAGGACGCGGCTTAAAAATACAAATGCCATTTTAGAAGCATCTGAAACGCGATGAAACATAGACTCTCCGCTAAACTGAGTCCCTAGTGACAGTCCATACAGGCCTCCAATAAGCTCATTATTATCCCATACCTCAAAAGAATGAGCATATCCCATTTCATGAAGAGAAATAAAAGCTGATTTCAATTCATCAGTTATCCATGTTGCGTTTCTTTCAGAGAAAAGCTCTGCACACTTTTCCAAGACTTGTTCGAAATCGCTGTCTATCTTGAGCAAATAATTGTTTTGGCGCATAGATTTCTTTAGGCTCTTAGAAATCTTGATATCTGCAGGACGCATGACACATCTGACTTCTGGACAAAACCACAATTTCAAACTGTCGTTTTCAGGCCATGGGAAGATCCCTTCTTTATAGACTCTGAGCAAGAGTTCTGG
>JBCCIF010000153.1:0-5122 GCA_039028335.1 Bacteroidota bacterium
GCCTTAGCCATAGGCGTGTATGGAGCAATACATTTTTCACGTGAACTGAATCCTTATGTTGTTGATTTTGGAATTTCAGAAAAACTTAGTCCAATTCTGAGTTTTGCTTTGACCTTTATACTCATACTCATCATTGTTCATTTAATTGCCAAACTGATTACAAAGCTTATTGATTCTCTGTCCCTGTCTTTTTTAAACAAAATGGGCGGAGGGCTTTTCGGTGCTATCAAAGGCATATTGATTTGCACCGTGATCTTAATGTATTTCAATAAAATAAATGAACGTTTTATTTTGATGAGCGAAGAGTCAAAGGCGGAATCATATTTTTACACTCCTTTGGTCAATTTAGGTGAAAATGTGTTTCCAAAAATAATGGACGAGTATTTCCCCAAAAAGGAGCCTAACTTGACTGAATAGCCGCAATACCTGGTAGCGTTTTTCCTTCCATATATTCCAACATTGCTCCCCCGCCTGTAGAGACATAGCTTACTTTATTAGCAAGAGAAAACTTCTTCAATGCCGCCACTGAGTCGCCTCCTCCAACTAAGGAAAAAGCTCCATTCTCTGTAGCCCTTACAATTGAATTCGCAATATGCACAGTGCCTGTTGCAAAATTCTCAAATTCAAAAACACCCATGGGTCCATTCCACAAAATCGTTTTGCTTGCAGCAATAGTCTGGCTAAAATATTCGCGCGTTTCTATTCCTATATCTAGCCCCATCCACGATTCAGGAATTTCAGAAGTTGGACAGTTTTTAGAATTTGCAGCATTAGAAAAATCATCGGCAATAATTGTATCAACAGGAAGAAGAATTTGGGTATTGTTTTTTTCAGCCCTTTTCAGAGCATCTAGCGCATCAGGTATCTTATCTTCTTCGAACAGAGAATTGCCAATTGAGCCTCCTAAAGCCTTTGCAAAGGTGTAGGCCATTCCGCCTCCTACAATTATGTTGTCACATCGCTCGATTAAGTTCAACAATACGTCTAATTTGCTCGAAACTTTAGCTCCTCCAATAATGGCCGTAACTGGACCTTGAGCTTCATGTAAGACTTTATTCAGGCTATCGATCTCTTTTTCCATAAGAAGACCAAAACATTTTTCTTTTGCGAATTGGGCGATTATCGCTGTTGATGCATGCGCGCGATGAGCGGTTCCAAATGCGTCATTTACATAAACATCACCCAATGAGGCCAATGCTTTTGCGAATTCTAAATCCCCTGCTTTTTCTCTTTTGTCATATCGCAAGTTTTCCAACAGAAGAACTTCGCCAGGATCTAGGTCTAATGTCTTCAACCGGGTATTTTCAAGGCTATTCATATCGTCAAAACTCACTTCAGTTTCAAGTTGACCTTCGAGCGTTGGAATTAAGTTTTTCATTGAAAATTCTGATTCACGCTCTTTCGGACGTCCTAAATGAGACATCAGAACAACTGAAGCACCTCTCGCGAGTGCTGACTTAATACTAGGCAGAGCTGCCAATATTCTGGTATCGTCCGTAATTTGCAATTGTTCATTTAGGGGCACATTAAAATCGACCCTGATTAGCGCTCTTTTTCCCGCAAAATCTATGGATTGAAAGTCTTGCATTTATCTTGAGAATGATTAAAATTAAAGCTTCAAATAAACGATATAAATTTTGTTTGCAACAACATTTATCCATAAGGACATTCAAGAAAAATTAGAGCATGCTATTCTACAAGATAGAGTGCCGCATGCCCTTTATCTGAAAAGTCCTGACGGAGGAGGGAATTTACCAATAGCAATAGCAATTGCCAATGAACTTTTGAATGCCAAAAAACCTCATGGTCTATTTGGTGATATCAGGGAAGATGTCAGAGCATTAAGCCTAACTCATCCGGACCTGAATATCGTGTTTCCGGTTCAACAGATTGAGAAAAAACGCACGTGTGAGTCTTACATATCAGAGTTTAGAGAATTCTATCTCAAAAACAACTATATCACCTTTGACGATTGGCTTGAAGAAGTTGGACATGCCGACAAGAAACCTATAATTTCCGTTCACGAAGCCCAATCGATTATTCGAAAACTTTCTTTGAAACCATTTGAAGCTTCTGGTCAAGTATTGATTATTTGGCAACCAGAAAAAATGAATGCTGAATGTGCGAATAAGCTTCTGAAAATTATCGAAGAGCCCGAACCTGGGAACGTGATAATTATGGTTGGCAATGAATGGGACAAGCTTTTGACTACAATAAAATCAAGAGTTCAACTAATTCGCATAAAGCCTTTTTCTTCTGATCAGATAAAGAACTATTTACATCTGAAAGAAAACATTGAAATTGATTTAGCTCAGGAAATTGCCGAAAAAGCTGAAGGTATTGTTTCCAATGCGCTGAAACTGTTGAATGAAGACGGCAAAGAGGAAATCGAAAAACTCATAAGCCAATTTCTTCGATTAAGTATGAAGGGAAATAAAGTAGGGCTGATTGATTTGAGTGCTCAGTTTCACGGCTTGAACACAGTTGATAGAGTGTTCTTTTTTAAGGAGCTGAGCGATCGAATAAGAAAGGCTTTTTTTATGGAAAAAATTACACACAAACAAGCCGAGCACATGCAAAAGGGAATAGATAGTGCGCTGTATTCTTTAAAGCGAAATGCCCATGCAAAAACGCTTTTTTTGAATTTCAGTTTAAAGGCGTGCAAATTATTGAATCCGGTGGTTCAGGCTTGAAATTATTGTTATAACTTAGCCTTGATGGGATGTAGTTGTGGAAATACAGAAAATGGACTGCCTGCAGGCTGCAAGAACAACGGGTCATGTGGAACAAGTGGTTGCGATAAAATGCCAAGTTTTGATTGGCTAGCAAATATGACCAATCTTTCCGGCACTCCTGCTTATCCATTTATACAGGTTCGATTTAAAAATGGCAGAAAAGTTTTTTACAAAAATGATAAGGGACTCTCTCTTAACCCGGGGCAATCCGTTGTTGTTGATGCACAAAGCGGTTATGATATTGGAATAGTTTCTCTAACAGGAGAATTGGCGCGCATCCAAAAGACAAAAAAAACCAAGCAGAAGGAAGAAATTAGAAAGACCTTGAGAATTCCAACAGAAGTTGATATAGAAAAGTGGGTTGCTGCTCGTAAACGGGAAAAAGAAACGATGATACGATCGCGTCAAATTGCTTTGGCTTTAGGATTAGAAATGAAGATTGGTGATGTAGAATATCAGGCAGATGGGTCAAAAGCGACATTTTTCTATACTGCGGAAGAGCGCGTTGATTTTCGAACTTTAATTGTCAAATTAGCTGAAGCATTTCGCATCCGAGTTGAAATGAGGCAGATAGGTGCTCGACAAGAAGCAGGAATGGTGGGAGGTATTGGTTCCTGTGGAAGGGAATTGTGTTGTTCAACTTGGCTTACCGATTTCAGAACTGTTCAGACAAGTTCTGCCCGTTATCAACAATTAGCTATAAATCCTCAAAAGCTCGCTGGACAATGCGGCAAATTGAAATGTTGCCTCAACTATGAATTGGATAGTTATCTTGAGGCAGTTAAAGATTTTCCAGAGTCAAACGCCAAACTAGAAACTCAGAAGGGATTAGCTTCTCTATTCAAAATGGATCTTTTCAAAAGAATGATCTGGATGGTATATGCCGATGACAGAACTTCTTCACCAATTGAGATAAGTTTGAAACGCTTTAGAGAGATTCAAAGAATGAATCAAAAGGGGAAGAAGCCAGAAAGTTTGAAAGACCTTTCTCATATTCCTAAGCAATTGGATTTTGAATCGCATGATATAGAGAAGGACAGTATTTCACGATTCGATTCCAAATTCAAAAAGGGAAGGAAAAAGAAAAGAAGACGACCAAACAAGAAGAGACTTGCAAAAAAATAAATCAACCCTAATCTTTACGATTCTTTTGCTGTCTTTATTAGCCGCATGCAGTTATTCTTCTGTTTACGATGAATTTAAAAGCATTGATGAAGGCAATTGGCATTATAAGGACACATTGAATTTTGAAGTCGACATCCAAGACACAGCGAAAATGTGCAACTTCAACTTAGTATTTAGACATGACAACGATTACCATTACAGTAATTTCATATCATTCGTTCGTCTGGAATTCCCAAATGGAAGAGCGCGACTAGATACAGTCGAGATTGTCTTGGCAAGCAGGTCCGGAAAATGGCTTGGCCAGGGAGTTGGGGACATATATTCACATGAAAGGAGATATTTGAGCAATATGCGATTTCCTATGAAAGGGAAATACAAATTCAGCATTTTGCACGCAATGCGAGACGAACTATTGGAAGGGGTCAATGATGTGGGAATCGCAGTAAGAAAATCAGATCAAGATCAATAAGCTTAACATTTTTTGTCAAATAGATTTACATTTGACGCGTTTATCCACCTAAAAAAATGGCTAAAAAGAAGAAAGCAAAACGAGACACTAAAAAAATCCGAAGATTATTCTGGTTAATGGGCCTCGCACCTTTCATGGTTCTAGGCCTTTTATTGGTTGCGGCAGCTTTTAGCGAACTCCCTTCTTTTAAAGAACTTGAGAATCCAAAAAGCGATTTGGCAACTGAAGTAATTACCACAGATAATAAGGTAATAGGAAAATTTTGGTCGAAGAACAGGACAAATATTGAATATGAAGATATTCCGAATCATATGATTAAAGCGCTCATCGCCACAGAAGATGAGCGCTATTATAAACATTCGGGAATTGACCCCGAAGGTGTTGCTCGTGCTGTCATTTATATGGGGAATAGAGGAGGGGGAAGTACGATTACGCAGCAATTGGCTAAGCTCTTGTTTAGTGAGAAACCAAAAACGAAATTTGAACGCGTCTTTCAAAAAGCCCAGGAATGGATAATAGCTGGTCGATTAGAGAAAAATTATTCAAAGGAAGAAATCATTACGATGTACCTCAACCAATATGATTTTCTTTACCAAGCTGTTGGGTTAAAGTCTGCTTCAAACATTTATTTTTCTAAAGACCCGATTGATTTAAAAGTAGAAGAAGGTGCGGTATTGGTTGGAATGCTTAAAAACCCAATACTCTATAACCCAAAAAAAGAGAAATATGCTGAGAATGCCTTGAACAGGAGGAATACAGTTTTAAAGCAAATGGTGCGCAACAAGTTCATGAC
>JBCCIF010000154.1:0-4964 GCA_039028335.1 Bacteroidota bacterium
CACAGTTCTTTTTGCGTATGATTCGAATCAAATTCAAAATTTATTGCGTCATTCTTAATTAAAAATTCTGTTTACATTGGTCACTTTTAAACTCGACTCATTTAAATGCAAATGCATCTATTTTTTATCCTAAAAAAATAGATGCCCTGATTTTAGGTTTCAGCAGCCCAAACCAACGACAAAATGTACCCATTCATCGAAACAGATTAGGTTATACCTGTATATTGGGTCATTTTTGGTACGATACGGATTATTGTTCAACCAGTATTTCAGGAGATATTTAAAGATATATTCCATTCATTTCTGAAAATGCCGTTTGAATCATTAGAATTCGATTAAATTCGCCATAGTTCCCCATGCTCCACTTGTTGCCAAATGAAAGTAATTCATACGATGAAGCACTGCGTATATCTACTTTTGCTCATAGGAGGGGTACATTTAGCCTGTGACCTAAATGCAACGAATCCAAGGGCTCGCATTGACAGTCTCAATTCGATAATAAAGCTGTCAAGCGATACCGGCTTGGTAGAAGTATATAACAAGCTTTCCTGGAATTATAGAAATATTGATGCGGATACCTCATTCCACTTTGCCCGCCGGGGGTATGAACTTGCCAAAAAAATAGATTATTTGAGAGGTGAATCGGAAAGCCTGAACTACATGGGTATTGCGATGAGAAACAAAGGTGACTTTTCTGATGCCATGACTGCTTTCTTTGATGCACTCCAACTAGCCGAGACTAGTGAAGATCATATACAAATCAACTACACGCTAATCAACATCGGCAATATTTATTTGTCTCAAGAAAATTACAATGGTGCCTTACAATACTTTGAACGTGTACTCAAAAACTCTTCTGTAATGACTGATAGTCATATCGCGTCCTATTCGCACATCAATATGGGGCGCGCGTACATGGGCATGCGTGATTATGATAAGGCTGAAAAGCACCTGTTGAAATCAATAAATCTTCGTCAAAAAATAAATGATCTGGAAGGAACCGTGATCGCAAAAGTTAGTTTGGCAGACATGTATCTGGCGCAAGGCAAACCATCGCTAGCCTTAAAAATACTAACAGATAATATGGATGATCTCGAGCAAATGGACGATAAAAACACAATAGCTTATTGTGAAATTGATGTTGCCAAAATCTACAACTCGGATGGAAAGCATGAATTGGCGCTAAGACACATTGATAAAGCCATTACCATATGCCGACAACACAAACTTCGGAACACCGAAATTCAAGCACTAAAAGTTCTTGCTTCCATTTACGAAGCGCAAGATTTACACAAAGATGCGCTGGACGTCTACAAGCAATATCTTGAAAAAAGAGACTCGATATTCAATGAAGAAAACACTGAGAAAATAGCAAAGGCGTTTTCGGAATACACACTTGAAAAGAGTGAACTAGAGAAAACAAGTTTGATGAAAAAATACGTGGTAGATGAAGCAATTATTAAGCGTCAGAGAATGACAATCGCGCTCTCCGTGATTAGCACGGCACTATTTTTTATAATAGCTGTTCTATCGATACGGTCAGCCGCTATTCGAAAAAAACTCAACCATCAAATTCAGGCGCAAAAAGAAGCAGCATTTCAACAGAACAATGAACTCATTGACCTTAACAGTGAAAAAAATAATCTAATCAGAATTTTATCTCATGATCTAAGGGCTCCGATCAATAATATCAAAGGACTTACGCAAGTACACCAGCTAGACCATGCCAATGAATTTACAGATTCTGAAAATGAAACGCTGAACATGATAAAAAGTGAATCTGATCGCTTACTCAACATGATTACGAAAATTTTGAATGTTGAGGCACTGAACGACGACAAGCAAGAAATAAAATTTGAGAAAGTCGAAATCAGAGCGATTTTAAGAGATCTATTGAAGAGCTTTAAAACATCAGCTGAAACGAAGGGCATAGAAATAGTTGCGAAATACACCGAAGAGCCTCTTTATATGCTTGGTGATGAAGTACACGTGCGCCAAATAGCAGAAAACCTCCTCTCAAATGCTATCAAATTCACAAAGCAAGATAGCCAGGTAAAAGTATGCTTGGGTACAAAAAGGAATAGCGTCCAAATTTCCGTAAAAGACCAAGGACCTGGTCTAACCAAAGAGGATGAAAAGAAAATCTTTAAAAAGTTTCAGACACTCAGCGCAAAACCGACGGGCAACGAGGATTCAACAGGATTGGGACTATCAATTGTAAAACGCTATACCGAAGAAATGAACGGAAAAATTTGGTACAAGAGTTCGGTAGGCAAAGGCACCACTTTCTTCGTTGAATTTGATAAAGCAGAAGCAACGAACACTTCTATTGGCGATCCCAACAAAGTCTATTAATTGCTGTTAGGTTCTAGAAGGGCAATTTCGTAACCGGTACAGGGATTCCTGAGTTTGTAGAGTACCAAATCTTCGATATCTTCATCTATCAGGGTAACGTAAAACGTACCTCCAGAGAATATTTCATCGGTGACTGTTCTTAATGCCGTTTCGCTGACCAATGTGTCGGCTTGCTGTCGATTGTAAAAGAAATCATCATTAAGCGTGATCTCGAGCGTATTGCCTTGAACAGTGGTCATATCAAAACCACGCATGTGTTGTTGTGAAATATTATCCTCATCACTAAAAACAATTCCAGCACCATAAGTCGGTTCGTTCTCATTTTCGTCTGCTGATACACCAAAGTTAAACACGAACGCCTCAGCGTCCGGATAGTTTTGACCAATGACGGCATCTTCACGTGTCAGTGAGCCACCCTGATCTATGACGCCAATAATATTGACAGAATATGATTGATCTCGCTCAATAAAATCAAAACCACCAGATTGAAAAAACGTCCTGGTTATGACGACGGAACCAAGATCTGTAGCCGTTCCGCTGTAAACTGCGGAACTGCCTATTCCGCAAAGGTCCTCACCATTTATGGCGAAATTTTCCGCTTCAAAAGCACTGAAAGTTCCAGAAGCACCTTCCAAGTTGAATGTAAAAGGATCATCCAAAATCATCTGCCCATTGGCAAAAGTATAACCAATCAAATCATCAAATCGCTGGTAATTATCATTGGCCACAATTTCGTCTGCACTTGCTCCTTGACCTATCAAGTCAAGCTTTATAGTCCTGGCAACTTGATCTAATTCCCAAAAAACAGACACATTTAACCCTTCTAAATACACCTGCTGAAAAATATCATTACTGAACAATAGAGAACTCAAGGAATCAAATGCCTGCATATTTTCGGGTATCTCTGGAGAAAAGGCAGCATCTGATTCTGAGCTGGCTTCCAAGAAGGAGACCGTGGTGACATCATTGGTAAAATCTGATTTACTTTGAAACAATAGTGTTCCTTGCACATCTTCTAAAAACAAAAATTCAAACTCACCACCAAAAGTTGATTGATTCTGTTCAAAGAGAAAATGAAATACCGCATATGTTTCAAATATCAACTCCAAATCCAATTGAGCATCTATCCGATAGGGAATGGTCTGGTCATAAAAATATCCATCGTCACCTGGTAAATCAGACTGAATGCGAACGACATCTTCACTAAAATCTAGTAGAATCAAGTACGAACCTGAAGTGGGTGTAGGACTATAATTGAGCAGCCATCCATTGGATGGCTCCATAAGCTTTTCTTTCAATTCATTCACCGCAGTCTCAAAACGTTCATCTACGGATGGCACATTTCCGGCATCGTCTTGTGTACAAGAGAACAAGACCAAGCTCATAAGTCCTATGAAAATCCTTTTAATCATTGGGGTAGACGAGATTGAATTTCGGCCCTTATTACATTCAAATCCAGTCCAGTGACTTTTGTATAATGATCAGAAATAGAAGCAAGCTTTTCAGCAATACGTTCCCTTCCGGTGTTATTTGCTTCACATTCGGCAGTAACACAACCTTCCTCCAAATTGATAAAACGTTCGAAGAAATCCGAATCATATAAATAGAAGGCTACCATCTCTGCAAAGTCTTCATTAACAGAACTAGTAGCATACGGAGATACAAAACCGCGCTGCAATGCATCTTCATCTGTCAAGGTAAACCAAGACCCAGGTCCAGAGTAGCCAGACTGTGTAATGGTTTCAAAAGAAGGTGGTAGCTTAAACTCTTGATGCACAATGTGTGCAAATTCATGATAAGTGGTCCTCAACTGGAGTTGACGCCAAGCCGAATCACTTGGGTTGATAGCGTTGACATTGGTAAATGTAATTCTTGCGCCCGCATCCGCCACACCCAAGGTAACCGTACCATCACCATTGTAAATCAACCCACCAAGTAAAACAACCTCTGAAGGCACATACCTTCTAAAGAAAGCTTCACCACCAGGCACTTCCAGATAAGGGTCAATCCAAAACTCTTCAATAAAATCCAGCATAGGTCTAATCACCTCCAATCGAGGTGGCGTAACACGCTGGCCGGGCGTGACATATTTTTCGTCAAACTTATAACGAACTGCAATGCCATATTCTTTGATGAAATTATCCTGAATGTATTGATCCAGTTCAGAATTGATACTTACATCATCTTTTTTTGAAGAATTGAGTGACTCATTCGGATAGCACGACGTCACTAACAATATGACCATAAATAGTATACAATAATTACACGCTATTGTCCTCTTCATCGTTATCTTCTGTTTGGTTGTAGTCCGCCGACCTCTTGGGCCGACCTTGGTATTTGCAATGCCTTTCTAGGGTCATCTTCAGCCAATAATTCAACACCTGTACCATCGAGTCCAACACGCGAAACATCTATACCAAATCTCTTAATGTCGAACCATCGCATGCCTTGAATCATAAACTCTTTTCTACGTTCGTTTAAAGTAAATTCCAACACCAAAATCCAATCATCTAATTCTTCAATATTATTGAAATTGAAAAAATTCCGAATCGTTTCCATATCCAAATTGACTTCTGTTCCCGTGTATCTTCTCTCCGTCAGAATCTGTA
>JBCCIF010000155.1:0-4863 GCA_039028335.1 Bacteroidota bacterium
GCGAATGGCTGATGAAGTCCACGCACATTTTGGATTGAATATTTCATTTAAGGAGATAATTAATCGAAAGGAATTTTACGATTATATCAATGCAAAGGCATTTTTCGCTAATTAAATTAAAACAAAACCCCCAAAACATAAAGTTCTGAGGGTTTTCAATACCATCAAGGTTTGTAGGTTGATGGTTGTTAGGGTAGAGTAGATGTTCTATTTACGTTGATCGAATAAAAAAAGTTATCGATGATTCGATGAACGGTGAGTTTCTAATGTGTCAATTGATAAATTGACACATAACGGAGAGCCTTGGAACAAGTTGATTGTCAAGAATTATTGAAGTCTTTCCATTTATGTGTTAATTGTATCATTCAATTAATGAGGATACTATGAAGATTGCCTATTCCTTCTTTATTTTTGCTTTGTGTGCACAGCACGCATTTGGGCTGAGCACAGATCTTGTGCAGCTCAGAATCAATCAACATCTCACCGTTTCCTTTCCAGGCTCTTCAGATTTTCTAGAAATGGATTCTATGAGGATGTATTTTGCAGAACAAGAAGAAGGCACGTATTCTTTTCGAGTTTCTCCAGGATATATCGGAAAGCTTTCCAATACTGATTCGTTGGAACAGTATTATGACAAATGCGAGAATGGAATAATTAAGAATGCCAAAGATAAAAGATTGGTCTATTCAAGGTTGACAGTACTTGATAGGATATATGCGAGAGAATTTCATTATCTGGGGAAAAAAGATGGTGTAAATGTGAATTGGAAAAGCCTGGTTTTTCATATGAACGATAGTTTATACGCACTAGAATTAATTTGTTCTAACCCTTCTTTGTACAAACGGCAAAACCTTGCATTCGCTCAAATGGTAAGTTCGATTAAGGCTCTTAATATTGGATTGAGTGACCAGGTGCAAGATATTCGTAGTTCGACTGTAGAAATGAAACTCAAATATGAGCGCTATTTTTGGTATTTAGCAATTGGAGTGGCTCTAGTGATACTAGGAATAGGGTTGGTCTTTCTTGCTCGTAGGTTCTTTTAACACCTTTAAAAACAAAACCCACAGCTATGCTGCGGGTTTCTCTTGGTGGGTGCAAGATGGGATTCGAACCCACGACTTCCTGAACCACAATCAGGCGCTCTAACCAACTGAGCTACAACCACCGTATATTTTTTCCCATTAAAAAAGGGCTGACAAAGATAATTGTCGAGCCCTAATTTTAAAATATTATTGAGACAATTTATCTTTCTGACAAGGGAACGTAATGTCGTTCATTATGACCCACATAAATTTGTCGTGGTCTTCCTATGGGATCTCTGTTTTCAATCATTTCTTTCCACTGTGCAATCCAGCCAGGAAGACGACCGATAGCAAACATAACTGTAAACATTTCAGTTGGAATCCCTAAAGACCTGTAAATAATACCTGAGTAAAAATCAACATTTGGATATAATCCTCTGTCAACAAAGTACTGGTCGCTTCTTGCAACCTCTTCAAGTTCTTTAGCAATATCCAGAACAGGATCATTGACCCCCAATGCTTCTAAAACATCGTCTGCTGCTTTTTTAATAATGGTCGCTCTTGGATCAAAATTCTTATAGACTCTGTGTCCAAATCCCATTAAGCGGAAAGAATCATTTTTGTCTTTCGCCTTATCCACCCATTTTTGCAATCCTCCTCCATCTCTTCTGATGGTCTCTAACATTTCGATAACGGCTTGATTAGCTCCTCCGTGTAATGGCCCCCAGAGTGCCGAAACACCTGCTGAAATAGAAGAATATAAATTAGACTGAGATGAACCAACTATACGAACCGTAGACGCAGAGCAATTTTGTTCATGATCAGCATGCAAAATCAATAGCTTATCCAATGCATCGACAATTACGGGATTCATCTCATACGTTTCCGCTGGATTAGCAAACATCATGTATAAGAAATTTTCCGCATAGTTTAATTTATTCTGCGGATACATGAGCGGCAATCCTTGCGAAAACTTGAATGCTTGAGCAGCCAGTGTTGGCATTTTAGCGATCAATCTATAGATCGTTAATTCAATATCTTCAAAAGGTCTATTTGGAATTTGGGATTCCGGATAGAATGTTGAAAGCGAAGAAATCATGGTGCTCAATATTCCCATAGGATGTGAACCTGTAGGGAATGCCTCAAAAAACCTACGCATGTCCTCATGGACAATTGTGTGCATCGTAATATTCTCTTTGAAATATTCAAGTTGAGTGGTGTTGGGCAATTCTCCGTAAATCAACAAATACGCAACTTCTAAAAAATCTGCTTTTTCTGCCAATTGTTCGATCGGATATCCTCTATATCTGAGAATTCCTTTTTCTCCATCTAAAAAGGTAATCGCGCTTTTAGTCGCACCTGTGTTTTTAAAACCTGAATCGAGCGTCACATAGCCAGTAGACCCTCTAAGTTTTCGAATATCTATTGCTTTTTCTTGTTCAGTTCCTTCGACAATTGGTAAATCGTAGGATTCATTTCCAATTGTTACTCTTGCAATCTCGTCCGTTGCAGTCTCCATTTTTGTTTATTCTTTAACTCTTCAAATATAACAAAGATAGAGACAGGATGTTCTTTTCTATCGGGGTAAAATTTTAGAGAACAGTGGATTTGCAGATTATTTTACTTCGTCCTTGAAAGTAGGAGTAAAATTGGCTTGATAATTTTGCCACTGTTCAGTTGTAGTAACCTGTTTATAATCTTCTTGCTTGAAGAATTTCAAGAAAATTTCAATTTGCGAAGGTGTTTTGTACCCCTTGTCTCTATGCAATAAATTCAAGTTCTCGTCTAAATAGAGTACAGTAGGGTAGGCAGATACTTGCATATATCTTGAAAATTGGTGCACTCCATTTCTGCCTCTTCTATTCGGGTCGTAGTCGGGGTTTGTAAATGTCTTTCCATTAAAGTCAACCGGCTCCGGAGATTCTGCGTTGAACTTTACTGCATAGTAATTGTCATTGATGTACTTGGCAACTTCTGGATTATTGAATGTGTTTTTTGTCATCATTTTGCATGGTCCGCACCAAGAAGTGTAAACATCAATTAAAATCTTTTTCGGATTTTTTTTCGCCAAAGTTTGAGCCTCTTCAAGACTCACCCAATTCACTAAACCTTCCGCAGGCTTTTCTGTCGAAGTTACTCCAGTAGACATTAAAAAAAGTCCAGCTAAAATAAAAAATGCAATATTTCTCATCTGTCGTTCAATTTCAAAGACTAGTAATTACAAATACCAGGCCAGTTTTGAAGGGCTAATTTAACCATAAAAAAAGGCCGAATCAAGTATATGAAACGGCCTTTAGACTGAAATGTTTTATTCCTATTCAACTCCGTGCATGAGTTTTTTCAACGGACCATTCAATACTATAATCAAAAATGACATACCCAGGCAAATAAGGCCAATGGTAGTAAATACATCTGTATAAGCTATTAATCCAGCCTCTCCGGTTAATTCTTCTCCACCTCCATGTCCGCCCATCAACGAAGCTATAAACCCACCTAGATAATTGGCCATAGCAAAACTGAGGAACCATGCTCCCATTGCAGTACCTGCAATTTTCTTAGGAGCCAATTTAGTTACCATAGAAAGTCCGATTGGCGACAAGAATAGTTCTCCTGTCGTATGGAGAAGGTAGAGTAATACCATAAATATTAGAGGAACTTGGAAACTCTCATCTACGAATTGGACAGCGAGCAAAGTAATTAAGAACCCTAGTCCAAGTTGTGCGATTCCAAAAGCGAATTTCAATGGAATACTTGGGTTTTTCCCTGCTTTAGATAGACGTATCCACATTACCGAAAATATAGAACCAAAAACTAAAATAAAGAATGGGTTGAAGAATTGAGTCATGGACGCAGGCATAGTCCAACTTCCAATCGTACGGTCTACACATCTCTCCGCAAATAAAGTCAACGATGTTCCGGCTTGCTCAAAGAACGCCCAAAATGTCACATTAATCAACATGAATATAATGAGTACTATCATCCGATCTTTCCAAACGGCCGCTCCTTGAGTACCTGAGGACGCATCCAAAAGATTATTTGAGATCGTAAGTCGATCTTCTTTTATTCCTGCTAAGATTAAAATAATACTTATTCCAAAAAATAGAATGACGAGTAATCCTGCTATCAAATAATTTTCTTGAATGAGCAAATAGCACGCTGGTATTAGCAAAAGAGAGCCTAGAGTAATTGCTTGAAGCATTGTGAGCGGTCCAGCAACTTTTTTCTTTCCAGCTTCTGGAACATCTAAGCCATCAGCTAGTTGATAAGTATCTCTTAACATCCAGAACAAGATAATCCCAAATAGCATTCCTATTCCTGCTAGCCCGAATCCGTAATGGAAGCCATATGTTTCTCCAACATATGCCACAACTGTCGTTGCTAAAAATGCGCCAATATTGATTCCAATATAGAATATGGTGAATCCAGAATCCCTCCTTGGATCATTGTCTTTGTATAGTTTACCAACTATGGTTGATATATTTGCCTTGAAATAACCATTTCCTATTATGAGGGCACCCATTCCAAGCAGCAACATTGTTTCTCCTCCTCCCAAAATCATAAATTCACCTATCGCCATTAATATTCCACCAAGAATTACTGAATATCTATAACCTAAGAATTTATCCGCCATTTGACCTCCCAGTATTGGTGCTGCGTATACAAGACCCGTATAAGCTCCATAAATAAGAGCAGCTTCTGAATCTCCCATTAATAAGGATTTTACCAAATACAACGTCAATAACGTTCGCATTCCGTAATAGCAAAATCTCTCCCACATTTCAGAAAAGAATAAGGTCATTAATCCTCTCGGATGTCCTTTAAAACCTCCGTCAACCGTTCC
>JBCCIF010000156.1:0-4853 GCA_039028335.1 Bacteroidota bacterium
GATTCAATGAGCAAGTTGAAGCATTCTATTCAAAAGACGCTGATTTTAATCCAGAACAAAAGCAAGACCTATTTGACGAAGCGTTTGAACGAATTCAAAAGGAAGAAGAACTCAATGCAGAGGCCTTAGCAAAAGGAGAAATAGGACAAGAAAAGTTCAATGCTACTCAAACACAATTGGAAGAATTCAAAAAGAGGGTAGAAGAGGAGCGTGTCAATTTAGGATCGGAAACCGATGAAAATGAAATTGATAAGCCTGCAGAGAACAGTTCCATTTCGGATATAAGTGAGGAGGATTTGGAAATATTAGGTTTGACTGATGAAACCAACACATTAGATGCCCGAATTCAGGAGTTGAGATTATCAGAAAAATCAGAAGAAGAAAAGAAAGAGGCAATAATTCAGGCAAGAGAGGATTTTGTTTCTGTTTTAAGCGAAAAGACCAATCAAAATAAGATCAATATTAAATATGCACCCAATGAAGATGTAGAGGCGGATTTGATAAAAGAGAATGACTTAATCTTTCAATTAATTGAAGAGCAGAAAGATTTGATTTATTCGGCTGACGACCTAGACTTGGCGACAGCCATTGACAATTCTAATGAGGAGAACACTTCTGATTCCGCTTTTAGTGAGAGTTCAATAAATGATACCGTGAGTGAAGACGATTTCTCAAAAGAACTTGAAGAGCTATTATCAAACGCTGAACAAGATCCTTATGTAAATAGAATTCTTGATGAGGGTATACAAGCGATTGAGTACGATGATCAAAATGCATCATCACTTTTTGGACAGCAGAATGAGCTCTTTTCAGAAAGGGAACGCCTAATTGCAAAGAATGATACTGAGGGAGTTTTGGAGAAAGAGATCGAAATTATGGAAGTGGCGAAGAAAGCTAACAGGGAGGAATTCGACTTCTATGCCCAAAATTTAGAAGCCAGTTTCCCGGAAGAAGTTGAACTGGCAAAAGAGGATATGGTCAAAGCCAGCATTTTACGTTCTGGTGCTTTAATGGAAAACGATATAAGTAAAAAATCAAATTATCTAAAGCAGGCCTATGCCTATGAAAGCAAGTCGGTTAAAATTTTCAAAAGTCTAAATACCGCAAACTTAGAATCAGGAGGGCAAGCTCTTTCAGTCGAAGAATCAACTATAGCTTCGCAGGCTCGAGACATGGGAATAAGCCCAATAGACTCTGTAGAAGAAGAGATCACAAAAGATTTAGATGTAAGTGAGTTTGAACAGATCGATGACGTCTTAAGAGAAAAGTTAAGGTACTCAGATACGCAAATTGAATTGGCGAAAAAGAATCCTGAAAAACTTGAATCGGTTGTAAAAGATTGGAAGCTGAGCATAATCGACCGCGAATTGCAACTTCAATCCTTGAAGGTTGAGGATTATGAGCGGAATTATGAAGCCAAGATTTTGGAGCACAATGAGATCGAAAAGAAAATGGCTTTGACTTCCGATCAGAATGAATTGCAGGAAATGAATGAACAAGCAGATTTGGCAATTCGAACAGCGGAAGTCTATGAATTTTATCAGAAAATGGCTTTGCTGAATACGGAGATTCTCTTGGCGAAAAAGAATGATGTCGAGAATGGCGAACTTGAATTAGCAAGTTTAAATGCCTCAGATGAAGATTATGTAAAGCTGCAAGAGTTCATAGAAAACTACTACGAAGAGGAAGCCTTATTCACCGAGAACACCTCAAGTGCTGATGAAAAATCATCAGATATGGACGCAGCTTCTTCGAACTCGAATGAGTCAATGAACAAAGAAAGCCAAATCACAGAGGTCATTGAAGAAGAACAAGCAGATTCAAGTTCTGACGTAGCGAATGAAGATTTAGCCGAGAATGATTCCGAACAAAATGAAGAAGATGTAATCAAAACTGAAGTAAGAGAAAGTGAAGCTGCCGTTTCAGATGAAGAGCAAGAGATATTGACGAAAGAAGCAATGGATATTGAAAGTAATCCACTTGTTCAGTCAGGAAAAGAAGAGCAAAGAGATATGGCGCAAGCGGATAGCGCCTCAAAGTCAGAGAATGGTGATGTCTCGATAACAACTGAAGTTTCAGAGTCTCTGGTCAATCAAACTTCGCCAATGCCAGAAGTTTCAGAAGGACAAATAGATATTGACTATAGCGACTCTGAAGAAGAACTCAACAGAGAAGAAAGGGATGGCAGCAATTCGCTTAAGACCTCAGTAAGTGGAGGTAATCCGAATAAACAGGTCGAATTTCAAGCGGCTATGGATAGAGATAATCAATTGATTATTATTGAGGAAGATGGAACCGAAAGGAATTATGCGTATCAGGATGGAGATGTTGTTGGTATGAACAATACAATCAATTCTAGACCATTCAATGTAAATAATGAGATTCCTTCTGAACTTATTAATGAGCTCTTCTTTTTAGGGGAAGAGAATACAGCGGCATATTCAAACGCAGATGGGGGTATTCCCCTAGATATCGAGATGCCATCAGGCTTGGTTTTTCAAGTACAGGTAGGCGCATTTTATAAACCCGTTGACCCTTCTGTTTTTGCGGGATTTGCTCCTTTAAATGGTCAGCGCTCTTCTTCTGGCCTGATTCGCTATCGAGCGGGAATGTTCAAGATATTTGACACGGCAAATGATGCAAAAAATGCTATTCGTGCTAAAGGTTATGATGATGCCTTTGTAGTTGCATTTTTGGATGGTGAACGCATTCCACTTTTCGAAGCGAGAAAACTTCTCGATCCTTTGACAGTGGAGAAATATAATTATTTAGCACGTACCAGCAAGGCCGAGGATTCAGGTAGCTCAGAAAAGCTTGAAAACGGGACTGCCGATCCAATAGATAATGCGAATCCAATTGAAAATATCGCGGGCTTGTTTTATACTGTGCAAGTAGGAGTGTACTCAAAATTTGTCGCTAAACAAGCGCTTTATAACCTTGATCCTTTGAATAGTCAGCGAACAAATGATGAAAAAATTAGATACACTTCTGGAATATTCAATTCCTTTGGTGACGCCTCTGTGTGGAAGGAAGATGTCCGTAAAAAGGGAATCTCCGATGCATTCGTTACCGCTTATAAGGATGGGAAAAGGATAAGTTTAGTTGAGGCAAATTCATTAGGTGAAAAAATTGATCCTTCTCAGAAACTAGACCTAAATGAATTCTTTGATACGGATTCGAAGGATGAAGGCGAAATATGGAGGGCGCTAGATGAGAAAATGAAGGCGTCAAACACAGAACTTAAATTTAAGGTTAAGTTGGGACCTTATACTGACCAAGTTCCAATGAATGAAGCCCATGTCATTTTGGATCATAAGGACGAAATTTCCTTCAATGAGGCGGAAAGCAATGTTTTTTACTATATCAGTAATCGAGAAATGGATTTATCCGAAGCCGAAAATATGAAGGCGCAATTCATCAATAAATCTGTGAAGAATTTACGCATTGTGGCTATAGAAAATGGTAGAGAAATTCAAATCGATGAAGCCAAACGAAAATTGGAAAATTAGTACTACTTTTGTCTAAATCTATTGTTATGAGTAGAATTCATGAATTTGAAGAGGTTGTCTTAACACAGGAGAAAGAAACAGATAAAAAGACACTGATCTTGTTCAATGATGAAGTCAATACCTTTGATTGGGTTATTCAATCTTTGGTTGATGTTTGCAAACATGATGAAGTGCAAGCAGAACAATGCTCATTGATTGTCCACAATAAAGGAAAGTGCGATATCAAATATGGAGAAATAAGCTTGTTAGAACCGATGGCACACAGCTTGCTTGATAGAGGACTAACAGTAGAGATCCAGTAAAAATTTAGCTATGAAAACAAGATTTATTGCGATCCTTTTATTTGGGTTGCTGATTTATTCATGCACAAAAGTGCCAATAACTGGCCGAAAGCAGTTAAAGCTCTTTCCCGAGAGTCAGATGATTGCAATGAGCTTGACGGCTTACCAAGATTATCTAAATGAAAATCCTCCAGAATCAGATTCGAATGCGAATACGCAAATGATAAAACGATTAGGGGAGCGCATTTCCACTTCGGTTGAGAAATACCTCACCGATAACGGTCATGCGAAAAGAATAGAAGGTTTTCAATGGGAATTCAACTACGTTGACGATCCTACAGTAAATGCATGGGCAATGCCAGGAGGCAAGGTTCTTTTCTATCAAGGTATTATTGATGTTGCTGGTTCTGAAGATGCCTTGGCTGTCGTTATGGGACATGAAGTGGCGCATGCTGTTGCTTATCATGGAAATGAACGAATGTCAACCGGATTATCTGCACAACTTGGACTGACAGCTTTAAACGTAGCAATGTCTGAAAACCCTACTGTGACAAATCAATTGTTCTTACAAGCTGCTGGAGTAGGGACGCAGCTAGGAATGCTTAAGTTTTCGCGAAATCATGAAACCGAAGCAGATAAAATGGGCTTGATATTTATGGCTATGGCGGGTTATGATCCACGGGAAGCACCAAAGTTTTGGGAACGAATGGCTGCTCAGAGTCAAGGAGCTCCGCCAGAGTTTTTAAGCACGCATCCTTCTCATGATAGAAGAGTAGCTGATTTAGAAGCGTTTATGCCTGAGGCACTGAAATATTACAAGCCTCAGCAAGATTGATTAAGCATTATTCGAATCGATCATCTTGAGCTGTTTTCTTAGCTCACTGACTTTTCGCTTATTCCGATCAATTTTTTCCTGTACTTCTCTTTTTAATTTTTCTGCACCTTCACTTCTGCCAAAAAAGCCCAGATTATTTTCAAATTGAATGATGTCCGTGTTTAATTTTGAAATTTTGTCACGCAGAATATTCTTTTCCTTTCTTAAAAGCGCTTCGCCATTTGGAGC
>JBCCIF010000157.1:0-4826 GCA_039028335.1 Bacteroidota bacterium
AAAAAGCGGACCGTAGTAAATGGCGCCTCGCCAGCTGTATCGCAAGGCGAGATTGTAGGCCTACTAGGGCCTAATGGCGCGGGCAAGACTACAACCTTCTACATGATGCCGAAAGATCTTGTATTCTCAGCTAGAGAGTTCTTTTCCATCTCCTGGCAAATGAAATATTTCAAAAAAATTGACCGCTCTGTATTCCCTATCAATAATACCATTCATCGAAAATTAAAATAATCATTCCTTGCCGGTAACCTTTTTCAGAAAATGCTCGTATGCCAAAATATAACCAAAAGAATAATGGAAGTCACGTATTCGAAATATCGTTCAAATAACACTCGAGTGATTCCTATGAACAATGAGAAAGAAATGAATGTAAGCTTTGAAATTAATGAAAGTGGAGAAATAGAGAACATCTCACTGGATACAATGCTTACTGAAGAAAATATTGAAGCGGCTATGCAGACGATCAATCAGATCAAAACCTGGATGCCGCTAAACGAAATTGGAAACAGGTGTAAAATAAAACTAAGTCTACCTGTTACTTTTTAATGTGCAACCATTTAAAAGTGCGACAAAGCATTTAACTTTTTCATTTTAGTTTGGTTAGTTTAATGGTTAGAAGAGAGGCCCCAAAAACTTGGGGTCTTTTTTTATTTTACAATTTGTAATATGCTGGTTCTTCCTAGGTCAGATCTCACCAAATAACTTCCAGATGATAGCCATTCTATGAGATTTATTTCGTTTTGGGAAAGCGTTTGAATCTTCCTACCTCTTTCATCATACAAGTAAAATTGCTCGTTTTGATTTGCTGAAAGAATACTGAACTCGCCTCTAGTAGGATTTGGATAAATAGTAAAGCTAGGGCTAACGTTTTCCTCCAATCCATTAGCAGACTGATTTGTATAGATAAATAACACATCGGCTATTTCGTCTACGCAGGTTAAATCCATTAAGCCATCATTGTTATGATCGTGAAAGATTGCACAACTGCCTGCAGCCAATGCAGGCAAGGTATAGGAATTGTCAAATTGCGCATTCTGATTCTCCATAATAGTAAAATCATCACTGAAGTAATTACTACAAGCAATATCTAAGTCTCCATCTCCGTCTAAATCGCCTAAGTCAATTGCCAAGGGAAAACCACCAGCAGCAAAGTAACTTGGACTTGAAACCTGACCATTTCCATCTCCAGTATAGACAGACACATTGTTTGTTCCGCTATTAGCAGAAACCACATCTAAGAATCCATCATTATCAATATCTCCAATTCCAATCATCCAAGGGTTGGCATTAGCGTTTTTTTCATCCAAAACTTCGAAAGATCCATTCCCCACCCCTTTTAGAATGAAAATGTTTGAAGAACCAAAGCAGCCTAAAGCCAAATCGAAAATTCCATCCTGATCAAAGTCTCCTGCCATTAATGCTGTTTCACCTATACACGTTTCGATGTCCAAATGAAAAGCATTGTCAAAACCACCCATTTGGTCGTTTTGAAAAAAACTGAGGGAACTGGCTGCACGATTTGCTGTCGCGATATCCATCCATCCATCACCATTGAAATCAAGAATGGCTAAGCCCCGAATACCGCTTTGTGCTTCTAATGTCAATTGTTCCGAAAAATTTTCTCCATTTCCAAAAAGCACATTTACAGTGGAATTTTGGGTATTACCAATAGCCAGGTCTATTTCGCCATCCATGTTGAAGTCGGCTCCTTCATTCGTTGATGGTTTATTGGCATTCTGTAGGTTCATTATCTCAAATTCTGAGTAACCCGAGATTGGGTCATTCGTAAGAATTCTCACGTCATTTGAAATTTCATTCACGACTACCAAGTCCGAAGTCTCATCATTATTCAAATCACCGGCATATGCGCCATAAGATTGAATTTGCCCTTCTCCATCTTCGCGAAGTTCAATTACTTGTGGGTTGCTTACTACAAAAGCACTTGGATTCACCTTAGTCCAGAAATTCCATTGATAACCATGTTCTAGAGTCGAACCGGACATGGATTCTAAATTTTTGGAAAGGCTCACAGTGACCCACTCGCCATGGAAAAAGTTCTGGCCGAGATCAAAAACGATTTGGTCTCCATTAATTTGAATATTTCCCATCATGGGACCTGACCACCTGCCAAAAACATGGAAATCGGGAGGAGCCAAATCTTGTACGGCTAGATCTTCGTTGAAATTGATTAGGATTTGTCCAATATTAACCTCGATTGTTGTTTGAGCATTGGGTGAGATACTCTCCACTTCAAACTGGGCTACAGCTGCACTGGAATAACATAAAAAGAAAATCGAAAATAAATTCCTCATCCTGAAAGCTAAGGAATGTTCAGCAGAGAAAAAATTATATCAAAATCTAAAATTAGGCGCTAGCTTGAGGCCTACCATGACATTGTTTGTACTTCTTTCCGCTGCCACAAGGACAAGGTTCATTTCGACCCACTTTCTTTTCGACACGAACAGGTTGCAATTTCTGCGGCTGTTGTGGAGCTCCACCTTGTTGATTAGAACTTGATCTCCCTGCAAATTCCGGCATTTCTGTTCTTGAGGTTTTAGCCTTTTCTAAATCGCTGTTGCTCGCTCTCGTATTGCTTGTCTGCGCATTGACATTGAGCGGAATAGTCGATTTTAACAAGAATGAAGCTATCTCATTGTTCATTTTATCGGCCATCGTTTTAAATAAGTCATAGGATTCCAGCTTATAAATTAACAATGGATCTTTTTGCTCGTATCGGGCATTCTGAACGGACTGACGTAAATCGTCCATTTCTCTTAGATGCTCTTTCCAACTGTTGTCAATTAAACTCAACGTCACTCCTTTTTCCACTTCTGAAATCAATTCTCTTCCTTCAGACTCATAGGATTTTTGAAGGTTTGCAACCACATTCATTGTTTTATTACCATCTGTAAATGGAACAACAATGTTCTTATACTTGTCTGATTGATTCTCGTATACATCCTTAATGATCGGCCAAGCTTTTTGAGCAAGTACCGCACTCTTTCTTTTATAGCTATCTAGTGCAGATTCGTATATCTTATTCGTTAGGCCTTTTGAGTCAATCGAATCAAACTCATCCTTGTCTACTGGTGATTCTATAGAAAATGAACGCAAGAGATCGAGCTTGAAATTTTCAAAATCCTTGGCTTCATGATTATAGTCAACCACCTGCTGAGACATGCTAAAGAACATATTTGAGATATCGACACTCATTCGCTCGCCATGTAATGCATTTTTTCTTCTCTTGTAGATTACTTCTCGCTGAGAATTCATTACATCATCATACTCTAACAATCGCTTTCGAATTCCAAAATTGTTCTCTTCTACTTTCTTTTGTGCCCGTTCTATAGATTTGGTGATCATAGAATGTTGAATGACTTCACCGTCTTCTAATCCAATTCGGTCCATCATTTTCGCAATTCTGTCAGATCCAAATAAACGCATCAAATCATCTTCAAGAGATACGAAAAACTGAGATGATCCCGGATCTCCTTGTCTTCCTGAACGACCTCGAAGCTGTCTATCTACTCTTCGAGAATCATGACGCTCCGTACCAATTATCCCTAAACCACCGGCTTCTTTTACACCCTCACCGAGTTTAATATCTGTTCCTCTACCTGCCATATTAGTTGCAATAGTAACTGTTCCTGCTTTCCCTGCTTCCGCGACAATGTCCGCTTCTCTTTGGTGCAACTTGGCATTCAAAACCTGATGGTTGATATTCTTCATTTTGAGCATTTTACTCAGCAATTCCGAAACTTCAACATTCGTTGTGCCCACCAAGACTGGTCGTCCTTCAGCTCTCATTTCATTGACTTCTTCAATAATGGCTGAATACTTTTCTCTTTTCGTCTTGTAAATCAAGTCCTCTCTATCGTCTCTTTGTATTGGCCGATTGGTAGGAATAATTACAACATCTAATTTGTAGATGTCCCATAATTCGCCTGCTTCGGTCTCAGCCGTTCCCGTCATTCCGGCAAGCTTATGGTACATTCTAAAGTAATTCTGAAGCGTAATGGTGGCATAGGTCTGAGTAGCCGCTTCGATCTTTACGTTTTCTTTGGACTCTATCGCCTGATGGAGCCCATCGGAATATCTTCGCCCCTCCATGATTCGACCTGTCTGTTCATCAACGATCTTGACCTTGTTATCCATAACAACATAGTCTACATCTTTTTCGAATAGGGTATAGGCTTTAAGCAATTGATTGATGGTGTGGATTCGTTCAGATTTCACACTATAATCGCGCATCATCTCATCCTTTTTCACCAACATCTCTTTCTCGTCAAGGCCTGCCGCCTCAAGTTCGGCAATCATGGAGCCCATATCCGGCATGATATAAAATTCAGGATCCTCCGAGCCAGAGATTAAATCAATTCCTTTTTCAGAAATTTCAATGCCATTATTTTTCTCATCGATGGTGAAAAAGAGTTCTTGATCTACTTCAGGCATTTTTTTACCTTGATCTTGAAGGTAAAAGGCTTCTGTTTTAAGCAACTGAGACTTCACACCCGGTTCACTCAAAAATTTGATTAATGCCTTGTGCTTTGGTAATCCTCTATAGCATCTGAAAAGTGCCAATCCTGCCTGCTCAATTTTCTTCTTATCCGGTTTTTCAGCATCCAACTCTTTTAATCCCGATTTAGCATCAGATAATAAAGTCTGTACCAGCTGTCTTTGGGCTGAATACAGTTTCTGTATTTTGGGCTTTAACTCATTGAATTCGTGTAAATCTCCCTTTGGAGTGGGACCTGAAATGATCAAAGGAGTTCTGGCATCATCAACTAATACAGAGTCAACTTCATCGATAATTGCAAAATGGTGTT
>JBCCIF010000158.1:0-4784 GCA_039028335.1 Bacteroidota bacterium
CATAATTATTGGATTTAAAAATGTTTTTCTGATTTTCAATTTAGCAATTTTATTTATTAACAGATTGACTAAATAATTTTTTCGATCAATGTCTGATTTTGCTCATTCAAAGCTAATATTTCTACCACAAGTGGTTAAAAAAGTTGTTTCTCAAACGGATTAGTGACAAAAACCATTCCATTTATATTTGCGCTTTATGGAAGAGGATTTTCGGGAAGAAGAATTGTTTGAGTACCATCGAATCGTTGCAGATCCTAAACAGGATTTACTTAGAATTGATAAGTTTTTGATGGATCGCCTACCAAATGTTACAAGAAACAAGTTACAGGACGGAATTAAAGAAGGTCTTGTGACTGTCAATAGAAAAACGGTTAAGCCCAATTACAAAGTACACCCAGGAGATGAGATAATTGTATCGCTTACAAAACCACCCAATGATACAGAAGTAATTCCGGAGGAAATTCCTTTGAATATAGTTTATGAAGATGATCACGTGTTGGTAGTAAACAAAGAAGCAGGTATGGTCGTGCATCCTGCATATCAGAATTGGTCGGGCACATTGGTCAATGCTTTAACATGGCATTTTCAGAACCTACCCACCATGCCCAATAATGATGGACGTCCGGGCCTTGTGCATCGAATTGACAAAGATACATCAGGTCTATTGGTGATCGCCAAATCCGAAAAGGCCATGACTCATTTGGCAAGGCAATTTTTTGATCACAGCATTGAACGAACCTATTACGCCATTGTTTGGGGGGAGCCTGAAGAAGATGAAGGCACAATAGATGTAAATCTTGGACGAAGCCTGAAAGATCGCAGGGTTACTGCCGCTTTTCCTGAAGGAGATCATGGTCGAACAGCAATCACACATTTTAAGGTGCTTAAAAGAATACGATATGTTTCACTAGTTCAGTGCAACTTAGAGACTGGAAGGACCCATCAAATACGAGCCCATATGAGATATATGGGTCATCCGCTGTTCAATGATGCTACTTACGGAGGAGATAAAATATTAAAAGGTACTATTTTCTCTAAATACAAACAATTTGTAGATAATTGTTTCAAAATTTTGCCACGTCAAGCGTTGCATGCCAAGACGCTTGGTTTTACACATCCTGATACTGGTAAAATGGTTGAATTTGATTCAGATCTTCCTGCTCAGATGTTTCAGCTCATCCAAAAATGGGAGAATTATGTTAATACAATTGATTGATGAGAATATTTAAGTTGATCTGGTATTTTTTCTTTTGGACATATGTTCGCCTCGGCCTGAGCTACTATTACAGAAGAATCAAACTTTCGGGGATCGAACACATCCCTAAAGGAGTGCCTGTCATTTTTGGGTCCAATCACGAAAACGCACTAATCGATCCATTACTCAAGACCACTCGTTTTCCATTGATGATTCATTACCTGGTGCGAGCAGATGTATTTAACAATTCTGCTATTCGCTGGTTTCTCAATTCCCTGAATTTAATGCCTGTTTATCGAATGTCAGATGGTGTCAATACCGTCAAGGCAAATGAACAGATTTTTCGAAATTGCTTCGAGGTTTTCAAAAAAGGAGAGCATTTAATTTTATACCCTGAAGGAACACACGAGTCAAGGCGAATACCTCGACCTGCAAAAAAAGGCATAGCTAGGATAGCACTTGGCGCTATGAACGAACCGGATGCACCAGAGGAACTTTATATTGTTCCATTCGGGATGAATTACTCGGCACATAGAAAGTTCAGATCAGCTGTCCATATTAAATTTGGTGAAGCAATTAGGGTTGATAAAGTACCAGACACTCCTGAAAATATAGAAAAACTGCGTGACCAGTACGAGGCAGCGGTCAGTAAATGCCATGTTTCACTACCTAAGAAACGTTTTGAGGTACTTGATAAAATATTTTTTCATGATCAAGAACCACGTATTGTTTTAGAGCCGGAGGATATCAATGAAAAGGCTTGGCGATTAGATCAATTACTGACAGACGAACAAGCAGAAGAAGTATTAGGATTTGCAAAAAAAATGGAGAAAGTAGGGATTAAGTTTCCTTTTCACTTTAGACAAAATTACTGGTTTACGATTTTTCTAATATTCGTCTTATTGCCCTTTGCCCTATTGGGTATAGCGCTACATTTTCCATTGATTATGCTTGGACGGTTTATTATGAGAGGTATTAAAGACAAGGTATTCACCGATACAATGTTTTTTGGCGTAGGGTTGGTTTTGGCTCCCTTTACTTGGATCATATTGGGTATAACGGTTTCCAAGTATTCAGAAAACCCATGGATAGGGATGCTTTCTGTCTTTTTTGCTGGTACTTGTTTGATCACAGCAAGAATAGTTGTAAGACTCTGGGAAGCCTTTAGGAACAATCGAAAACTCAGAAAAGCAAGATTATTGCAAGAGTACAAAAGTTTTGTTTCAATTATTAATATCATTCGACAAGCTTAGCGTATACAAAACGCTGCTTATCATTTAAGTCTTTAAGGATTATAGGGTTGTCATACCCGTAATGCTGGAAAAGTAACATTACATTTTTACCGAACTGTTCATTAATTTCAAAAAAAAGTAATCCTCCGTTTTTGAGAGATGTTTTGGCTTTTTCCATTATGGCTTTATAAAAAATCAGTGGATTTTCATCAGGGACAAATAATGCTAGATGTGGTTCGTAATCTAGTACGTTGTTATGCATATGCACCTTTTCTCTGAAAGTAACATAGGGTGGATTGCTTATGATCAAGTCAAAGTCAGTCTGTTTAATAGACTCATTCAAAACGTCAAGCTTTTGGACTTCAATATTTGCACCTAGTTTACGGCCATTCATTTCAGCTATTTTTAGTGCTTCAAGACTTACGTCATAGCCGCAAACGATTGAATTTTCGAGTTCAAGACTTAGAGTACAGGCTATACAGCCAGATCC
Organism: Bacteroidota bacterium; assembly: GCA_039028335.1. GTDB lineage: Bacteria > Bacteroidota > Bacteroidia > Flavobacteriales_D > JABDKJ01 > JABDKJ01. Next base: position 2,918 of record JBCCIF010000158.1, read on the forward strand.
GGTACCGATATCTGCGATTTTGGGCGCTTGCCAATCCTTAAGGTTTCTAATGATTTGAATCAGGTATTCTGTTTCTTGTCTGGGGATCAATACATTCGTATTGACATAAAAAGAATGACCATAAAATTCTGCTTCTTTTAAGATATACTGAATAGGCTCATTCTGTTTGAGCCTTGACATGATCACTTCATATTTGAGTCGTTGTGCATCATCAGGCTGAAACGCTCTATCGGCAAAAATGTCGGTGCGACTTAGAAAAAAAGCTTTTTCCATGACCATATAGGCCACAGACTCACATTCTTGTAAATCCATATTCTTGCTAAGAATGATTACAGTATTCTTGAATGTCTTGAGTGGAAAGAAATCCTCCATAGAGTAAAAATAGGGTAATCAAACATATCTTTAGGGCTGTGTACAGGTTCAAAGACGAGATATTTATGCGGCGTGCACTCGAGCTTGCCGAGCGGGGAAGAGGAGCGGTAAGTCCTAATCCCATGGTCGGATGTGTTATTGTGTATCAAAGTCGTATTATTGGTGAAGGCTGGCATCAACGCTGTGGTGAGGCTCATGCCGAAGTTAATGCGGTCAATTCAGTAGCAGACAAGTCCTTGCTCAAAGAATCCACGGTATATGTTACACTCGAACCCTGTTCTCATTATGGCAAAACACCGCCATGCGCTGATTTGTTGGTGAAGCATGAGGTAAACAAAGTGATAATAGCTAACAGAGATCCCTTTCCAAAAGTAGATGGCAACGGTATTCAGAAACTGGAGGACGCGGGTATCAAGGTTGAAGTGGGCTTGCTTCAACAGGAAGGCAAAGATTTGAATAAGCGCTTTTTTACTTTTCATGGCGAGCAGAGGCCGTATATAATGCTGAAGTGGGCGCAAACAGCCGATGGTTTTGTGGCTAGAGAGAACTTCGATTCCAAATGGATTAGCAATCAATACTCGAGAAAGTTGGTGCATAAATGGCGGGGGGAGGAAGATGCCATACTGGTTGGAACGAGTACCGCACGATATGATAATCCCTCACTCACAACCAGGGATTGGGGGGGTAAAAATCCGTTAAGACTGGTAATAGATAAAAATTTGAAACTTGACCCTTCACTCAATCTTTTTGACAGAAGCACACCTACCATCTGCTACAACCAATATAAATGTGAAAAGGAAGAAAACCTGGAATTTGTAAAGACGACCCAAGAAAATCTGATTGAGGATATAATTACTGACCTTTACCAAAGAAATATTCAGTCCCTGTTTGTTGAAGGCGGCAGTAAACTTTTGCAGTCATTCATTGACAAGGGCTTATGGGATGAAGCAAGGGTTTTTGAGTCGGAAAAATTATTTTCGAGTGGTGTTAAGTCGCCAATAATCTCAAATGATGTGTACTCTATGGAAAAAGCAGATTCAGATTTTCTAAGAATATTTAGTGCATCAAAACATTTCCCAATCCACCAATAACAATATTGAGTTCTGTAAACAGATCCTTAAGTCTGGATTGAATCAAGCTCCCAGATTTCACCTTGCCTAGCAAGTTTCATGGGTTTTCAATGAGATTTGATGAACTGGATTCTGAGATATGTTGCTCTTTGAGTAAACTTGTTTTTTGGATTTGTAGTGTAGCTTCGATGGCTCCATGAAGTTGCCTTAGTAAGTCATCTATAATTGAAGAAGTAAAAATTCTCATGGATGCCTGTGTATTTGACAAGAATAAGCATGCTGAATTGGCACAAGAATATTTAAAACAAAAACCCCGCAATTGCAGGGTTCGAGTATCTAAAAAGGTGAATTTTTAATTCATAAGCATTAGCTCCCGCAGCCTACGCACTCATAGTCTGAATTAGCTTGACCTTCTCGATCGGTCA
>JBCCIF010000159.1:0-4738 GCA_039028335.1 Bacteroidota bacterium
AAGACTTTTACCAAAAAAAACAGCAGTTCGAAATTAGAAGCTGTTAATGTTGGAAGTTATTTTACAGTTTGGCATAACATGCTGGTCTTGTAAATGCTAAGCGGGCAGTTATTATTGCTTAGAACAATAGGAAATATTCATTGAACATCACATTTCTTTTTTGAAGTTTTGAATTATTGATTGTTTCAATAATAATTTATCGTATGCAGAGACAAATAAATCAATGGCTAACACCCAAATAATGAAATATTCAACTCGATAATGCTCACCTTATATATTTTTGCCGCGTGAAATTAGACTACCTCAATAAGGAATCAGTCAGACAGTTCATTGACAGGGCATTGGAGGAGGATATTGGAGAAGGCGATCACTCTTCGTTATCCTCAATTCCTGATGGCCTTCAGCAGAAGGCTCATGCATTGGTTAAAAGTGATGGAATAATTGCGGGCATTCAGCTGGCCGAATGGATATTTAAGCGGTTTGACAAGGATCTGGATCTTCAGTTGCACAAAAAGGATGGTGAAAGTGTGGATGAAGGAGACATTGCTTTTGAGGTACGTGGTAAGGCGCAGTCAATCCTAACTGCAGAACGATTGGTACTCAACTGCATGCAACGAATGAGCGGTATGGCAACCTATACGAATAAAATGTCTGAACTTATTAGACATACCAATACTAGGTTATTGGACACTCGAAAGACTACCCCTAACTTTCGTCTTTGTGAAAAGTGGGCCATAAAAATAGGTGGTGGAGACAACCATCGCTTTGGTCTATTTGACATGATCTTGCTGAAAGATAATCATGTTGATTATGCAGGCGGGGTAAGAGAAGCGGTTTTAGGTACTCAAAAGTACCTGAAAAAAACAGGTAAGAATCTCAAGATAGAGGTTGAGACCAGAAATCTCGATGAAGTCAAAGATGCATTGGAAGTAGGAGGTGTTGACATTATTATGCTGGACAATATGCTTCCTTCGGCAATGAAAGAAGCTGTTCAATTGGTCAATGGTACTTGCAAGACCGAAGCTTCAGGTGGTATCACCGAAAAAAATATCAAGGAAATAGCCGAAACAGGTGTGGATTACATCTCAGTTGGTGCTTTAACCCATTCATATCAAAGTATGGATATCAGTTTAAAAGCAATTAATTAGTTAAAGGATGATCATTAAGACGAAGAAATACCAGATGAAAACTGGCACTTATGTGAAAATCGCGTTTGCCAATTTAATCAAAGTTCAATGGTGGGTAGTGCTAATTTATGCTGCCATTTGCGCTGGATACCTATGGATACCTAATTGGTGGTGGGTCATAGGCGCCTCAATTGCTTTGACACTTTATATTATATTTTGGCTAATACAATTTGCCGGTATTTCGCAGCTTGAACAAGGCAAATTTATGTTTGAAAAACTAGGTTATGAAATCACAAGCCAACAGGTCTTGATTAAGTTGGATTCCAAGCGTGGCATGCCTTTAAAGTGGGATAACATTAAACGGGCCTCAATGGGCAAGGATTCATTTGTCTTAGCTGTTAATAAAGCACAAATAATTCATCTACCATTTAAAATTTTCAACTCTCAAAACGAGGTGAAGTTTCTTGAGACAGTTTTAAAACGGAAGGGATATATTCAATAACAAACTCTGGTCAGAGTGTAAATACGCTGACTATTTTCATTTAGTGAAAGGAAAGGAAAGACCTAATTTCTCAAAAAAAGAAGCTAAACTTAAGGCAGCCAATTACTGTGCATACCAAGAGCGATCTCAGCAGCAAGTCCGTAATAAACTCTATGAAATGGGTCTTACTTCAGATGAGGTGGATGAGGTATTGACTGAGCTAATTATGGAGGGTTTTGTGAATGAAGAAAGGTTTGCTAAGGCTTTTGCGGGAGGAAAGTTTAGAATCAAGAAATGGGGTCGCATCCGCATAACTCGTGAGCTGAAAACACATAACATTTCAGCCTATTGTATCGAAAATGGCTTAGCAGAAATAGACGAGGAAGAATATATAGATTCGTTAAAAGAAATAGCACAAAAAAAGAAGGATTCTCTTACCGAACATGATTTGTTTGTAAAAAGGGAGAAAGTTTCCCGTCATTTGATATATAAAGGCTTTGAACCAGATCTGGTTTGGACTTTGGTTTCTGAACTTATACAATGACTGAACCTTTTGGGCCTAAAATCAGTTAACCAATTTTATCAACCAATCCAAAACTATAAGTATATTGGAGACCAAATTAGTTGCTAGAAATGACCATTAAACCAGCGGTTGCGCAAATTTTTTCTCAAATCACTTATCTCCTGGAAGGGCTCTCAAATGAAGAATATAGCAAGGCGGTTGACGTTTTAAATGGCTCTTCTATTGGACAACATGTCCGTCATACGCTCGAATTTTTCAAATGCCTTTTCGATGGTTTACCTTTTGGTGAAGTCAATTACGATAAACGAAATCGAGATATTTTTCTGGAAAACAATACACTGCAAGCTTTGGCGCTATTGAATGAACTTAACCAAGTGCTAATTAAAATAGATACCGATCGTTCTATTCAATTGTGTCAAAATTACGGAGAGGAAAGAAATGAGAAAGTCCGTGTAAAATCAAATTTACAGCGCGAACTAATTTATAATATTGAGCATGCTGTGCATCATATGGCCTTAATTAGAATAGGTGTACGTGAAATAAAGCCATCTCTTAACTTAAGTTCGTCATTTGGGGTTGCTAGTTCTACTGTGCGCTATCAAAAAACACACGCGGCGCATAATTGATTCGCCATGACGTCAATTACCAAATTACATGATTCCATCCTAACAAAACGTATTCCTAAAACTCGTTCTTTGTATGAAAAATTAAGTATGAGTGTATTTTGGGCGAAGATTTTTCGCTGGGAGTTTTGGCCATTTTCGGTATTATATTTTCCAGTCATTTTTTACTGGATATGGATGTCGCTTAGGACGAGATCTTTTTTCTTTTTTACTGCATCTAATCCAACAATTGAGTTTGGTGGCATGTTGGGTGAATCAAAGAACAAAATTTTTGATCTTATTCCCGACAGATATATTCCAATGACTTTTAAATTGGCGCCCTCCAGTTCAACAGGAGACGTCAAAGGTATCCTCGCAAAAAAACAAATGAATTTTCCGATAATCCTTAAACCAGACATTGGAGAAAGAGGTTGGATGGTAGAATTGATCAAAAATGAAGAGGCCTTAAAAGATTATCTTGATAAGGTTAGCGTTGATTTTCTGGTTCAAGAATATGTTCCTTATGAAGTCGAGTTAGGCGTTTTCTATTATCGATATCCCGATCGAAAAAATGGAACAATAAGCTCTATAGTCATGAAAGAAATGCTCTCTGTAATAGGTGATGGTCGGACTTCAGTGTATAACCTAATGAACCATGATGTTCGTACCAAGATGCATCAGGAAGCGTTAGCTGAAAACAATCCCAAACTAATGGACTATGTGCCTAAATATGATGAGAAAGTAGAGCTCGTATCCATCGGTAATCACTGCAAGGGCACAACATTTTTGGATGGCAACGAGTTAATCACAGATAGGCTCATTAAGGTTTTTGACCATGTGAGCAGACAAATAGATGGCTTTTACTTTGGACGATATGATGTGCGATGTCGATCCATTGAAGATTTGTATGACGGTAAGAATTTCAAAATTCTTGAATTGAATGGAGCAGGTGCCGAACCAGGCCATATATATCAACCCGGCTATTCTTTAATCCAAGCCTATAAGGATATCCTTCATCACCTGAAGGTTTTGATGGAGATTAGCATGATCAACCGTAAGAAAGGGATACCGTATTTGAAATTTTGGGATGGAGTACGTGAAATTCAACGGATCAATCGATACAATAAACGCAAAACCTCTACATGACACTGATGTCTATTTTCTTAGTAGCATTGGCTGTCAGTTTTGTAGGTTCTATTCCTCCAGGAAGTATCAATATCACCACATTGCAGTATGCGCTGAATGGTAAAAAATGGTCCGCACTAACCTTTGCTTTTGCTGCAGCATTTGTTGAGTTTTTTTACGCTGGAATTGCTGTCAAATTTCAAATTTATCTTATCGAAAATAAACATATCAATTATTGGTTTAAGCTTTTAACAACGATTGTCCTGGTCGTACTTGGCATATTGAATCTAACCAAAAAAAACAAAGAAGAATCAACGCCAGGAACGATTGAAGGAGAAAAGAGAACTGCCTTTGCAAAAGGTATTGTATTGTCTGTGACCAATACCCTAGCTATTCCGTTTTGGTTAGTAGTGACGTCCTACTTGAGTACTGTCGGATGGGTGACCCTCAATGGGCAAAACTACCTGGTATACATCACTGGCGTATCTGGCGGGACATTTTTACTACTGCTGTTGGTCACATATTTAGGAACAAGATTTGATCATCTTCGACACAACAGGTGGTTGATGTACAAATTACCAGGTATTATTTTTATCATGATGGGTTTTTGGACCTACCTAAGGACTTAAGACGATTTTTTATTTCATAGAAAATCGTAAAAGATCGAATGGCAAGCGCAAGTACAATCGGAATGAATTCCATTCTCAGGCCTTGCAACATCAGGTCTTTACCAAAAATTAAGAGGAGTAATAAAATCCCATTGGCAAGAAAGTAATATTTGACAAGCCGTTCATTGTCTTTTGAAAACAAAAGAATAACTACACTGATGGGGTTGCACCAAAGTAGGTTATAGTTATACTTCGACAAATGATCTGTCCCA
>JBCCIF010000160.1:0-4722 GCA_039028335.1 Bacteroidota bacterium
GTAATTTTCGATTTCAATAACCTCTTCACCCATAACAGTTTGAAATACACATCCCTTGGCAGGGATATGATCATTGGAATTGATTTCAGATGAGTTGAATGTCTGTTTTTGTTCCAGGCTAAAAGCGGTTAGAAGAAAAACAAGGAAAAGAGTAATAATGGTGAATAGGCTTGAATTTTTCATTTTCGTGTGATTTAATTTATAGATATAACGATCTCTTATAAATTCCTGTACACACCAATTGTTAATTCGTTCAAGGAAAAGATAAAAAGCTAGGATAAGAACTAGAAAATCTCTTTTCTGTTCATTGGCCTCAATGCGCCTTTCCACTCAAAACCCTTTAAAACTTTGTCCTGTTCGGATGCCATTTCAAGCGGAAGAAATTTTGAATCGGTCTGATTTTGTAGGTTGACATATGTGATTTCTCGATCCTTTATTCGAATTTGAATATCGCTGCATAGTGCCCGATTGAGTCCTATAATTTTCTGATCGCCTTCTTCTGTTTCTTCAGTAGGATAATAAACCAACGTTCCATTGCCAATGACATCTACTTTGACCAATTCATTCTGGCTAAAATGACCATTCATATTTCTGCCTTTGATTTGGTTGTAATGCTTATCATCAACCTTTGAGATAATAAAAGAGTTTCCTCGAACTTTCATATCATCTAATCCATCTTCTAAAGTGTTCAGCTGGATGAAATCACCTGTGATTTGATTTTCCTCATTCCAAATTACTGGATCTTCATACATATAGAAAGCCGAATCCCTTTCACTATAGATAAGAGAATCGCAGGCGCCTTGCATGTCGCTTTTGTAAAATTTCGCTCCAGAAAAGCACTGGATTTTCTTTTGATTCAAAGTATCTGGAACAGCTTTAAGGGTATCGGCATGAAGAAATAGGCTATCGTTCTCAAAGACTTGAATATATTCGGCCCTTCCGGTTACAAATGATATTTCTTCCTTTTCTAAGTGCCTGCCAATATTCCCTTGGATAATAAAATCATTTAGCGTATCCTGTATAGCCACATTACCCTTAGCAATTCCAATCCCACTATTTCGATCGTAAAAGAGTGAATCTCCTTCTAGTTTTTGACCATCAAACCAAACGTATGCATTTTGTCCAAATCGAGCAAGATCATTTTCAGTATCATAATAACCATTCTCGCAATAGATCAGATTTTCTTCACCTCTAATAAATGTTGGTCCAAGAAAATCCGCAGTGCTGTTGTATTCGCGATAGTGAAGGGTGTCAGTTTCTATTGTATAATCAGGGTTGTTTAGAATGACATTCTCCTTGAAATGGAATGTTTCATGGTCAGTAAAATAGGTTCCTTTTTCACTGGTTAATACATTGTTGTTTTCACGATTCGTAATTTCTCCACCATTGATATATGTTGCCGTATTTTCTTCCATATTGAAAAGCAGATATTCTGTTTCCAATAGCATTGCCCTATCACTCATCCGTATATTTCCACTTATATCGGCAACTTGATTTTCACCAGAATATTCCAAGAGATCGCCCTCTAAGCGCAGAGAGTCTCCTTGGTTGATTCGAATCTTGCTAAAGGCTTTAACGCGATTCTCGTTCTCAAACAGCCATGCAGAATCACATTGCATAAGCGTGCCCTGATGAGAGAGTTTTACATTTCCTATGAGTCGTTGAGCATTTTTAGCAATTTGAATATCATAGCGACTATAATCAGCTTTGAGTAATTTTATTTTCGCTGGCTTTTGCCCAAATAACGGACTGAGACTAATAAGAAAAATGAAGAAAAAATTTAGCCTGAGCATAATGAACAAAGCGCAGAAACTATGCCGTTATTGTTTCCCGCATAATCGTCTCTTTTCGATCAGGTCCCATAGAAACGATAAAGATTGGAAGATCCAATTCTTTTTCTAAATAGGAAATATACGTTCTTAAGTTTTCAGGAATGAAGCCATTATCTATATCATTTTGAGTCATTTCAGGCCATCCTTGGAAAGATCTATTCACGGGAACAATCTTAGAATTATTGATATCGTAAGGGACTTGGTCTGTTTCTTGGCCATTCAATTGATAAGACTCACAGACCTCAATACTATCCATTCCACTTAGAACATCGGCCTTCATCATACTTAAATGAGTAACACCGTTAATCATGATAGCGTATTTTAAAGCGGGCAAATCCAGCCAGCCACATCTTCTAGGCCTGCCAGTTGTGGCTCCAAATTCATGTCCCTTTTTTCTTAATTCCTCGCCTTTGTCATTCTCTAACTCGGTAGGGAAAGGTCCACTTCCAACTCGTGTGCAATAGGCTTTAAAAATTCCGTATACTTTGTTGATTTTATTTGGTGCAATCCCTAGGCCATGCGATGCCCCTGAGGATAAGGTATTTGAAGAAGTCACAAAAGGATAGGAGCCAAACTCAATATCCAATAAGGATCCTTGGGCTCCTTCAGCCAAAATTCGCTTACCAGCTTTGAGTGATTGATTTAAAAAGTATTCACTGTCCACGAGGGTTAGCTCTTTCAATTGATCAATAGCCTTTAACCAATCCTCTTCGTATTCAGAAAGATTGTATTCAAAGTCATAGGTGCTTAGTAGGCGTTTGTGTTTTTCCACCAAACGTTCATATTTCTCCTTGAACCCAACCGAAATGATATCTCCTACTCTTAATCCATTTCTACCTGTTTTGTCCATATAAGTTGGACCAATTCCTTTGAGCGTAGAACCAATTTTATTCTTTCCCTTCGCTGCTTCGCTGGCTGCATCAAGTAATCTGTGGGTAGGCAAAATGAGATGGGCCTTTTTAGAAATAAGCAGTTTGTGTCTAACATCTACACCAACGTCTTTCAGCGCATTAATTTCCTTGTTCAAAATAACAGGGTCGATAACGACACCATTACCTACTAAATTAATGAGGTCATTTCTAAATATACCAGAAGGAATAGTGTGCAAAACATGTTTTATGCCATCAAATTCAAGCGTGTGTCCAGCATTTGGTCCCCCTTGAAAACGCGCAATTATATCGTACTCTGGAGCAAGGTAATCGACTATTTTTCCTTTGCCTTCATCTCCCCATTGGAGACCTAATAAAACATCAACATTCATGTGCTGTTTGTTAAAGGACGAAGTTATTCTTTTTCTTCTGTAGATGCCCCTTTCTGTGCATAAAAATAGAGCGAATGGTGCATAATTTTTACTTTGAAGATATCCTCGAGTGTGGCTTTGATATTCTGAATTCGAGGATCACAGAATTCAATCATCTCTCCAGAATCGGTCATGATGATGTGATCGTGCTGTTTAAACCCATGTGCCCGTTCAAATTGAGCAGGATTATTGTCGAATTGATGTTTTCGAACCAAATTGCACGCAATCAGCAAATCCATCGTGTTGTACAATGTAGCACGACTTACTCGATAGTTCTTTGCTTTCATTTTTTTGTACAAATCTTCAATATCGAAATGCCCGTCATTTTCGTAAATCTCTGCTAAAATGGCAAACCTTTCAGGGGTTTTTCTGTGTCCATTTTTTTCCAGATAGGCTTGAAATATTTGTTTAGCGTCCTCTTTGGCTTCTATAGTTGCCATAATCTTAATCTAGGATGAAATTATTCGATTCGGACCACAGTACCAAATGCTTTTGGAAATTGAAGTGAATTATGCTCTATCGTCTTAAGTTCCTTCAATACGCTTAACTGTTCTTACTCCATCGATTTGCTTTAATTTTTTAATCAAATCATTCAGGTGTCTGGTGTTATGGACAAATACGCCAATTTTTCCTTCAAATATTCCATCGTTAGATTCAAATGAGATGGATTTCATATTGATATGCAGTTCTTGTGAGATTGTATTGGTAATTTTTTGAACCAATCCCATATCATCAATTCCTTTAAAAGTCAATTTTGCCAAAAATTCTTGCTCTTTTTGACTTTCCCATTGAGCCTTGAGAACTCTGTAATTGTATGAACCGAGTAATTGTGTTGCATTTGGACACTTCGTTCGATGTACTTTAATTCCATCATTTACAGTGACAAAGGCAAAAACATCATCGCCTGCAATTGGATTACAGCAAGCAGCGAGTTTATATTCTAATTTGGTATTGTTATCGTTCAAGATCAAAGTGTCGCTTCCTTTTTGAACTTGGCTGCTGCTTTGCTCTTTGGCCTTAGGCTTTTTAGATTCTGTTTGCTCAAGTACCAATGTGCCATTTACCACCTTTAGCTGCTTGATCTTACGAAGATCAATTTTATTCTTGGCAATTAAATAATACAGCTCAGTAGCAGAAGGAATACCGTAGTATTTTTCAAGTAAAGAAATATTGACGCTTTTGAAATCTATTTTCCAATTATTGAATTTCCTTTGAAGAATTTCCTTCCCATCATTGGCAACTTCCTTCATTTCTTCTTTCAAAGAAGATTTAATTTTTGCCTTTGCCTTTCCTGTAATTACGAAATTGAGCCAGTCTTCTTTGGGATTTTGATTCTTGCTGGTCAAAATTTCGACTTGATCTCCACTTTTCAATTCATGACTTAGAGGGACCAAACGCGTATTCACCTTTGCGCCCATGCACTTAGCACCTACATCTGAATGAATTTCAAAGGCAAAATCTAATGCGGTTGCTCCTTTAGGTAGTTTTTTTAAATCACCACCTGGCGTGAAAACATAAATTTCATCTGCAAAAAGATTCAGTTTGAAATCGTCAATAAAATCAAGCGCATTCGCTTCAGGATTTTCTAGA
>JBCCIF010000161.1:0-4592 GCA_039028335.1 Bacteroidota bacterium
AGCAAAAGTGATAATGCTCAATCGAAACCCCGAAAAATCAGCAGCAAAGATAGCTGAATTGAAAAATGAACTTGGTGCAGGAATAGAGGTTTCAGCCATACAAATGGATTTAGGAGATCAAGCTTCCGTGAAAAAAGCCGCCAAGGAATTTCTTAAACTCCACGACCGGCTTGATGCGCTAATCTGTAATGCGGCCATTGCTCAAGTCCCCAAACAAGAGCTGACCGTTGATGGATGGGAAAGCCAAATGGGTGTAAATTACTTCGGACATTTCACGCTACAGGCTCTCCTTTTTCCGCTCATTCAAAAGTCAAAAGGACGTATAGTAACTGTTGGTAGTATGGGCTATGATATGGGGATAAAAAGGATCAAATTTGAGGATGTGAACTGGGACAAGGATTATACGCCCAACAATGCCTACAGTCAGAGTAAACTTGCACAAATCATGTCTATCTACGAATTACAAGACAGATTGAAAGAAGCAGGGAAATCTGAGGTGAAGGCCTACGCTTGTCATCCCGGTGCATCAAGGACATCTCTGATCAAGACAAGTGCAAGCAGAATGATGAGAATCATTTTCTATTTAATGACGCCTCTGACACAATCTGCCGAAAAGGGTGCATATCCGCAATTGATGTGTGCCACTGAAAAAGATTTAGATCAGAAAGCCTTCTACGGACCGACAGGAAGAAGCAATTGGGTAGGACCTGTAGGTGCACATAAAATTGAAGCGCATGCAAAAGACAAAGAAGAAGCAAAGAAATTGTGGGACCTGTCTGAAGAGTTAACCGGATTAAGGTGGAATTTTTAAATTAGAAAAGCCAAAATATAAGACATGGATATACTCAAAGTAGCTACAGAATGGGCGAAAGCCGAACTGGTCTCAACTTCATTTTTTATCATCGTAGGAATCGTGTTTGCTATGGCCAGTTTTGGGTTTTGGCAATTCGGCAAGACGGATCTAGCTCGAGCCTATATCATTCCCATTTTGGTTGCAGGAATATTCTTGATGACTGTGGGCTTTGGATTATTCTTTACGAATAAGGCGAGAATTTCTCAGTTTGAAATGGATTACAGCACAGATGCCAAAGCATTCGTCATTTCTGAACTTGAGCGGACCGAAGCCACATTAAAAGAATACAAAAACATTGTTTTTACTGCAATTCCGTTCATCATTTTGGCCTGTGGACTGCTAATCTTTTTCCTTAGTGCTCCTATTTGGCGCGCAAGCATGATTTCCACTGTTGCTATGTTATGCGTCATTCTGATAATTGATGGACTAGCCCATGCGCGAATAGACACGTACGCGGCTCAACTAATGCAAGCAAAACAAGAAATGAAAAGATAAGATGAAGCATTTTAAAACGCTATCGGCTTACTTAGAATACCTGGAGCTTCCGCGTCCGGAACATCCTATGTTTTCGCTATACAGTGCCAAAGGAGCAGTTTTCCTTCCTTGCCCTAAAGCCAGTTCACCCCCTATTAGCAATGAGTGTTATACCATCAGCTATAAGAAAATCATCAAAGGTGAATTGAACTATGGCAGAACCCAATACGATTTTAACAATGGCGCGCTTTTTTTTATTGCGCCCAGACAAGTATTGCAATGGGATAGCACAGCTGTATTCGAACAACAGGGTTTCTCGATCAATTTTCACGAAGACTTTCTCAAAGGCACCGATCTGGCACAACAGATCAAGAAATACGGATATTTTTCATATGCAGCCAATGAAGCATTGCACCTTTCCCCTAAAGAAGAAAAACAAATAGAGTTGATCATAGAAAATATTGAACTCGAATACCAGAACAATCAAGACGCATTCAGCAAGGATATCATTATCGCTCACCTTAGCACTTTATTGAAATACGCCCATCGCTTTTACGAAAGACAGTTCATCAATAGATTAGACTTTTCCACTGATTTATTAGAGCGATTCAAGCAGCATCTCGAGAGCTATTTTGAATCGGGCCAACTTAAAAACAAGGGCATTCCTAATATTGAGCAAATTGCACAGGGCCTTTCAGTTTCACAGCGCTATTTGAGTGATACGCTAAAAAAAGAAACCGGAAAAACCACTACAGAGCATTTACAACTTTATTTAATAGAAGAGGCCAAAGACCACTTATTGAAACCCAATAAGAGCATCGCAGAAGTGGCCTACGGCTTGGGTTTTGAGTATCCCGCTTATTTTTCGAGACTATTCAAAAAGAAAGAAGGCATCAGCCCTACTGCCTATCGCCAAAAGTACTTGATGAATTAAAAGCATTAAAAGCAGTGCTTTAAGAATGCTTATCTTCGGTTTCGAAAAACAGACTTCAACAGATGAAAAAAATATCTTCGCTTGTACTTGTTTTTATTTTGGCGAATTCCTTTTCAGCTCAAACAGAGCAATGGAAAAAACTAGACGATTCAAATTATTCCATTGAGTATCCAGAATCCTGGGAGCTGAATCAATCGCAACAAATGGGAACGCGGTTCATCTTACTGAGCCCATTGCAAAATCAAGAAGATAAATTTCAGGAAAACATCAACTTGATCATTCAAGATTTATCGGGCCTTGAGATTGATCTTGACAAATATGTAGAGATATCTGAGGGACAATTTATGTCATTAATGAATAAGGCTGTCATTCTTGAGAGTGATCGAATGAGGGCTAGAGAAAGAGAATTCCATAAGATCATTTATTCTGGCGATCAAGGTCAATTCAAATTGAAATTTGAGCAGTATTACTGGATCATCGATGAACAGGCATACGTTCTAACCTTTACCTGTGAATCGGAGACCTTTGAAGAGTATAGAGATAAGGGAGAAAAGATATTGGATAGTTTTAGATTTAAGGAGAATTAAGTATTATCTCTATTTCTTCGATTCAATTTTGATCCGGACTGTACATGCTTTCAATAAATTATATTAAGTGAGATGCGACAAAATCAATAAGCACTTTTCTAATGATCTAGAAAAAGATTAAAGTAAATAACTCGATTAAAAACTTGATTATGAGACTAATTCTTGCACTACTGGGACTTTTGTTATCACTGGCATCTTTTGCCAACGATGGCGTATATCTGACCAATGGAAGTCTGATTTATCCTACAAAAGAGACAAAAATAGCCTTGGACAAAGAAGTGCTTTCTTTTACGATAAAAGATGAAAGAGCTTATGTTGATATTCAATTCGAATTCAATAATCCTGAAAATGTGGCGAGAAAACTGATGGTAGGCTTTCAGGCACCAACTGCTGGAGGCGATGTTTCAGATGACGTTAGCAATTCAAATCAAATTGATGATTTCACAATTATTCAAAATGGTCGTATACTTCCCTATGAAGTGAAAGCCGCTCTTTGCGAAGACTGCGAATTAAAGGAGCCCGAAGAATTCCACTTCTCACAATTCGAAAATGGAATTTTTGTTTTTTTATTCGAAATGACTTTTGAGCCCGGTTTGAATAGAATAACACACAGTTACAGTTTCCCTGCTAGCCGAAACGTCTCTTTTGATCAAATCTATAATTACATTCTGAGAACCGGTTCCAAATGGGCATCCAGAAAAATAAAGGACTTGACGATCAACATCGATATGGGAAAGAATAGCTTTTTTTTCGTTCACGATATTTTTGGTCAAGGAGCCAAATGGTCGCATATAGGTGCAGGCAAAGTGACCGATAAACGCTTTGACTATTATGATAGCGATTCTTGCAGAATGGTGAGAACACTAAACGGTTACCTTCAAATACAAGTGGCTGATTATCAACCAACAAAAAACATAGAATTCGGAATTGTAAATAATGATTCCTTTGTCTGTATTCCGCTAGATTATGAAAAATTGATGAGCAAGGAAGTTGTCTCACTTGGTCATATGCAATTGGAATCATCCTATTCTGCCAGTCAGCTGAGGCTTAAACGTAATACCGTCTACGCTCAATATGGCTATGCCTTCAAAAGTGCTGACCTCAGGTCCTATTTCTCTCAATTTGCATGGTATATGCCTGATCCCAATTTAAAAATGGAAGACATTAAGCTCTCCGAAAAGGAAAAGAACTATATTGAAAAAATACGCATCAAGGAATTGAGCAATAAATAAAGAGCCTCAAAGACTTTAATTTAAATGCGTTGATTCATCCGATGAAGAAAATAACAAAATGAATATCTGCGCTCGACTGCTCTTTGGTCTGACTATATTGCTGTTTTTTGACAGCAATGCCCAGCTGAGTGAATTTACCGAGAAATTTGGTCAGGCATTGGATTGCGATTCCTGTTCCGCAGAGGCTAAGATTGACATCTACACCTCGGCTATCAGCTTGTTTAAGCAAACGCCAAGCGAATTGGACTTTCCAAATTACTGCCAATCCCTCTCGAGTCGAGCCACACTTTATAGCAGTATCAAAGAATTTCAGCATGCAAAGAATGATATGGATTCTCTTATTGTCTATTTAAACAAGGACAATGACCCTTATACGAAAGCCAAAAATGGCGTTCATACGGATGGATCCCGCCATAATAATTTGTTGCGGTTGTGTTGTGTAATTCCATTGTATGTAAATTCCTTCTGTGAATAGCGCGTATATTCTTCAGGAAAATCCCGAATGATCGCAC
>JBCCIF010000162.1:0-4561 GCA_039028335.1 Bacteroidota bacterium
ACCGATCATGAAGACTTGAGCAGTGTGGATATTGTATTGACGAGTAACAAGGATCTGTGGACAAGAGTTCCAGTGATTGAAATAGAGCCTGAATCAAACCTTGCTGAAGATCAGGCGACTAAATGTGAATTAAGAGGATCAATTTCAGTTGATAAGAATGGTAGAGATCAAGACGATCCAAATCACAATCATATGGAAGCTACTTTTGGTGGAGAGCAGGTTGATGATGACGGCCTCTCGTATGGAATGGGATGGTTCCCAGGATATGCTATTGATGTCGAATCAGGTCAGAGATTAAACATGGCATTTGGCGAAGCATCTTGGTTTGCCGGAGAAAATGGACGTGATATGATCTGGAACCCTACTTCTACTCTATTTAGCCAGACTCAAGAGCCTAGAGGAGGTGGATTCCACTATATCTATGTATTTAGAAACGATAGAAATGATCAGGTTGATAATGACCGAATGCCTGCATACGATGGTGGTAATTACCTCTATGATTTTGTTGAGGGCTCAAGCACAGAAAGAAGAAGAGTGTGGCGTTCATGTATGTGGGTTGCATTCCCTTTGCTTAACCCAGATTTTGAGATGTTGTCTGTTGAGGATGGATTGATTCCTACGCAAACAACTATTAAAGTAAGAGTGGCTTCTGAATATAAGAGATATGCGCCTTATAAGTTCAGATATCCTGAGTACTTTACTTCTGACGGAGCTGGAGTAAATATGGATGATGTTGATCCATACACATTTGACAACATCACGAGCATAAATGGTACTTCAGTTGATCCTTTTGTTCCACAATTTGACGATGCTCAAAATAGATGGTTCCCATTATACGAGTTTGAAACGGAAGGAGTAAGCACTGTGTTAGCAGATAACGATGCGGCACAAGATGCACTTGACCTTATCAATGTCGTTCCAAATCCTTATTATGCTTACTCTTATTACGTAGAGAATAGACTGGATAATAGAGTCAAAATTGTCAATATCCCAGAAAGATGTATCATCAAAGTATTTGATGCTTCAGGTACCTTGGTCAGAACTTTTGATAAAGATAACCCAGATACCTTTATAGAATGGGATTTGAAAAATCAGGCCTTCATTCCAGTATCAGGAGGAATGTATATCATACATATTGAAGCTCCTGGAATTGGAGAGAAAATAGTGAAGTTCTTTGCCGTTATTAGACCTACGGATTTGAACAACTTCTAAGAATAACCAATGCTTAAGAAATTAGAAATGAAAAGATTATCAATATTATTATTCGCGATTGCTTTTACATTATTACATGATGTAAAAGCCGGAAATGAAGATAGAATCGGATCTGCCGGAGGAACACAATTGTTGATTAACCCTTGGGCTCAAAGCACTGGTTTGGCAGGGTCAAATATTGCAACGGCTCGAGGTATACAAGGTTATTTTGTAAACCCTGCGGGAATCGTATTCACAAGAAAGACCGAAGTAATGTTTACCAATACAAATTGGCTAAGCGGAGCTGACGTAAGCATCAATGCTTTCGGATTATCTCAGAAATTAGGTGAATCAAGCGCCATAGGAATCAGTGTGGTATCCATTGATTGGGGTGATCTCATGAGATCAACAACAGCTCTTCCAGAAGGTGACGGCACTACCTTTTCTCCAAGTTTCTCAAACATTGGACTTTCGTTCTCGAAAGAGTTCTCGAACAGTATCTATGGTGGAGTAACAGTAAAGATTATTTCCGAAGCTATTGCTGATATAAATGCTTCAGGGATTGCATTGGATGCAGGAATTAACTATGTAAGTGGTGAACGAGATCAAATTAAGTTTGGTATTTCTCTTAAGAATGTCGGACCAGGAATGACCTATGATGGTAGTGGTCTTTCTACATCTGAATTATCAGGTGGAGAATTGAATTTGGATCAACGATCAGCTACTTTTGAATTACCTTCTTTGGTGAATATCGGAGTGGGTTACGATTTCGTGTTGGCTGAGAACCATGATTTGACTGGATTATTGAGTTTTACTTCTAATTCATTTTCTAGAGACCAATATAAGGTCGGATTAGAATATAAATTCAAAGATTATTTCGCCTTAAGAGGTGGTTACTCTCTTGAACCTCAGAGCGAATCGCTTGATATTAACACCAATGCATTAGATGGTCCAGCTTTTGGAGCTTCCCTAGGTGCGCCAATTGGTGAGAACGGAGGTTCCTTGAGCTTTGACTATTCATATCAAGTCACCAATCCTTTTGACGGTGTGCATTCTATAGGTGTGCGCGTAGCCTTGTAAAATCTAAAATTTTATTATATTTGATTATGATAGTGCCCTCCTTATGGAGGGTCTATTTTTTTATATACAAACTGAACACTAGACTAAAATGCCCTAATTATGTCAAATCAGATTACATACTATACTGAGGAAGGCTTAAATAATTTAAAGGAGGAATTGCACCAATTAAAAACTGTGGATCGTCCAAAGATATCGCAGCAAATTGCAGATGCAAGAGACAAAGGTGATCTCTCTGAAAACGCAGAATACGATGCGGCTAAAGAAGCACAAGGATTACTCGAAATGAAAATCAATCAAATGGAAGGTTTATTGGCCAATGCTCGTTTGATCGATGAATCGCTCGTTGACAACTCGAAAGTTCTTATTCTTTCAAAAGTGCGTATCAAAAATGTTAACAATGGCCAAGAAATGGAATACACATTGGTAGCAGAAAACGAAGCGGATTTAAAGGAAAAGAAGATTTCAATTGATTCTCCTATAGGTAAAGGATTGGTAGGAAAGAAGGTCGGAGATTTAGCCGAAATTCAGGTTCCAGCTGGAAAAATCAAATTTGAAATTCTTGAAATCAGCCGTTAATGGCTTCTATATTTAGCAAGATAATAGAAGGCGAAATTCCCTGCTATAAGATTGCGGAGAATGAAGAGTTCTTGGCTTTTTTGGATATCATGCCATTGGTAGAAGGTCATACACTTGTTGTTCCTAAAAAGGAAATCGATTACATTTTCGATATTGAAGATGAGCTCTTGGGACGACTTCATGTATTCGCTAAGAAAGTCGCGCAAAAAATTGAAAAAGCAATTCCATGCGAAAGAATTGGTGTATCAGTTATTGGACTCGAGGTACCTCACGCACACATTCACCTTATTCCGATGAATAATGTTTCGGATATGAATTTCTCAAAAGAAAAATTAAGTTTAAGCAAGGAGCAAATGGAGTCCATCGCGGAAAAAATAAATCAAGCCTGATTTATTTTTGAATGATTCTTTTTTCCTGTTGTTTTACGAAAGCCGACCAACCCGAATAGGTTTTATTCTGACTATTTAATCCCCTTGTACTGTAATGATGACAAAGGGCAGCAGCTAATCCATCAGTCGCATCTAAGTCTTTTGGCAATTCCTTAATATTCAAAATATTTTTTAGCATAGCAGCCACTTGCTCTTTAGAAGCACCACCCTTTCCAGTTATGGACTGTTTTATTCTTCTTGGTGCATATTCAAAATACGGAATATTGGCATTCAAGGCCGCAGCAATAGCTACACCCTGTGCTTTTCCCAGCTTCAACATACTTTGAACGTTCTTTCCATAAAACGGTGCTTCAATGGCCATTTGATGGGGTCCAAATTCACTAATAATTCCGGATACTCTGCTGAAAATGCGGCTCAAACGTTCTTCATGAGAGTCGAGCTTATTGAGACGAATAACGCCCATGTTGATCATTTCCGTTTTCCCTTTGGATACAGCTACTAAACCATAGCCCATTACACTCGTGCCTGGGTCAATACCTAAAATGATCTTGTCGGTATCCATTACATAAAAGTCTTAATTTAATCTTCTTTGACTTCAATAGTTTGAAAAAACTTTCTCACATTTAATGCATATGCTTGAAGCCACTCTGATTTCTTCATTCATTCATTTTATTGCTTTCGTCTATGGCATTTTTGTGGTGCTTTGTCTTATAGGATTTTGGTATGTAAGAAGTGATAGCAAAACTAAAAAGGGTACGATGCAAAAATTCAGTATTGTCATACCATTTAGAAATGAAGAAGAGAATATCAAAGACCTGTTGGATACTCTTGCAAGTCAGGCATTCGATGAAAATTTAGAAGGAATCTTTTTGGTGGATGATCATTCAAATGATAAAAGTATTGAACGCATCAAAACACATTCCTTTTACCCTTTTATTCAACTCATAGAAAACCAATATGAACCAGGCAAGAAAGGAGCGCTTTTAACAGCTTGGAACAAAATTCAAGCGACATATGTCTTACAACTGGATGCCGATGTTCGCTTACCCAATAAGTGGTATACAGCGCTAAGAAAAGCCTTCGACCACGATGTGGCCTTATATATTTTACCGATAAAATTCGAGATCAACACATTAATACAAAAACTCTTTGCCTTTGAATTTGCTTCTTTATCCATGCTCACCATATCCAGTATAGGCCTAAATAATCCACAATTGGCAAATGGAGCTCATCTTATGTATGATAGAAGATATCTAGATCAAATTGACAAAAGAAAAGATTGGATGCAAACTGCATCAGGGGATGATATGAGCATACTCCATCAC
>JBCCIF010000163.1:0-4546 GCA_039028335.1 Bacteroidota bacterium
GCGCTTTTAACAGCTTGGAACAAAATTCAAGCGACATATATCTTACAACTGGATGCCGATGTTCGCTTAACCAATAAGTGGTATACAGCGCTAAGAAAAGCCTTCGACCACGATGCGGCCTTATATATCTTACCGATAAAATTCGAGATCAACACATTTATACAAAAACTCTTTGCCTTTGAATTTGCTTCTTTATCCATGCTCACCATATCCAGTGTAGGCCTAAATAATCCACTTTTGGCAAATGGAGCTCATCTTATGTATGAAAGAAGATATCTAGATCAAATTGACAAAAGAAAAGATTGGATGCAAACTGCATCAGGAGATGATATGAGCATACTCCATCACTTCAAAGAACAAAACTTGACCATAAACACGATAATCAGTAGAGATCTTTTTTGCGAAACAAAATCCAAAGACACCTTAAAAGAATTTATGCAACAAAGGCTCCGATGGGCATCTAAAACACGGTATAATCTATTCTCAATTCAAGGAATAACAAGCTTGTTCATAATATTATCAAATGCACTCTTCATAATCTGTGCCTTTTGCTTTCTCTGTTCAAAATCGCATATATTAATGAATGCTTCGCTAACGTATATCCTTGTCAAAATTATTGCTGATTTTATCTACTTCCTCCCCATTCTTAACCAGAGCCAAAGATTAAATCAATGGTGGCTTTATTTTATTCTCGTTCCTCTCTATCCTATATATGTAATTTATATAGGAATACTTAGTATGTTTAGCCTAGGTAATTGGAAGTAAGTCGCTTGGGCAATCTATTCTCTTCACATACGAATACAGTTTGGGCAAAAATAGTAAATGACAAATCTGCTTTATTTGGCATTGCGATTATCGCAATTGCCATAATCGTTTCAATACTAGGAGCTCATATCAGGCCTGATAAAAGCCAAAATGCCGATCAAAAAGCCTTAGCATATGCTCAAAAGAAACCAGGATTTAGCGGCAAATTTCTTCGTGTAAAAAAATCTTCCATCTCAAATGAAGGCTCTTCGGGTTTGTTCTTTGGAGGTATAGTAGACCAATATGACTACTACCCTTTTTATTCCTATTCACTTGAAGATGGCAAAGTGATAATTGAAGAAATCAACGGTGAAAACGAAGTCTTAGAAGGGTCAAAATTGATTTTTGAACTTTCTACAATTTCTGATGAACCCATCACTTCTCAAAATTTCGAAGAGATGTGTATTATTCAAAAGAGTTATTTACTTGGTACTGATAAATTTGGACGAGATATGCTAAGTCGTCTTATGGGCGGAACCATCATCTCTCTTTCAGTAGGATGCATAGCTGTTTTAATAAGTCTGCTTATTGGAATAAGTCTCGGAAGTATTGCAGCTTATTTCGGAGGATGGATTGATGCACTCATCATGTGGTTGGTGAACGTAATTTGGTCGATTCCAACCTTATTGATCGTTATTGCACTTACGCTTCTTTTTGGAAAAGGCTTCATTCAAGTTTTCATAGCGGTAGGACTTACCATGTGGGTAGAAGTAGCTCGTGTGGTTAGAGGAGAAATATTAAGCCTTAAAAACAAGGAATTTGTTGAAGCAGCTAAATCACTGGGCTATTCTGATTTAAGAATCTTGGTCAAACATATATTACCCAATGCACTCGACCCGGTAATCGTGATTTCCGCAGCAAATTTCGCAACAGCAATTTTACTAGAAGCAGGATTGAGTTTCTTAGGCATAGGAACTCAAGTCCCAATGCCATCTTGGGGTTACATGATCAAAGAACATTATGCGTATATCACAACAGATTTGGCTTACCTTGCAATATTACCAGGCCTATGCATTATGTTTCTTGTATTAGCCTTCACGCTAATTGGAAACTCCTTAAGAAACGCTCTCGATGTTAGAGCTATTAAAGCTTAGAAAGGAAGATCATCATCTTCTTCTGGTAAGACAGGCTCTTCTTTGGGAGGAGGAACCATTTCAGGAGCTGGAGGTTCATTTGTGCTGCTAGCAGTGGCACCCATCTTTTCAAGACGCCAAGCATTTAACGAGTTGAAATACTTTACCTGACCATCAGGTGCTGTCCACTCTCTTCCGCGAACATCAAAATTTATCTTTACCTCATCGCCTTCTTGCATGCAGTCAATTAAGGTGCAATTATCCTGCACCAATTGAAAAGAAATATACTGAGGATATTGTCCAGATTCATAGGTAATAACAAATTCTCTTTTCTTGAAGCTGTCTGTTACTTGCTTTGTTTCTTCTATTCTTTTGAGTTTTCCGTTGATTGTAAACATGTATCTTAATTATTGAATGAAAGTAAAGTCTTCCAGGCTTCTGCAACATGACCTTTTTGCAATTCATTATGCGCTTTTTCGTGCAACTTGAATTCCAATGTCTTAGCATCATCCTGAAACTCGATAAAGATATCACTTAATTCGCTTAATTTATATTCATTGACTGCTGTTTCATCGGGAATTGTTTCAACATTTCCAAGCATTCCCAAATCATTACCCGTTAGAACATTACTATTGCGGATTTCTTGGGGAATGCTATCCACTCCTACTCCTAAGTTTCTTAATGGCTTTGGAACTTCAAACAAGGCATCTCCATGAGCTCTGCAATAGAAATTCCCTCCCATTCTCGAAACTAAATCGATCTTAGTTTGATCAATTCTTCCATGTTCATCCAAGACAGACTCTGTTATATGCATCTTCACGACCTCGCAAATAATCAAATTTCCAGCTCCTCCGTGATCTCCCATCTCTAAAATTTCTCTCACAGTGCATTCCAACTGAACAGGAGATTCTTTTACCCGTTTTGAACGAACCAAGTCAGCGTCCAAAGGCGTGAAACCTGCTTTTTCAAATTCACTCACGCCTGCGGGGTATTCCGTACTTGACAAGGACATCTGTTGAACCATACTGAAATCAACAATATTTACCACACATTCTTTTGTCTTCCTGGCATTTTCAAATGTATGCTTCGTTGTATTATCTCTTCCTCTGCGCGCTGGTGAAAAGATCAATATAGGTGGTCGGGTGCTAAATACATTAAAGAAGCTAAATGGAGCTAGGTTTGGCCTCCCTTCTTCATCAATGGTGCTTGCTAAGGCAATTGGCCGTGGCCCAACAGCTCCTAATAGAAGAGAATGCATCTCACCTAATGGTGTCTCTTTTGGAATAATGCTTTTCATGATTTATCGAGTAAATTGCGAAGGTAGATATTATCTATTTTCATTTGAACTTTTCCCTGTTTTTTAAACGAAAATAATTTATCTTTGCCGTCCTTTTTTAGGGCATACAAGGTATGCAGTCTTTGAAATAGATTAATGCGGATATGGTGAAATTGGTAGACACGCTAGATTTAGGATCTAGTGCCGAAAGGTGTGTGGGTTCGACTCCCTCTATCCGCACTTTTTTTCTTAAGAACTTACAGAACACCTCAATCATCCAATCAATTTTAAATTTTAGGGTACATGAACATTGTTCAGGAAAACATTGACAAACTAAACGCAAAGCTCAAAATTACTCTTGATCCTCAAGATTATAAGGAAAAGTATGATAGCGCTTTAAAAACCTATCGCAAGCAAATGAATATTCCTGGTTTCAGACCGGGTGCTGTTCCAATGGGAGTTGTAAAGAAAAAAGTTGGAAGATATCTTTTGGCGGAAGAAATCAATAAAGTCCTAAGTGATAGTATTTACAACTATATCAATGAGAACGAAATTGATGTATTAGGTACTCCTTTGCCCTTAGCGGAAGGTGAAAAAGGAGATTGGGAAAATCCCAACAGTTTCGAATTCGAATATGAGCTTGGACTTGCACCAGATTTTGAAGTGAACGTGAATACTAAAGATAAGATCAAGTACCACATAATAAAGGTAGATGATAAATTGATTGATGGTGAAGTCGAGCGAATGCAAAAAATGTATGGTTCCTTAGCCGATGTCGAAAAGTCAACTGAAGGAGATGTCTTAAAAGGAACTTTCAAGGAACTTGATGAGGACGGATCAATTAAAGACGGTGGAATAGAAAACGAATCCTCGGTTGGTCTAAATTATATTGAAGGAGAAAAACTGAAAAAGCAGTTGACCGGAATCAGTATTGGGGAAAAAGTAACAATTAATCCTTTTGAGGTTACAGAAAATCATAATGAAATCGGAAGAATTTTAGGTATTACACCAGAAGAAGTTCATGACCTTAGCTCTGATTTTGAGTTTGAAGTAAAAGAAATAAAGCACATAGAGTCAGCGGAAGTCAATCAAGAGTTCTTTGATAAAATCTATGGCGAAGGGAATGTGAAGAGCATCGAAGAAATGCAAGAAAAAATTAAGACTCAGCTCGAGAGTTCTTATGTTCAAGAAAGTGATCGCATGTTTATGAGAGATGCTTCTGACTATTTCTTGGGAAAATACAAACTGGAATTGCCAGATGAATTTTTGAAAAGATGGATTCAAAAATCTTCAAATTCATGCGTGTGAGTGTGAGAATACTCATTATTTATTTGTGTATACGTCATGTGCCAAAAAAATAGCTTCTAGGTTGTTGGGGCAAGGCTTCTAGACC
>JBCCIF010000164.1:0-4405 GCA_039028335.1 Bacteroidota bacterium
TGATGATGTAGGGTTGACCGTCCTTGATCATGGTCCAATTCTCGACATATTCGCCTGTCACAAAAGCCTCGTGACAAACGGGTGGCATGCTGTCGCCATTGATTTGGAAGGTTCTGTACTTCTTGCTCTTGTTGAGAAAAGGCAAGTTGAATGTTGGAAGTATTTTCAAATACTCCGGGTCGGCAAAACCTGTGCGGTAACCTGCTTTGGCCTTTTCTGGAATAAGTTCAATATTGTCATTGTTCTCTGAATCAACGGTAATGGCCAGCACGCGCATTTTATTGCCTTCCAGATCAATATCAAAGCCTTTTTCGAGCTCGGATAATTGCATTTCAGAAATGGAAGAGAGGTCGTACTTGACCA
This sequence comes from Bacteroidota bacterium, assembly GCA_039028335.1. GTDB lineage: Bacteria > Bacteroidota > Bacteroidia > Flavobacteriales_D > JABDKJ01 > JABDKJ01. The sequence goes on from JBCCIF010000164.1 coordinate 364, forward strand.
ATTTATCGATGCTGACCTTGTAATAATTAGAGAGTTTGACCAGGACCTTATAGGGCGGTTCTACTGAGCCGTTTTCATAACCGCTAAGTGATGTACGCTTGATGTCCAAGCTGCTTGCGACATCTTCTTGCGAGCGTTTTCTGCGCTGGCGAAGGAGCTTAATGTTGGGACCGAAATGTAAATTCATTGTTTAATCAAAATATCAATCAAAATGAAAATCAAAATAGACATGGGATTGTGACTAATTTGAGATTTGCAATTTCGATTGTTTGTTTATAATCATTTTTGAAGCTATTGCTATAAGCTCATTCGCTTCATCCAATAGCCATTCTCTTTTTTCTTCTTTTCCTTGTTCTATGTATTTTAAAATCTTTAAAGTTGTTCTGGACTCCTTTAATTCTTTAGAAACCAAAGAGAGCTTATTAATAAAATCACGATCACTTACTTTACCTTGTGCTTCTCCGTAATTCAAAGCTGAACTTCCCGAGGATCGAATCAATTGTTTTCGATAATATTCCAATTCATAATCTTTAGGCAATTTTCTTGAAAAGAAGATGCTCTCTCCCGCAAAACGAACCAAACGCGTTTCATAATCATATATCTTCTTTTCATTCATCTTTTTGATTTTGATTGAAATTTTGATTTTGATTTCATTTGCTATCCTCTGTAAATTCCATGGCCTGCCTCGCGAGGGCTAGCCAGTCTTCATTGTATTCTGCCGGCACTTGCAACCAGTCTTTCATAGGCCGATCTTTTTTAGAAGGATCGAAGCGCTTGGAGCCTGTATATTTCTGCAGGAGCATTTCCACTTCTTCGCGCCCTACTTTAAAAACCATTTCATCTTCATAAAAAACGGCAAAGGCTTTCTTGCCTTTTTTGAGACAGGGCTTACCAAACATCTGGCTACTGAAGGTGCCCTGCTCTTGGGCCAATTGTTCTCCTATTTGATGGTATTTCTCTTTCAATTTTGAGTTCTTAATTTTTAATGTTGTTTTTTGAATCTGTACTCAATAAGTATGCTTGTGGCATCCCAATTCCTTTTACTTTCGTTACTCTCCATTTATCCTTCTCTTCAATGCTTAAATACCAAGTTGAAATTTCAGAATCCTTTATTTGGTATACCATCAAACTCCCTTGTTTATTAGATTTTGAATTGGATGAAACCCAAATACATAAACCATCATTCAATTTTCGTGATATCAAATTATTTCTGTTCTCAGTAGTTGGTTGAAATTTATGAAGTGACTCTTCTGGTTCTATGCTGCCAACTTGTTTTCTTCTATATATCCCTTCAGCCAAAACTCTCTTTGGATTAAATGGAGGAACAGTAATCTCCTTATTCCAATAAGGTTCAAGTACATATGGAATTGCTGGATATGTTTCGAGATCATATGGTACAATCTTTTTTCCTGAATAATTGAGCCATTTGTGATCAAACCAATTTTTAATTCGAATAATAGAAAGTTCATCTGGATTAAAGTTCCTGATTAAATTAAAGATGATTGTCTCAATAATTTCTCTGAAACCTTGTGCATCTGTTTTATCAAAATCTAACTCAATCATTATAACTCTTTAATATACCAAACTCAAACCCAGCCTTCGAGTCTCTGCGATTTCATCGCAGCCTCAGGCTTCGGTTTTTTCCATCCCGATAGCCATGGAACTTAAGACTCATAACCCAAGACTCAAGACTGATCTCCCCCGCCCCGGGTTGTAGCGGTAGCTTCTTTTTTGCTTTGGGCTTTGCGGTGCTTGTTTTTTGGCTGCGACCTTGGGAGCTCGCTGAAAAGCTTAGCACCACGCACAAAGCGAAAAAGAACTCTAGCGAAAGACCGGATTAAGGCGCTTCGCTTTCATCAAAATATCAATCAAACTATTTTCTGAGCTGTAGAACTTGCCATTCCTCATTTTTTGATTTTGATTGAAATTTTGATTTTGCTTTCTCTGCGAATATAAAATTTTTTGACTATTATATTGACAGGTTTATGACGAATTTTTCGTCAACATTAAAAAGAATGAATACTTGCATTGCCCATCTGGACTTGGACACTTTTTTCGTGTCTGTTGAACGGCTTTTAGACAGCCGTTTGAACAACAAACCTATATTGATTGGTGGAACCAGTGATCGTGGAGTTGTTGCTGCTTGCAGTTATGAGGCACGCGATTTTGGTATTCACTCGGCCATGCCCATGCGAATGGCCAAAGAACTGTGTCCCGAGGCACTCATTATACGAGGCAACTCGGGCACATACATGAAATATTCCGACATGGTAACAGATATCATTAAGGAAGATGTACCACTTTTTGAGAAGACCTCGGTCGATGAATTCTATGTAGACTATACGGGAATGGACCGCTTTTTTGGCTGCATGAAAATGGCGAGCGAGCTTCGACAAAAGATCATGAAAGAAACTGGTCTGCCAATATCATTTGGCCTCTCCATTAATAAGACCGTTTCTAAAGTAGCTACTGGGGAGGCCAAACCTAACAATCAGATGGAAATAGAAAAAGGTGAAGAAAGGCCTTTTCTGGCTCCACTCTCTATAAAGAAGATTCCCATGGTGGGAGACAAAACCTATCAGACCTTACGCAATTTGGGCGTGCGTCATATCAAGACCGTGCAGGAGATGCCCCTCGAGATGATGGAAAGGGTCATGGGCAAGAATGGTCACAGCATTTGGAAGAAGGCCAATGCACTGGACAACAGCCCCGTGATTCCGTTCAACGAACGTAAATCGATTTCTACCGAACGCACCTTTAATCGCGATACAACAGACGTACAACGATTGAAAGGTATTCTTGTAGCAATGGCAGAAAACCTAGCATTTCAGTTGCGGAGGGGAGGAAAGCTTACAGCTTGTGTGACGGTGAAAATTCGCTACTCCGACTTTAACACCTATACATTGCAGAAGCGTATCCCTTATACTTCTGCCGATCACATCCTCGTCCCCCGCATTAAGGAAATGTTTGAACAGCTCTACAACAGAAGACTATTGGTGCGCTTGATTGGTGTGCGCTACAGCCATTTGGTCAGTGGCTCCTACCAAATCAATCTTTTCGAAGATACCGAGGAACGCATTAATCTCTATAAAGCCATGGATAAAATGCGGATTCGCTTTGGCGATAGAGCCATCATTTCTGCAGCGGGAATGGAAGCGCGAACCATCGGTCGGATGAATCCTTTTAACGGAGGACCGCCACCACTCTTGGCCAACCGCAGGCGGTAGTCTTGGGTCTTGGGTCTTGGGTCTTGGGTCTTGGGTCTTGGGTCTTGGGTCTTGGGTAAGAAATTGAATTAATGTTAAACACTACATAAAATGAAAGCAAAAAGTATAGTAGCAGAAAAGAGTTTTGAATTTGCGAAGGGAATTATAGAAGTCTATAAGCACCTGAAATTTGACCGAAAAGAATTTGAATTATCTAAGCAATTGGTCAAAAGCGGAACGAGTATAGGCGCCAATATTGAAGAAGCATTAGGAGCACAATCAGATAGAGATTTCTTGAGTAAAATTTCAATCTCATATAAAGAAGCCAGAGAATGCAAGTATTGGATTAGACTATTAAGCGAAACCGATTTATTGCCTGTAGACCAATCGAAAAAACTCATTCCACAAATAGACGAAATCTCAAGAATGCTGGCCAGCACACAATTCACCATGCAAAAGAAGATATCAAAACAAAAAACCAACTCATATCTCAAGACGCAAGACGCATAACTGAAATAGATATTCCATTAACTCAACAACTGAACTTGTATTTAATATCAAATTGAAAATGAACGAAAAATGACAAACAGAAGAACACAATTAGAAGACAGATTAATAGACTTTTCGATTAAAATCATTGAGATCTGTGAAAAATTACCAAGCCAATATGCTGCAAAGCATTTAGGACAACAACTCTTACGATCGGGAACTTCTCCTGCTCTTAACTACGGAGAAGCTCAAAGAGCAGAATCAACAAAAGATTTCATTCACAAGATGAAGATCTGTTTAAAGGAATTACATGAATCCTTTATTATATTGAAGATCCTAAACAGAAA
>JBCCIF010000165.1:0-4397 GCA_039028335.1 Bacteroidota bacterium
CTAATGATCGGGCTTCAAATTTTCTTTTTCGTTTCAATTACTCTTCGACTACATCGAATTTAATTTCCTGCGAAACTTCTTTATGCAATTTAATGCTAGCAGTATAAGAACCAAGATTCTTTATAGGCTCATCTTTAATTGAGATTTTCTTTCTGTCAATTTCGAAACCATTATTTGCTAAAGCTTCAGCCAACTGAATTGTGTTCACGGATCCGAATATCTTTCCACTTTCGCCTGCTTTTGCACCAATTTTTAGTGAAACGCCTTCGAGTTTTGCAGCAATTGCTTCTGCTTCATCCTTCACTTTAGCAGCTTTGTGCGCCTGTTGCTTGGTGTTTTCAGCCATCACTTTTTTCATTGATGGAGTCGCCAAAATTGCCATTCCTTTTGGAATTAGGAAATTTCTGCCATAACCAGCTTTAACAGTAACGATCTCGTTTGCAGATCCCAAGTTGTCAACGTCTTGTTTTAATATAACTTCCATAACAAATCAGGGTTTATTTGAGCATATCTCCAACGTAAGGTAAAATAGCCAAATGACGCGCACGCTTTATCGCTTGTCCTACTTTTCGCTGATACTTAAGAGATGTACCGGTTAATCTTCTTGGAAGAATTTTTCCTTGTTCGTTTAATAGCATCATCAAATAGTCTGGATCTTTATAATCGATGAACTTGATGCCGTTCTTTTTAAACCTACAATATTTCGATTTTTTGGTCTCAATATCGATAGGAGCTAAATATCTAATTTCATTATTCGCCATAATTCAATTTTTAAGCTGATTTTACATTAGGTTCTTCTTTCTTTTTGTTTCGTCTTCTTTCTGCGTATTCAACGTGATCTTTGTCCATCTTGATTGTTAAAAATCTTATCACACGTTCATCTCTCCTGAACATGGTTTCGAACTTATCGATCGCTTCACCATCTGCTTCGAATTCAAATAAGAAGTAGAATCCTGTTGTTTTCTTCTGAATTGGGTACGCTAGTTTACGTAATCCCCATTCTTCATCAAACTTTATGTCGGCTCCTTGATCTTTAAGAAACGATTTAAAATTTTTAACCGCATCCTTCGCCTGATCTTCAGACAAAACGGGAGTCAAAATGAATACGGTTTCGTATCTGTTTCTCATGATTAAATTTAATTTTAAAAAAATTGGAGCGCAAAGGTAATTATTTCCTTTGTTCCATGAAAGCTTTAACGCGTATTATTGATATTGGTTAATTACTGATTACCAGTGCTTTATAGCTTTTTATACTTTTATCTGATCTGATTCGGATCAAGTAGATACCGTTCGTTGCATTTTCAAGGTCAATTGAACCTTTATTTGCGTTTGGCATATAATGCGCAACCAACATGCCTTTTGAATCATAAATATGGATTTCTTCAACCGTAGAAGGAGCGTCAAAAAAGAGCTTGTTTGACCAAGTATAGCTGATTAATTCGAATGTAGGAAAAGATTCTTCTTCAAGCGTAAGCCGCACCAATTGATTAGATTTTTGCCCATTTTCCAGTAATCCGCCAAAAAAATAGCAATCATCTTCTAATTGGAAACTAGCGCATCCTCTCCGGGCCTCTAATCCACTTTCAAATTCATATGTCTGGCATTGCTGATCGAGAATAAATGCTTTTGAACTTAATGCCGAAGATGCGGTTTGACCTCCAAAAAGAAGTGCTCTTCCCTCTTTAAATTCACTTTTACTGTAGGCAATGGCTTCATCAAAAGAACATACTTCTTCCCAACTTTGATTTAGTGGGTCGAATTCCCATAGGTCATTTTTGAAAGCGAGATTTTCATCTCTACCCATGCCAAGATATCCATTTCCATTTCGCACAAATCCTATGGTCTCGAATCGAAGCCCTCCTGGAAATGGAGGGAGCTCCGTCCACATACCCGTGGTAAAATTATATTTCCAAAAATCATTGTAATAGAGAGCGTCATCCCGACCGGTTCCTATATACAATTCATCTTCTAAAATGAATCCGGCACCAGCTGCTCGAGCTCCACCGGGATGCAATGATATTAATTGCCAAGAACTGACTTCGCTGAACGTCCATAATTCATCAAAGAATGCAGAGTTATTATGTCCACCAAACACGATACCCTTTTCCAAATATGAAAAAGACATTGCATATTGGCGAGGAGCACCAGGTAGCGGGTCTACTTGACTCCATGTGTCAATTTGATGATTGTATCGCCAAAGATCATTTTTGATTTCAAATCCTCCATTAGGACCAAAAGACCCCAGTCCTGCATAAGCCCTTTGGCCAGCAACAAAAGCCACCGCATCGTCTCTTCCAGGACCCGGCATGTTCTCAAGTACATCGAAAGAAATGGATATTTGTCCCGATAGATTTGCGGCTACGAAGCAAAAAATGAATGATGAAAAAATCCCTTTCATTTTGGTCTGGATGACATTTTAACGATAAAAATAAATCTATATTTGTTTCATGAGCGACTTTATCGTTTCAGCGCGAAAATACAGACCCAATTCCTTCTCTACGGTTGTCGGACAATCCTCTATTACGCAGACATTGGAGAATGCGATCACGCAAAATCAATTGGCCCATGCCTATTTGTTTTGTGGTCCAAGAGGGGTCGGGAAAACAAGTTGTGCAAGGATATTTGCAAGGGCCATTAATAAGGAGCATGAGAACGATGATCGCGACTTTGAGTTCAATATTTTTGAATTGGATGCAGCATCTAACAATGGAGTAGATGACATTAGACAGCTCATAGATCAAGTGCGGATACAACCGCAAGTTGGAAAGTATAAGGTCTACATTATCGATGAGGTTCATATGCTATCCAAGGCAGCTTTCAATGCTTTTTTAAAGACCTTGGAAGAGCCACCGTCTCATGCGATATTTATTTTAGCTACCACAGAGAAGCACAAAATTCTGCCCACCATTTTATCGCGTTGTCAGATTTATGACTTTAATCGAATTACTACAGATGATATTGCCGCTCACTTGGCATTCGTAGCGAAATCTGAAGATGTAAATGCAGATAGCGAGGCGCTCTATTTACTCGCTCAAAAAGCAGATGGAGCTTTGAGGGATGCCTTGTCCATTTTTGATCAAATCGTTAGCTTCAATGGCAAAGAAATAACTTACGAAAGGGTTTTAGAGAATTTGAATATCCTTGACTTTGAATTCTTTTTTCGGCTTACTGCCTTGATCAAATCCAATGATCGATCGGGTATTTTTCTTTTGATCGAAGAGATTCTTTCCAACGGATTTGAGTTGGATACTTTACTTTCTGGTGCGGCAAAACATTTTCGTGATCTAATGGTCTGTAAGGATCAAAGGACACTTCAATTATTGGAAGTTAGTGAAAGGATGAAGCAGCGCTATTTTGAGCAATCAAGGGATATTGAAGAAAAATATTTGTTGAACGCACTTCATTTCATTAACGAGACTGAAGTTCAATTGAAGAGCAGTTCGAATAGACGAATATTGGTAGAACTTACCCTGCTGAAAATCGCCAATCTTTTTGGTAAACCAAAAGAAAAAAAAACGCCTGACGGAGCCGAATTCAGGGCTGCCAAAGAGCCATTAGAAACCAAGCCAAATGTTATTCTTCTAGAGAAGGAAAATTCATTAGTGCCTAATCAAGCCGATCCAAAAAGTGCGACCATAGCAGAAAATCCGAAATTGGATAAAGCTCTGACTTATGGACAAGGAAGAGAAGAGCTGAACCCAATAGAAGGTAAGCCGGCTACTTCAAATGCGCTTGAGCCTGATTCATCGAGTGCTGATGATACTGTTACTGCAAATACAAGGGTTTCAGAGCAAGCTTTGCTCAATGAACAAAGAGATGAAAATGAGAAAGTAGATACCGAAGGAACGGATCGAAATAGAGAAGCTTCTAGCGTTATTCGGCCCCTTAATTCTATATCTATTCATCCTCTTGAAGAGGAATCACCGGTTTCTCAAGTGGCAGAGGAAATTGTAGAATATGTTCCAGAGACTAAGGAGGAAGAAATCAAAGAAATTGATCGTGAGCTATTGATGCAATCCTGGAAAGACTACTCTGAAATTTTGAAGCAAGATGGAATGTATAATCTACATGCATATTTCTTGAATAACGATCCCAAAATTTCTGGAAATACAATTTCCTTGGGAGTAGACAACAAGGTAATAGAAACAGCAATCAACGAGACCAAGCAGAATCTTTTGGCTCACCTTCAAAAGCAATTGGATTATAATTCTTTGAGATTTGAATGCGTATTTGAAGAGAAAAATGAGAAAATACCAGCACATGTGAGCACGGCAGAGCGATTGGAACAAATGATGGAAGACAATCCGGCTCTAAAAAATCTGCAAGAACAAATGGATTTAGGATTGGAATAGTTGTGCAGATTGGAACGGTATTCTCAGAATTCCTTATCTAAAAAA
>JBCCIF010000166.1:0-4316 GCA_039028335.1 Bacteroidota bacterium
AACTTCAGAGGTATTGATGTTGAGCTTAGTGAAGATTTGAGTAAGCTCGTTCAAAAAGGCAATATTGATATCTGTTTGTGAGTTTTCTACGTTTTTAGCTGCTTCAGCAGCCTTTATTGAACTTGCCTTGTGAGCACCTGCTTTGATAACTGTACCATAAACCTTTGCTATTTGCTCTAAGGAATAATCATCGCTTCCAGACACAACTTTCTTAATGCTCACCAGGGTGTTCTTTTTATCTCCAGGGTTTATCCGTTCTGGTGAATACCCTACCTTGAAATCGCTATTTAGTTTTAATCCGGAGACTTCTTCCAATATTGGAATACACTCTTCCTCCGTGCAGCCAGGAAATACGGTTGATTCAAAAATTACATAATCTCCTTTCTTCAGATATTTTCCTACTGTAGCTGATGCGCTTTTAAGTGGGCCCAAATTTGGGTTCCGATTTTCATCTATCGGGGTGGGGACTGCAACAATGAAAAAATGGCACTTCCTTAAGTCAGATTCTTTGGCAGAAAATTCAATTTTTCTCTCAAAAAAATCACTCGAACTTATTTCATTAGAAGGATCTCTTCCTTCCTTCATCATTTGCACCCTTTCTTCATTGATATCGTAGCCCAGAACAGGCCAATCTCTCGCAAATTCAAGTGCTATTGGAAGACCAACATACCCGAGACCAATTAGTGCAATTTGAGCCTGTTCATTTCTCAGCTTATTATAAACATCAAATTCGCTTTCAATAGAAACTTCAAGATTTTCACCTTGCTTCTTGCTCCCTTTCTTATGTTGTTTTCTGTTCTCTACCTTCCTTAAAATTGCTGCTCGCTGCTCGTTATAGTTCTCCATAGTTCTGAATAAAATTTAGTTCATATCAATATTATTTTCGGTTCTTCTTTTCAGGTTATTCAAAAGGCATTCTAAAACGCAGACTCGAATTCCGCGCTTTAGAACATTTTTATTGCTTGATTTTATAAGCTTAGGACAAGCCTATTTATAGTACGTTCAATGTACTCATCACAAATTCTTTGTTCGACCTTGAGATTGGCACAACATTTTGATGAATAAGAATTGAATTGTCTTCTATATCGACAATTTTATCTCTATTGATTATATATGAGCGATGTACTTTTAAAAATTTCTCATCCGGTAATTTGGATTGAATCGCTTTAAGCGTGCTATGTACAAGATAATTTTTCTCTTCCGTTTTCAAATAAATGTAATCACCTCTGGCCTCTATAACCAAAAGGGAATCGTGATTTATTCTTACCAATCGACCGTCTAATTTTACATAAAAGTGATCTCTCTTCTCTTTTGGCAATTCTTCAATACGATCTTCTCTAATTTTATTTATCGCCATAATAAAGCGACTATACTTAATAGGCTTTAATAAAAAGTCACTGGCATTATTATCAAAAGCATCAATGGCGCAATTTTCATCACTCGTTGTGACTATAACTTTTGGCTTGCATTTCAATGTGCTCAAGAATTCAAATCCATTAATTTCTGGTAAGTGAATATCGAGAAATAATATATCGATGTCATTTTCCGCGCAAACGCGCTGAGCACGGACAGGATCATCAGTTGTATCTACAACATTAAGTCCGCCTACTTTTTCGCAATAATTACTTAAGTGAGTTGAGCAAATCAGCTCATCCTCGACTATCAAACAGTTTAGGGTGTCTAATTGATTCATCATTAAATGTTTGTTTTAATTGAGAAATGGCAGCCGGTATATCCTTTCGGAGAGATTCTATGAGTACCATCGCCTTTTCGTTTAATTTATTTTGTTTTGTTATTTGTTCTATTTCGAAAAGCTTTCTCTGCACTAATTCAATTCCTACCATACCAAAAGAGGGCTTGTATTTGTGCGTAGCTTTATAAATACTTTGACTGTTTTTTGAGTCAAAAGACTCAAAGAGCTCAGTTTGAATGGATTCAGACTTTTGCAGGAAAACCTGAACCATATTAAATATCTGTTCTTCGTCATTATCAAACATCTCGAAGAGTAGTTTGAAATTCAAGTAGTCTATCTTTTCGTCCTCCTTCCTGTTGCTATGTTTCACGAGTACTTCTAAAAATTTCTTTTGTGAAAAGGGCTTCGAAAGAAAATTGTCCATTCCTGCCGAGTATGCTTCTTTTTGTTCGTTGAACAAGCCAGACGCAGTGCAAGCAATTATGGGTGTGTTTCTATTGGGATTATTCTGTGCTCTGCGAATCGTTCTACTTGCCTGAAATCCGTCACATTCGGGCATTTGTAAATCCATGAGAATGACGTCAAAGAGTTGTTTTTGACTCATCATAATAGCTTCAATACCATTGCTGGCAATTTTATAGTCAATGTTGAACTTGGCCATGAGGCTCTTCAGAAATTGTTGATTGAGCTCGTTGTCTTCGGCTATTAATATTCTGAGCCCTGAAAAGTCTCTGTCTTTTAATTCACACTCATCTTTTTGGTTGCTTACTTTCGTTTTATCCGTTTTTTCGAGGTAAACCGTAAAACTAAATTCCGATCCTACTCCAATTTCTGACTGGAGTTCCAATTCGCTGTCCATCAAGGCTACTATTTTAGACGAGATGTAAAGCCCTAGCCCACTACCTCCATAACGTCTATCTATACTTCCTTCGACTTGCTTGAATCGACTAAAAATATTTTCTAATTCACTTTCAGGAATTCCAATGCCCGAATCCTTGACATAAATTCTTACCAAACAAGACTCCTCTGTTTCTTCAATAATTTTGGAGCCCATTTCAATTTGTCCTTGAGGTGTGAATTTTATTGCGTTGCCAACCAAATTCATCAAAACTTGGCTTATTTTTTTCGCATCACCTCTCAATAAATTATTGGGAGACTCAATGTTCTTCACCAATTCGACATGTGTAGGAGAACTGAATTGGAAGGCCTGAAAAATACCGTCTAAGGTATCTTCGATACTAAAATCTTCTTCGAGCAGCTCTATTTTTCCATCTTCTAGTTTAGCTGAGTCCAATATGTCAGACAATAGATTGTTCAACATTTGAGCCGCATGAGAGACTGAATCCAAATATTTTAATTGCGTCTTTGATGGTTCTGTATCATAGAGCAATTCGGTCATGCCGAGAATAGCATTTAAAGGTGTTCGGATTTCATGGCTCATGGTCGCCAAAAAGTTCCTTTCGGCATTCATCTCACGCTGAGCAATACTCTTGGCTTTTCTAAAGTCTCGCTCATTTTGTTTTCTTTTTGTAATGTCCTGAAAAATGAGCGAAATGTTTTGATGGCCTTGCCCGTTGCCTTCCATTATTCCATATGCTAGAACCCTGATTTTGTCTCCGCTTTTTGTACGCAAGGAAACTTCCTTTTTTGAATTTTTTCCGCTACTTACTTGTTTAAGCAAACGCTGAATTACCAATCGACCGGTACGATCCAATAATTGTTCTCCAATAGAAGTGCCTTCTATTTCTCTTTGGCCATATCCCAATTTGCCAAGCATTCTAGGGTACACTTTATTAATTATACCTTCTTTGGTAAGATCAATTCGCCCTAGGTTCATGATCTCGACCAGATTGCTTATTTCTTTTGAAGGTTTGCTATTTAATGCGGGAAAGGGTCTTCTTTCTGCAGAAGATTGTATCAATATTTCACCATCATCTAATCTAAAAAGATGATGACTGAATGGGCAAGAATTTCCATTTTTAAGAATTGGGAAATTCGCTTTAACTGCTTTATTTACTGTGCACTCTTTCATACAATTAGTGAAGAGTACTTTGAAATCAAGAGGTACCCATTCAATTAATTTTTTGCCAGTAAATTTTTCTGCAGTGCTCGCGAAGAACTTAGCAAATGCGTTGTTCACGAATTGAATCTCATTGTCTTCATTGAGAACGACAATTAGATCTTTGTTAGATAGTACAAATCGCTTAAATATATTTTCTCCTCCAAGGAAAATAGGTTCCATGCAAATAGTTTAAATAAGGAGAAGCGTTTTTAGATGTGGGTGATAGAATAGAAATTTGCCTGGTATCATGGCGAACCCACGTCAAATTATACGACCAATCATCTAAAAAAGGTTACATTTCGACCAATAAAAGCAGATGAATGGGCGATGAAGACATTATAGTTCTTGCAATTACAAGTATTTTTATTCTGTTGTTTATAGGACTTCTGATTGCTCGAATTGTCTTTTTTTCTCATCTGGAGCAATTATTCAATAAAATTGAATTTGAGCACAGAACTATGCCTGCCGGGCAAGTATGGCTTTTGCTTATTCCATGTTTCGGACCAATATGGCTATTCATTGTTATTGATAAATTATCTGACTCTTTGAGCAGGGAATTTG
>JBCCIF010000167.1:0-4303 GCA_039028335.1 Bacteroidota bacterium
AAACATTTTTTTCTAAATCAATTTTAAGATTATCCTTGTTAATACCAGGAACAGCTAATTCTATGAAATAAGAATTTTCATTCTCTCGAATATTTGCAGAAGGAATTGAGTTTCCTACTTCTAATTTATTCGCTAAAGGCTTTAAAAAGTTATTTCCGAAAAATTCATCAAAGAGTGAATCAAACTTATACTGTGGGTGTCTGTATTTTACTAATGTCATTTCTACTAATTTTTAAATGTTCGAAATGCATAGTCAAAAGAAGGTACCAAAGGAAAAAAGACGCCAAAAGCGCCTTTTATAAATAAAAAATATGTCTTTTTGGCAGGTTTTATAAAATAGTACTGCCTTTATGGCATTTTATTCAATAAATACTTTTTCCACTTGTGCATTTTCATCGTTGAAAATTTTGACCATGTATGTTCCAGCTCCCATATCGGCCCGAACTCTTAAGAAATTTGACTTATTGCTAAATGGATTGTTATATACTTTTTGTCCTAAAGAAGAGAAGACCTCGACTTGATAATCCCCATCTTCGACAACATTAATAATGATCTCATTGTCTTCTGTGAATACTTCAGCCAAAGATGTTCCCATCTCTTCTTGATTCTTCAATCCGAAATGCAACACGAAACGAGCGCTTTTCGAGTTCGAACTGATTGCGATTTCAACGGCACCATCCGTTAAATTGTGAAATTCCCCAGTGTATTTATCTTCGAGAAATACCTCATCTCCACTTGGGAAATTGATCATTTCCTTCGTTCCAAACGTGTAAACCCCTTCTAGCGGAAAGTCTGTATACAAAGGATACGATCGTTGCTCTTTCATCTCAGGAACCGTATTGATTGCAAAGAAGTCGCCCAATTCATTAACTGTAGCCAATGAAGGAGCATCTTGATTCATTGTTTGCATTTTGAATGCATCTAAATCTCCTTGATAATCATCATCTCCAAATACAGAAAATAGCAAAAGCGTTTCATCCATATACCCTTCACCTTCTACACCCAATCTATACAATGGCATCGTCCAAACTTGATTCAATGCCTCTTCAAAGACATCTTCTGGTAATATTGCTACTTCGTTATATTCCACTTCAACATTGGTATGTGTTCCCGTATGCACAAAGAAACCTTCCATAGGTTGAATGTATCGATCTGCATTAAAGGTGCTTACATCATTCAGCGAAATCTCAAACTGCTGTATAGTATTATTCCAAAAATAGATGGCTTTGTCCAAGTTATTATTTCCCTCTATACTTTCCCAATCTAAAATAGAAGGGTATGGGTTTCCAAGTAAATGCCATCCGCTATTCATAAGACGAGAGGTAGACGTGTAACTCGCGTCTATTAAATGATTTTGACTACTTACTTCTCCATCAAAACGCAGCGTAGCTCCACCCGGGAAATCGGCCGCATAACCCATTCCTTTACTCAAAGGCATATCACTTGAAGAATGCACTTTCCAGCCATTTGTAAAATTGTTTACTCCTTCTGATTCGTCATAAGAACGAATAGTAAGTTGATTGAATGACTTCCCTTCATCTGCTCCAACCTCTTGGATATCCAAATCTCCTAATACAGCATCTTCAACAGGACTTGAAATAAGTCGTGTTCCTTTCTCTTTGTCGTACTTCCTTTCGATTATTATACTCCCCATCACATTGTTATCGGGATAATAGACATGTCCTTTCGTTTCGTCTGTTTTACTCACCTTAAGGTTAGACCCCATGTTCATTAAATAACCACTTGAAAGATCTAATAAGTCAGTGACCATTACCGGTTCAGTTAGAAAGACTGTATTATTAATTTTTAAGTGAGAAAACTCATTATTCCCTAATATTTCCGACTGATGCTGGTCATTGATGATGTTCACCATACCATGAAATTCAGCGGTTCCATAATTAATAAGCGTATGATATATTTTTAATTCACTTTCTGTATCCAAAACCAGTGATCCTCCATCAAATATTTTCAACGTTTTCACCTCCGCATCAGAACCAATGATTGGCATATAATTATTCGTTAATTGAGGAATTACTGCTATTCCGTTTTGATCTGGGACTGTATATAAGGACCAATTTTCTTCATCATGCCAATCAGAGCTTACAATACCGATCCATATATTCTCCTGAGCTGATTGCTCAATATTCACGTGAAAATTGAAATCAAAGGTCTCTTGTGGAGCGCTAGCCCAATACATTTTTCCTTCTGGATACGAATCTTGAAATACTGCCCACCAGCCACAATAAGTGCCGTTAAAAGTGATGCAGATTGTATATGATTGACCTTCTTGAACTGGGACCTCTTCTTCCAAAATATATTCATGGTAATCATCCCAAGAAGAATTGATTGTCACTTCTTTTGAGTACAAAGTATCTCCATTTAAACCATCTCCATCCAAGATGATTAATTGTCCAATGGACGTCCCCGGATTGAAGGTATGAACAGGAAGAACAAGTTTTTCAATATTTCCGCTTTCACAAGCCGTGAAACTTTGTCCGAAGAGTTCATTAGAATTAAAGCTACTGGTCATCCCAGTGCAGGATTCTATGCATTGCGCATTTACTGTAAGAGATAATCCAATGAAGATGGAACAGATAATTATTCCAACATTAGGTACACGTGTTGTCATGAATGTAAAGGTTTTAGCACTTTGTTCTACGAAACTCACAGAAATGAAGTTTCCAAAATCACCCTTCGAATGAGAATTATATACGAATGTATTACAGATGGCTATAAATAAGGAAAAGGCCCGTTTTATGGGGCCCCTCCTTTCACCTTAAACTAAACCATCTACACTATCCAACCTAACTTCTTAATCTCTTCACAATCTCATCCATCAACATCACATGTTTAAGTTTTTCTTTTACTACTTCATGTAAAAAGACTGGTTGATCTTATAGTGTATTTAGTCTGTCCTTATTAAATTGTCTTTCCTCTAAAAGACATATATATTTACGCTCTACTAAAGAATAGGTTTCATGAATTATTCTTTATTTTCGCTTAAGTGTGCTTTTTTATCGACTAAATATTTGCCTACTGGTTCAAATTGATAAAATAAGAAAAGGCCCTTTTTATGGGGCCCCTCCTTTCACCTTAAACTAAACCATCTACACTATCCAACCTAACTCATTTAGTATCTTAAATCATTCATCAATTTTCCTCACAGTTCCAAGAACCAAGAGAGTAGATAATGCACAACGGTTTCAATTTTTCATAACCTGTTTCGCTTCCGAAACCAGATATATTTACGCCCTACTTTTAAAAAGGTTCCATGAATCACATATTTTCTTCGATAAATTTTCGTTTATCTTCGCTCTTTATAAAGAATTGAGCATTTGATGGAAGAAAAAGAACGCATAATTAACCGTGCAAAAGACTGGTTGTCTGACGATTACGATGAAAGTACTCGTGCTTCTGTGCAGCAACTTATTGATTCTAATTTTTCTGAACTTGAAGAATCTTTTTATAAAGATTTGGAATTTGGAACCGGTGGGCTAAGGGGAATTATGGGGGTTGGCACTAACCGGATTAATTTATATACCGTAGCCAAAGCAACACAGGGACTTAGTAATTATCTGAAAAAGGTATATGCTCATGAAAAAATTCGAATGGCTGTTGCCTATGATTCACGAATCAATAGCAAAGAATACGCCCAAAGAACTGCAGAGATATTCAGTGCAAATGGCATAGAGGTATACCTCTTTCCAGAACTGAGACCAACTCCACAATTGAGTTTCACTATTCGAAAACTTAATTGCAAAGGCGGAATTGTCATTACTGCTTCTCATAACCCAAAAGAATTTAATGGATACAAAGTTTATTGGAATGATGGGGGCCAATTGGTTCCACCTCATGACAAAAACATCATTGAAGAAGTAAGTAAAATAGATTCAATGAAAAATGTCAAACAGGTTATTATTAGAGATCTGATTCGGACATTAAATACAGAAATAGACCATGTATATTCCACCGAGGTAATAAAGCAAGTTTTTCAACCAGAGGTCATCACTAAGTCCGATCTCAAAATTGTATACACCCCTATACACGGCACTGGAATAACAATGATCCCTTCAGTACTTTCAACTGCAGGTTTTAAGAATGTCATGCTCGTGGAAGAGCAATCCGAACCAGACGGTCATTTTCCAACAGTAAGCAGTCCAAACCCAGAAGAAGAATCTGCCATGAATATGGCATTGCAACACGCGAAGAGTGTAGATGCAGATATAGTATTAGGCACTGACCCAGATACAGATCGAGTTGGGATCGGTATCAAAAACAAAGAAGGTCACTATGAATTGCTCAA
>JBCCIF010000168.1:0-4173 GCA_039028335.1 Bacteroidota bacterium
AAAATAGTAGGATGAATTTCTTAATCCAAAACATATTCTTTTCTTTTCAATACAATGAAAAGATCAACTTGAAAAAATAAATTAGTACACAAGCAGAAAAATAGATTTTGAAATCAGGAACGATATCTATGGAGGAAAAATGCACTGGCAGAGAAGAAAACAGGTCCTCTATGACTGGCGCTAGTTTCCCTATGTGGCAAACTTTTGGTTACTCAACATAACAGCATTCTATGGGACAAAGATTTGCACTGTATTATACTTTAAAATGACTTAGTCTCAAATAGTCATTCAGAAAAACACAAGATCTTGCGTGACTAAAATCTCAAAAGAACAGTCAATAGTATTATTATAGGATTTGGGGGGCTGTTTGACAGATCATAGTGTGATCTATTCAAGTTTGATTATGTACTTTATGCGGTATCGCGAATTATCTTAATCAATTCAGACCTGTGTTAATAACCGATATGGCCCACTATGTCCTATAATTAATATTATGTTAAGTTTAAATGAAGCTCATATAACTGAATAAACAAAGGCCCCACTATTGAGGCCCCTATTAAATTGTATATGTTGCGATATCTTATTCCCATGGATTTTTGCGTATAAGGCATTTGCTTTCATTGCCATCAAAATCTACAGCTTTACCGTTTTCATCTTCCCTCCAGGTTATACTGAATGAGAAATTGGATTTATTGCCTCCATTAAAATGATAATAGCTTTTCTTCTTTTCACCGCCTTTATTCATCTGCAATTTGATGTGCAAATTGCGAATACCGTTTCTTTTGAACTTTCCTGAATATGAGAATTCTATTCCCGCCTCATTGGCATCTTTCTGAATGCGCATCAAGTCTTCTTCGGTGCTCAGGTTATTGATTGCGTGAATGATCTTATTCAAATCTTCTTCCTCACCTTTTGGAGCAGCTTCTTCTATTATGTTAACTTGCCCTTCCAGTGAATCGGGATCACTTAAATAGCCAATCACCTTAGCTTTCCCTTTTTCATCGAATGCATTCAAAGCGTTCGCAGCAATGTCATTATACAGTTCTATCGCCTTTCCATTTTCATTTTCTCTCCATCCTATATTTATTTCAAAATTTGAACTGAACTGAAACTTGCTTGTGCAATCATCATTGGCCGTTTTCAATTTCATACTAATGGACTTTAAGGAATTGCTTTTCCCACCCATCTTGTATTTTAGGTCTACACCTGCCTGGTCAGCCATATGTTGAATGGCATTCATTCGCGGAATAATCGTTTCATTGGAAATTGTGAACGAAACCTTTTTGTCTGTGTCTACTTCTTCAACGCTTGCCAGAGATTGGAACCCCACTCCTTGCTGGGTATTCTGACTTACAGACTCCTTTGAGTCTACTTCAGTCAATTCCATTGCATCGGATGTGCGTGTCTCTTCCTCGGCCTTCACTTCTTTCAGTTTCCTTTCTTTCATATTCGATTCAATGACCTCGGTAATTAAGGGCAATTTGAAGTCTTTTTGCTCATGAATTTCATTTTGTGCCGTTTCTGGATGACTCGGTTGAAATGCCAATACGGCTAATGTGATAATCGTTCCTGTACCTAACATAATAAGTCCATTTTTAAGATTGATAAATTGTTTCCAAAACGAAAAGCCTGCACTGACACTACTTCCCACCGAAGTGAGGAAGACTTCTTGGCTCTGCTCAAATGAAATATGTGGAACTTCATTGCGCGCTTGCTCAAAAAGAGCATCTATGTTCCATTGATCATTCTTCATGATGTGCTTTCTTTTCTGCATTCATGTCTTTATTTACCAGTAAAATTTCAGCCAGTCGTATGCGTCCTCTTCGCAATCTTTGCTTCACGGCTGACTCCCCTACTCCCTGAATTTCAGCGATTTCCTTAATGGGAAAACCGCTTATTTCAAACAGAATGAGGCTTTCTTTTTGCTCTGTTGGCAATTGAGAAAGGGCTTCATGCAGGATGCCTATATCTGTTCTTTGATCCGTATCTGCTCCACTTGAAGCAGCATTTAGATGAGAATCAAGACCCGATAGAGGCTTTTTCTTTCTGTTCGAATTAGAGAGTATCCGAATAGAAATTCCGCATAAAAAAGACAAAAATGCCTGTTCATTTTTAAGGTCTTCAAATTTTTCAAAGGCCACTAACAAGGTTTCGTTCATCAGATCTCCGTGTTCCATTTCGCCATAGACACGTGCTCGACAAAAACGCTCAAAGCGGCTATATATGGGCTGATAGAGATTCATGAATGCTATTTGCTTGTTCGTATTTTTCAAATTTGAAGCGCCTTCAATTAGTTAGGTGTAATGAAACGATCATAAGTTACATTTCAATGTATAAAAAAAGCCACCTCTATCAATAGAGATGGCCTTACATTTAGTTTAGTTTGGTTTTGGTATTTAAGCTTGAGGTTCCATTCCTCGCGTATCGTAGTAAAATCGCTCTTCAATGATTTGCCCGTCCTGCCACTTTTGGCGCGCAATCTCTTCCATCTTCATGCGATTACCATCTTTAAAGGTCATTTCAGTCCATGTTTCTACCATGGTTACTCCGTTTTCCTCATCTGCTGTGACCGCTGTTACTCCACCATCGTGAACTTCTTGCACGCCATTGTACCAATTCTGCTCAAATTCCCGGTTGGCAGCTTTTCCTTTTCTTACTTCCCCTGTGCATTCGATCATAGTGACATCTTCATGATAAAATTTCTCGAAAGCTTCCATGCCTTGCCCTTGGCCAAGCATGCCGTACATTTCCATTACTTTGTCTTTACAGCTCATATTTTTTTAGTTTAACAATGAGCAGCATAATATATGAATATATAAAACAAAGTATGCCCGAAATGGGGTTAAAAGAATGTGAAGCTAGACGCAATCAGCGATCAAAATGTGTTTTAGGTTTAGGGATCTTTCTCATACGTAAATTCTCTGGAGTGACTTCCAAATACTCATCATCTGCGATGTACTCCATGCATTGCTCAAGCGAAAAATCTATTTTGGGTGCAACTTTAGCCGCATCATCGGCCCCAGCAGAACGTATATTCGTCAGCTTCTTTCCTTTGATAAGGTTCACATCCAAATCGTTGTCGCGGCTGTTCTCACCTACTACTTGGCCTTTGTAAATTTGATCTCCCGGTTCAACAAAGAATTTGCCTCTGTCCTGCAGACGATCAATAGCAAAGGCCAATGCTTGGCCTTGCTCCATAGAAACCAAGGATCCTTTTGACCGCGAAGGAATATCGCCTTTCAATGATTTGAATTCTCGAAAACGATGGGTCATTATTCCCGTACCCGCTGTTGCCGTGAGTATATTGTTTCTCAAACCTATGATCCCTCGAGAGGGGATGTCAAATTCTAAATGCTGTAAATCTCCTTTGGGCTCCATCACCATCATCTCCCCTTTTCGTTGCGTTACAAGTTCAATGGCTTTTCCGGAGAATGCTTCTGGCACATCAATTACCAATGTTTCATAGGGCTCAACTTTTTGACCTTCTTCTTCTTTAACGATTACCTGAGGTTTACCTACCTGCAGTTCATAACCTTCTCTTCGCATAGTCTCTATAAGAACCGATAAATGCAAAATACCGCGTCCAAAAACATTGAATTTATCCTCAGTATCCGTGTCCTCAACCCTTAGGGCCAAATTCTTCTCGGTCTCTTTATATAAGCGATCTCTCAAGTGTCTGGAGGTAACGAATTTTCCTTCTTTCCCAAAAAAGGGACTGTTGTTAATGGTAAAAAGCATACTCATTGTTGGCTCATCCACTTTTATACGAGCTAAAGCCTCAGGCTCTTCTAGATCGGCAAGAGTATCCCCGATATCAAAGGCTTCTACTCCTGAAATCGCACATAAATCGCCACTTCTCACGTGATCAACTTTTGCCTTGCCCATTCCTTCAAATACATGCAATTCTTTTGCACGTACTTTCTTTATACCATCGACTGTGCAGAGCGCATAGTCTTGATTGGCTTTCAGTTCACCTCTTAGCAAACGACCTATGGCAATACGCCCGGTAAAATTGGAGTAATCCAAAGAGGTGATTTGCATTTGCACGGGTCCTTCATTAAAAGGTGCAGGAGGAATAACCTCTAAAATAGCATCGAGCAATGGTACAATATTCTCGGTTGGTTTTTGCCAATCAGGACTCATCCAGCCTTGCTTAGAGGAACCGTAAAGCGT
>JBCCIF010000169.1:0-4115 GCA_039028335.1 Bacteroidota bacterium
CACTGAAGAATGAATCTTTTGATGATGCGATATCAAGCTTTGAATACTATGTGAACAATTATCCTGAAGGAAACCAGTATATCAATGCTAGACGGAATATAATAAAGACGAGGGAAAATAAAATTAAGGTAGTGTATCCGGTAGACATGTCTGCCATTCGTCAGTTGACATACGATTATAAAAATTTAATGAATGAATTGGGTATCAATGATCAGACTATCGAGGCTTATCGGAGTAAAGCCATACTTCATGCCTTTTATCTATCAGAACTAGATTCTGCTATTTCAATTCTTGACCAAATCATCGCTAAACCACGAGTACCACGTACTACCCGTGCACAATCAAAAATAGATCTTGGAGATATTTATTTATTGATGGGAGAACATTGGGAATCTACACTGCTATACTCTCAGGTAGAAAAGGCTAATAAATCAAGCAAACTAGGTTATGAGGCTAAGCTCCGGAATGCAAGATTAAATTATTACATGGGAAATTTCGAATTAGCGGGCAGTCACCTTGATATACTAAAACTAGCGACCACTCGGGAAATCGCAAATGATGCTTTGGCTTTGAATCTTTTGATTACGGATAATACTGCACTGGACTCTTCTGACTTTGTTATGAGAGAATACGCAAACGTTGATTTACTCATGTTTCAAAATAAAACGGATTCTTCACGTCATATGTATGAATTGATGCTTGAAAAATACCCAGGCCATAGTCTTATAGATGAGATCCATTGGCAGCTCGCTAACATATATCTTAAATTGGGAAATTTTGAGCATGCATTATCAAATCTTAAAATAATTAGTTCAGATCATGCCGAAGACATATTGGGAGATGATGCTACTTTTTTAATGGCTGAAATATATGATAGACACCTCCAGGATGAAAATACTGCTATGCAACTATATAGAGATTTTCTTACCGCATATCCAGGAAGTGTCTTTGTAGCTGAAGCAAGAAAACGCTTCAGGTTGCTGCGTGGTGATCAGATCTTTTAAGACTTAGTGAACCTTCTTTGGTAAAATTTGTTATGCATGCATAATATTTCTTATATTTGATAGGAAGCTATTAGCAAATGAAGAAGGAAGAGACGGTAGATTATCATGTCAAGGTAGCATGGCATGCTATTTCGAGGATGTACAATCAAGGAGGTGCACCGGATGGTATCACTGCATCCAATGGATTTGTGATGCTTAATATCGATATTGAAGAAGGTACGCCAGCTACAAAAATTGCACCCATGCTAGGTATGGAAGCACGAAGCTTGACTCGAATGCTAAAATCACTCGAATCAGCGGGTCTGATTTACCGAGAACCTGACCCTCTCGATAAGAGATCCGTTAGAATATTTCTCACAGAGGAAGGAAAACGTCGAAGAAAAATTTCCAAACAGGCTGTAATTTTTTTTAATGAAAAAGTTCAGGCAAAGGTTGCTGAAGATAAACTACAGGGCTTCTTCGAAGTCATGCGAGCAATCGAACAAGTAATAGAAGAAAACAAAAACATTGACTCAAAAGTTATACTGATAGAAAATGAACAATAGATCCATCAAGAATGTCGCTGTCTTGGGCTCAGGTATTATGGGTTCTCGAATTGCCTGCCATTTCGCCAATATTGGCGTAAAAGTTCTACTTCTTGACATTGTGCCAAGAGAACTAAATGATGCAGAAAAGAAAAAAGGCCTAACACTAGATCATAGCAGCGTTAGGAATAGAATAGTGAATGAAGCATTTAAAAGTACACTTAAGGCTAGTCCTGCTGCACTTTACGATTCGTCCAAATCTTCCTTGATTACCTTAGGAAATTTTGATGATAACATGTCAAAAATATCCGAAAGTGATTGGATCATTGAAGTCGTAGTAGAAAATCTTGACGTAAAAAAACAAGTATTTGAAAATGTTGAAAAGCACCGTAAGCCAGGAACACTGATCACCTCCAATACCTCTGGTATTCCTATTCAACTAATGACTGATGGAAGGTCAGACGATTTTAAGAAAAACTTTTGTGGGACGCACTTTTTTAATCCACCAAGATACCTACGCTTGCTCGAAATTATACCTACCAAACATACAGCTCAAACAGTAATTGATTTTCTTATGTCTTACGGTGATTTGTTTCTGGGGAAAGAAACTGTCTTATGTAAAGACACACCCGCGTTTATTGCCAACCGAATAGGCATTTATGCTATTATGTCAGGAATGCACGCGGTTGAAAAAATGGGACTCAAAGTGGCGGAAGTTGACAAGTTAACGGGTCCAATTATTGGACGCGCTAAGTCTGCCACTTTTCGTACAATGGACGTTGTTGGTTTGGATACGTCAGTAAAAGTTTCAAGCAATCTTTATGAAGGTCTTCCACATGATGAGTCTCGCGATGCATTCAAACTGCCGAAAATAGTTCAAGAACTCTATGACAGAAAATGGTGGGGAGATAAAACGAGTCAGGGCTACTATAAGAAAACAAAAGATGAGAATGGCAAGCGTGTTATTTTGGAACTCAATCTCGAGACTTTCGAATATCAGTCGCAAACCAAGACATTGTTTGACGCTGTTGGAGAGGCAAAAGACAATGAAAACCTTAAAGAGCGTTTAAATATTCTCGTCAATCATGACGATAAGGCAGGAGAGTTTTATCGCGCCACATTTTATGACCTCTTCAAGTACTGCTCGTTTAGAATTCCAGAGATTGCTGACGAGCTATATAGAATAGACCAGGCCGTGGCCTCCGGTTTTGCATGGGAACTTGGACCTTTTGAAACATGGGATGCGATTGGTGTTAAGGTAACGGCTGAGAAAATGGCCTCTGCTGGATACCCTCCAGCTGAATGGGTGCAGGAAATGATAAATTCAGGTCACGATGCCTTCTATAAATTCGAAAACGGCAAAAAGCATTATTACGATATTTCCTCAAAGTCTTACAAAGTTCTTCCTGGTACAGATGGATTCATAATTCTTGATGCCTTCAAAGAAAACAATGTTGTCTTTAAAAATTCTGGAAGTACGGTTTATGACATCGGAGATGGTATTCTCAATGTAGAATTTCATACTAAGATGAACGCATTAGGTGCTGAAGTTCTTGAAGGCGTGAACACTGCAATTACCAAAGCAGAAGAAAATTT
Source organism: Bacteroidota bacterium (assembly GCA_039028335.1). Classification (GTDB taxonomy): domain Bacteria; phylum Bacteroidota; class Bacteroidia; order Flavobacteriales_D; family JABDKJ01; genus JABDKJ01. The sequence goes on from JBCCIF010000169.1 coordinate 3,125, forward strand.
CAGGGGAGTAGTTATTGGTAATGAGGCACAACAATTTTCTGCAGGTGCCAATTTGGCCATGATTTTTATGTATGCTTCGGACCAGGATTACGATGAAATTGACCTAATGATTAGACATTTTCAGAATACGATGATCCGAGCTAGATTTTCTGACATTCCAGTAGTAGCGGCAACAGCTGGTTTAGCTTTGGGTGGAGGCTGCGAATTGTCTCTCCACTGTGACGCTATTCAAGCACACTCTGAGACTTATATAGGGCTTGTAGAATTTGGTGTTGGTGTGATTCCAGGCGGTGGTGGAACAAAAGAATTCGTATTGAGAGCTTCCGAAGAATACGGTGAAGGGGACCCCGAACTAAATACGCTTCAAAAGTATTTTATGAATATAGCAACTGCGAAAGTAGCAACTTCAGCAGAAGAAGCGAGAGCCATGAATATTTTAAGAGATCATGATCGTGTAACCTTGAACAGGTCAAGACTTTTGTCAGATGCAAAAGCAAGAGCGATTGAACTTGCTGAAGCAGGATATACAAGACCTGTCGAGCGACAGAATATTAAAGTGCATGGTCGTACAGCAATGGCCATGTTTGAAGCGGGTATAGCAGGAATGTTTTATGGAAAATATATTTCTGAACATGACGCAAAGATTGCTCGCAAATTAGCTTATGTAATGGCAGGCGGAGACTTGAGCTCAACTGCTATGGTTTCGGAACAGTACCTACTCGATTTAGAGAGAGAAGCTTTCTTGAGTTTGACAGCTGAACCGAAGACACTTGAAAGAATTCATAGCATTTTGTTTAAGGGTAAGCCTTTAAGAAACTAGTAATACAAATTAATATTTGGATTGTTTGAAATTCTAGCTTCTAGTTTCTTTGATCCGAATGCCTAAAGTCTAAGATTATGAAAGCATACATATTAAAAGGATACAGAACAGCAGTCGGCACCCCTCGAACTTGACGATATGGGATCGCCCGGTGGCGGCCCTGGCAAGCCG
>JBCCIF010000170.1:0-4091 GCA_039028335.1 Bacteroidota bacterium
AATGAATCCAGTCCGTGGTGGTCGTTTTGCTTTTTTATTTAAGCTTTCTGTTGATATAGCTTCTACCGTATCTGCAGACCAATTAAAATTTAGCGCAATGCGATGAACGCATTCCAAAATACTCATTGACTCGGGACCGGATAAATGAAAGATTCCATTTGCCCCTTTTTTTGCAATTTCTATGCAACCATCAGCTAAATCCTCCGCTAATGTTGGCGCTCTGAATTGATCATCTACAATCTTCAATGCCTCTTGTTTTTGCAAAGCATCCATGGCCCATAAAACAATATTGCTCCTGCTCATTTTCTCTGCTACTCCATAGATGATAATGGTACGGACGATTGACCATTTATTTAAACCAGCATTTTGCACCAATTTTTCTGAATCATATTTACTTACTGCATAATAACTCAATGGATTGGGAGTATCTTCTTCTCTATAAGGTCCTTCTTTTCCATCGAAAACAAAATCTGTCGACAACTGAATGAAATGGGCATTAATTTCCTTACAGGTTGCGGTCAAATACCCAACAGCAGCAACGTTGAGAAGTCTGCATTTTTCTGGCAGGTCTTCGCATAAATCTACTTGCGTCATTGCAGCCGTATTTATTACCGTGTCTGGCTTGTGCTTTAATAAAAGCGTATTGACTTCCTCGAAATTGCTTATATCCAATGATTCATAAATATATCCTCTTTGCTCACTGATTCGATTCTCGCCCTGAGAAGTAGCAACCAAGTCAATCGATTCTTCCTTTCTTAAGAGATGAACCAATTTTTGACCGAGCAGGCCATTAGAGCCTGTGATAAGAATTTTCATGCCTGTGAAGTCTTTTGAATTGAGTTCATATCTATACTGATTTAAAAAGCTGTATAATTTGATTGATTCAGAGTGCCTTAAAACCAGTCAATATCCCAAACAGTGCTCTTTTTTCTCCATCTGAAAAAGTAATGTTTGTGCTTTAAGAGCCATGCAAACACCAAATAGAGAAAAAGCGGTGAACCGAATGTAATAAACGAGAGATAGATAAATGCCATCCGGATATTGGTGGATTTAATGTTCATGCGATTCCCTAAATATGTGCAAACACCAAAAGCTCCCTTTTCCCAAATAGCTAATGCTTTATCAAACAAATTCATGCTTCATCAAAGATACACCAATCGAACAATTTAAGCACCTCTTTTTATCGCACCATTCGTTTTTTAATTCCAATAATGCTTGGGAATCGAATGCGTCTTTTGCCTTTACTCCAATTTTTTGCCACGCTTCAATGGCTTTATTCTTTTCTGCGGGAATTTCATAGAGCAAAGCCAAAGCTCTTTGTTTGGCCTCTTCTTTGTTTGTCTTTTGACCTTGAACAAATGAAATAGGGCTAATTGAATTGATTAGAATATTCTCAACTGAAGATTTTCCCAGCCTTTTCAATCTGAATTTTGAAGGCCGATCGAATCGAATATGATCCGTCCAATAATCGTTTGCCACCACTTCAAACATTTCTTTCCATTCATTGGTCTTTCTGATACCTCCTAGTTCAACCAAACCTCTATTTTTAAAAAGGAATGCCGCAAACTGTGCAATACGTATGGTTGGAAAATTTGAAGGACGAAGACGACCAAACTTCCAAGCTTCAATTCGCATATTCTGCAGTTTGTACTTCGTATTCAAGAAGGCATATTCATTCTTTAAACGAATAGGATAATCATCGTAAAAATTATTTGACAAAAATCCAGCAACTCCAAATAACAGGGCTTCAATCTGCATTCTACTGTCGGCATGCCTTTGGATAATGCTCAGGTCTAAACGCTTCGCCAATTCCTCGAATGCTTCAGCATTTACCTTAAATCCAAAGTTTATGGCAATCTGTTCATAAAACATTCTTCGGAGATCAAATCCCGTTCTGTCCAGATTGATCATCATCGAATGTGCCTTTCTTTGCAAGCGACTGATCAATGCCCGCTCTTTCATGGACAAGACAATCAAATCATCAATGTCTCTTAAATAGGTTGCGCAAAGAATTTCTGATTGATTGGTTATCAGCTGATTGAATTTTTCTAAATGTTTTTGGTCAATTCTATTTGAAAGTGAAAGTGTCGGAAAATGCTGTCCCTTCGAATTTAAAATTTCTTTATCATGCAATAGTACGACATGCAGGATAACATTGTCGTATGCAGGATCTTTATGATGTTGATGACGATACCAATCACTCGATTTTATGTGGATCTCAACATTCCCAGCCCATACGGTTCCACCAATATTAATTCGTGCACTGAAAAAATCCGGACCGGCATGTGCATTGTGATCACCTCGATGCAAGATCTCTATCTTTTCTTCTTCTGTGCTCTTTAAATCGAGTGAATCGAATAGTCCATACTTCCAGATATAATGGAGATAGTTTTCACGCATTCACTAAAGTTACATGAAATTTCGACTGTCCAGATTTAGCTTTTGCACAACAAATTTGGCTCTGTTCATAAAAGACAAGATATTGCCAATGAAATTTAATCGGAAATTTTGCTTTACTATTTAAAAGTATCTCGTCCTGGTTTGTGGTTTGCCACGATTTGGCTCTACTTTTTGCCTACGGGTCAGCAGTATGCTTTGTTTGAAAGTTGGATCTTTTGGTACGGTCTTTTCTATGTTTGTTTTCCATTGAATTTCATTGTCTATGGATGGAATGACATCGTTGATTTTGAAACGGACAAGTTTAATCTTAGAAAGGACTCCTTTTGGTTTGGGGCTCGTGCTTCGAAAGAACAATTAGAAAGATTATGGAAACCTATTCTTTGGTCACAAGTCCTCTTTTTCACCCCCTTGTTGTATTTTGGTTCGTGGAAATTGGGAATAGTCTATATCCTCTTCATTTTCATTAATGCATTATATAATTTACCTAGGAATGGTCTTCGATCGAAGCCGCCATTTGAGCTCGTGGCACAAATAGGATATTTGCTAATTGTTCCTTTGAGTATTTTAATCAATGAATTGAATTCAATCCCTTGGATGACCTATGTTTATCTTTTGTTATTTGCCTGGCAATCGCATTTAATAGGTGAAGTCATGGATATCGATCCAGACCGCAAGGCAGGCCGTAAAACTACGGCCACCCTATTGGGTATGAAGGGAACAAAAATCCTGATTATAACCATTGTCAGCCTTGAGGTTACTTTGATGTATTTTCATTACCAAGAATTTATCTTTGGTTCCCTTCTGGCTTGCGGTCTTCTTTGGTTGCTGATCGATTTATTGATTATTTACAAAACAAAAAGGTACAGCTATAAGCAAATGAAATTATTCGCTATTCTCTCAAACGCAGTTGCTATAGTAAGTATGATTTATGTGTGGTACTCGGGCTGTTTAATTTAAGTCGGAAAAATTCTACCTTCAGCATAACCAATACACTATCATGCCTAAAAGCTACGAAGAACTGTTAGAATACGCGCAAAAAATCATTGAGAGAGGCGATGGTTGGGCTTCACTTAGAACATATCTTGACAGCAATAGTGATCGAGAAGACTGGAAGAAGGAGATCATTCAAAAGATGAGAGATTTTGAAGACACACTGGACAAAAAAGGCCATGAGAGAATAAAGGCTCCAAAATCAACCTACGACTATGTCTTGGGTTTTGGAGGCATTTTATTCGGAATATTTCTCATCTATGCTTTTCTAACGATTGACGCTAATGGGATTTGGATAGGCACCATACCCTTTGCATTTATTGGATTGGGTATTCGCCAGTTGACTTTTAAGTAAAACGAGATGTTAATACTAAGCCTCCTTTGCACATTTCTCATCTACTTGGATTTTAATAAAAAAAGAAATATTCACAAGGCGCATTTCTTTGTTTTATATTTCTTAATCTTTTCTTTTCTTTCCATCACCTGTATTCGTTTTTGGGGGATATATTTTGTTTGTTTTATCCCATTTCTTCTTTTTCTATTTCTAGTGACCTCCTATTTCCAATGGAAAAAGAATAGCAATTCGGATGAAAGAAAATCATTCTGATCTTTGACTAGGGTTGAATTTGTTTCTAAGTATATTTGAGTTCCATTTGTATTGAATGAGCTTAAATATTCCTCGTATTGATTTACCCAGAGTA
>JBCCIF010000171.1:0-3944 GCA_039028335.1 Bacteroidota bacterium
CATCGAATACGACTGCTATCAGCATTAATAGAGACAAAATGAAAATAAATGTCCCTAAGAACTTCTTAATAATATATATATCAATTTTTTTCAGCACTCAGAGACGATTGGACAGTTTAGGGGAAACTTCGTCTTTCCAACGTGAAAAATCTCCTGCTATTATATGCATTCTGGCTTGTCGCGCAAGGTCAATATAAAAAGCCAAATTGTGAATCGAACATATCTGTGCACCTAGCATTTCTTTTGAATGAATTAAATGTCTTAGATAGGCTTTTGAATACAGCTTATCCACTGATGACGTTCCTTTTCCATCTATAGGATTATAGTCATTTTTCCACTTCGCATTGCGAATGTTTATTATTCCTTCCCAGGTAAATAGCATTCCATTTCGTGCATTTCTTGTTGGCATTACACAATCGAACATATCAATCCCCATAGAGATGCATTCAAGGATATTTTGTGGAGTACCTACCCCCATTAAATACCTCGGCTTTTCTTTATCTAAAAATGAGCATACTAAGCTTGTCATTTTATATAATTCTTCAGCTGGTTCACCCACTGACAATCCTCCAATTGCATTAATGTCAAATTCTTGAGCAGATACAAATTCGGCTGATTCTTTTCTTAAATCCGTATAAGTACTTCCTTGAACGATCCCGGCAAGCGTTTGCTCGTGATTATAAATTGGTGGTTGACTTTCAAAATGAGTTTTACACCGTAGTAACCAACGGTGTGTCATATCCATAGATTTCTTTGCATAATCGAAAGAACATGGCCATGGGGTACATTCATCAAAGGCCATAATTATATCTGCTCCTATTTCTCTCTGAATATCAATTGCTCTTTCCGGAGAAAATGTATGAAGAGAACCATCGATATGACTTTTAAATGTCACTCCTTCCTCCTTTATATTTCTATTGTCAGACAAAGAATAAACTTGATAGCCTCCACTATCAGTTAAAATAGGCTTATTCCAATTAATAAATTTATGAAGCCCACCTGCTGGATTTATAACATCAAGTCCAGGTCTGAGGAATAAATGATAAGTATTGCCTAGAATTATTTGGGCATTTATCTCATTCTTCAACTCAGTCTGATGAACACCTTTTACTGTGCCAGCCGTTCCGACAGGCATAAAAACTGGTGTTTCAATCGCTCCATGTGCGGTTTCCAAGAGCCCTGCTCTAGCAGAAGAGTTTTTATCGGTATGTAGTAAATCGAAATTTGCCATCTTTAGCGCAGCAAAGTTATTTTTATTCCGAAATGTTACTTACCCTTTCGACTGGTATTTGTCTGATCTTAGTTATCCTTTATTACCTATTGTTTGCAGGTCAAATTAAACCGACTCACAGCAGTCAGGATGATCCTGAACGAAAAGGATTAAGTGTTTTGATTGCAGCACGAAACGAAGTTGAAAATCTAAAAAAAAATATCCCCGCTATACTGAGCCAAGACTATGATCGATTTGAAGTCATCGTACTGAATCACAATTCGAAAGATGAAACCAAAGAAGTACTTGAAAGTTTTAAGGATAATCGATTGCGCATTATTGACTTGAGCAAAAGCAGTTTCCCGAACAAAAAAAGCGTGATTGAAGAAGGCATTAAAATGGCAAATTATGATCACTTAGTTTTTACTGATGCAGATTGTTTGGTGACTTCCAACAGATGGCTGGCTATAACTAATCGACATCTATCGTCTCATGAGGTAGTACTCGGATACAGTCCTTATAAAAAACAAGTTGGGTTTTTGAATAAACTCATTCGCTACGAAACATTAATCATCGGTGCATCATATTTGAGTTTTGCGAAAAAGGGCATCCCATATATGGGCGTGGGCAGAAACATGGCCTATAAGAAAAGTCTATTCGTAGAGGGTAGAGGATTCGAATCACATTTGAATATTCTCTCTGGAGATGATGATCTATTTATTCAAGAACATGCGACCCGTGAAAATACTACAGTATGTATTCAAAAGGATCATTTTACTTATAGCGAAGCTAAAAACAAATGGATAGATTACTGGGTTCAGAAAAAGAGACATATGAGTACGGGAATTCACTATACACCCAAAGTCAAGGTAATTTTGGGTTTGTTTCCAATTAGCGTTATTCTTTTCTGGATACTCTTGTTATCTATCATTTTTATTCAGGAAAATTATTATTTAGCTAGTCTGTTTCTTATTGGCAAGATTGGTTTCCATATTAGTGCTCTTGAGAAGATTTCAAAAGTCTTAGGTGAAAAAGACTTGCTAGTGATCGCTCCATTATTGGAATTAATCACGGTTATTTACAATGGTTTTGTGGCTTTTTCGCTACTGCTATCGAAAAATATAGAATGGAAGTAAATAAGAATCTATCTGAGAAAGCAAAGTATGATTACGCGCTTGTTCAAAGAGCTGTAAGTAAAAAAGATCAAGGAGCATATGCAGAATTAATGGGGAGATACAGAGACTCTATTTATTTCATGCTTTTAAAAATGGTTAACAATAAAGATGACGCAGACGACTTAACCATTGAAGCTTTTGGCAAGGCCTTCAACAGATTGCATCAATACACACCTAATTATGCCTTTAGTACTTGGTTGTTTAAAATTGCTTCGAACAACTGTATAGACTTTATTAGAAAAAAGAAGAAACGTTTAATGTCAATTGACAACGATTTTGAAAATGACAATGGAGACAAAATAAAGATTGACATTGAGGCAGACACTTTGGACCCAATGCAAAGTGTTATTAGAGATCAAAAGTTTGAGCATATGCGCGAGATTGTTCAAAAATTGAAGCCGAGATACCGACAGTTAATTGAATTGCGCTATTTTAAAGAGTTTTCCTACGAAGAAATATCAGATGAACTTCAAATTCCACTGGGAACCGTTAAAGCACAGTTGTTTCGTGCACGTGAATTCTTGCAAAACATGATGAAACATACAAAAGACATGATTTAAACGTTCCGCATATGGCGGAAATCATTTTCAAATATTTTCCTAATTTAAGTGCTGATCAAAAGAAGAAGTTTCTTCGTCTCAAAGAAATTTATTCTCATTGGAATTCAAAAGTCAACACAATAAGCCGCAAGGATTTCGATCATTTTTACGAAAGACATGTACTGCATTCTTTGGGCATCGCTAAATTTTTCTCTTTTGATAAGGAATCTCGCGTTTTAGATTTTGGGACTGGAGGAGGATTTCCAGGAATTCCGCTTGCTTTATTGTTCCCAGATGTTCAGTTTCTTTTGGTTGATTCCATAGCGAAAAAAATTCATGTTGTTAATGACGTTGCCAAAGATTTAAAAATGGAGAATCTAGCGACTCAATGGACTCGAGTTGAAAATATCTCTGAGCAATTTGACTATATAACTGGGCGAGCTGTAAAAGAAATACCAAAAATTCTTCAATGGGTCGAACCTCTTTTAGACCCAAAAAGTGAAAAAAATAATAGCGGAATAATCTATTTAAAAGGAGGAGAATTTGAAGAAGATTTGAATCGAGTGGGCATGCAACATTCAGTTAATGAGTTAAAAGATGTATTCAATGAATCATTTTTTGAGACTAAAAAGGTTATTCGATTCTATCTGTAGTCTGGCCAATTTATCCTAAGACCAAATCTGAGAAAATAGTTGTTCTCGTCCGGCAATTGGTTCAAATGGTAATATGTAATATCTGAGAATAATCTAAAGTCATCCCTCTTTGAAATTAAATAGTTCAACCGTAATCTGATATTCAATAGATTGTGCTTTACACCCTGCGCTATTTTATTTCCAAATTGAAATTCTGGATCTACATAGGATTGATAGATATTACCTCCTAAATTGGTTCCTAGCGAATCCCTTCCGTAATGAGCATACATAATTTCACTTTCTAACATCCATTTATCATTTTGATAATTGGCTAAAAAATTCACATTGTAAAAATTGGAACCTAGCGGATGAGCCAGCGATTGGTTAA
>JBCCIF010000172.1:0-3873 GCA_039028335.1 Bacteroidota bacterium
AAAAATTAGACTTGACCTGAGAATTCAAGTTTGTGCATTTTTCTAAAATGCTCAATTGTAATTCTATTCACAATTCTGACTTTTAATTAATGAAAGATTTGTTAAAAGATTGATTTTTCATGAATGAAGAAAATGTAAATTCAACATTGTTTTTGAAACCCTTTAATTGATTATATGAAAAAGATTTTATTGTTTGTTTTAAGCATAGGACTTTTTGCCCTGCAGGCGCAAGATGTTCCTACAGCAAAACCGGGAGTTCATGGGAAAATCTCCTCGGTGAAATACGTTCCAAGTATCGCCTCTCAAATCGCGAACGGAACATTCATTCCCTTTGAAAATCTTCCTCAGGCGAAAGAGGTCAACCTAAAAATGAAAGGTGCCAACAAAGTGGTACCTGGAAAAGGATTCCCGAAAGGTGACGATCCTTTGGTAGCAGCACAAAGAGCGCAGTCAAGGTCTCAAGGAAGAGATCCTGATTTGGTTTTTGATGCCGATCAAAATTCAAATGTAACTCCAACCGACCCAACTGGTGCAGTTGGACCGAATCATTATATCGCTGCTTGGAATGTTGGGTTTAGAATTTTTGATAAAGAAGGGAATCCTTTGATTCCTGAAGCTTCTTTAGGAACGGTTTTGACTGGCAACACGACTGGAGATCCTATCATATTATATGATCATGAGGCAGATAGATTCGTAATCACCGAATTTGACGGCAATCCAAATGGATTTGAAATGGCCGTTTGTGAAGGTCCTGACCCAGTGAATGACGGATGGTATGTCTACCTCAATCAGTTTACAACAGGTAGTTTTCCAGATTACACCAAATTCTCTATCTGGCATGATGCTTATTACGTAACTGCAAACATTGGAAATAACAATCGTGTATTTGCAGTAGAAAGACAAGAAATGCTTCAAGGAAATGATGCTCAGTTTGTAGCATTTCCTCTACCCGGCATACAAACAAGTGGATTCTATAGTCCTCACGGTTTTAATTGGACAAGAGGGGACGCTCCTGCTGGAGATCATACAATTTGTTATCTGCAGGACGATGCTTGGGGTGGAGTCACGGAAGATCATTTGAAACTATGGAACATTCGACTAGATTGGGGAGATGTTGCAAACAGTGTTATCATGGGACCGGTTGAAATAACTACGACTCCTTTTACTTCTGTTTTTGATGGAGGAAGTTTCTCCAACCTTGAACAACCTTCGGGTCCTGATGTAGATGCATTGCAGGCGACAATAATGAATCAAGCTCAATGGCGAAAGTTCAATGGCTATAATTCTGCGTTATTGAATTTCGTAGTTGACACTGAAGGAGGCGCAGGTGAACTTGCTGGTATCAGATGGTATGAATTAAGACAAGATGATGAAGACTCTCCTTGGGAAATTTACCAAGAAGGAACTTACGTAAGTCCTGTAGAAGGTAAGCACGCGTGTCAGGCAAGTATGGCTATGGATGACTTTGGTAACATTGGGATGGCCTATGGATCCGTAAGTTCAACGCAGAGCATTCATATTAACTATACGGGTCGATTCAATGGAGATCCTCTGGGAATGATGACTGTAGACGAAACATTGATTGCTCAAGGTTCCTCGAACAATCCAAGTTTGCGATGGGCAGATTACTCTCATTTGAGCCTTGATCCAGCTGATGGGCAAAGCTTTTGGCATATTCACGAATACTTTGATCCAGGTCGTGATGATGTTGTAGGTGTATTTTCTTTGGCTCCTGCCTTATCGAATGATATGGGACCACTTTCGATCGATGCTCCTGTTGATGGCTCTTTAAGTGCTACTGAAGACGTTGTGATAACAATCAGAAATTATGGTGTTGAAACACAATCTAATGTACCTGTAAGTTATCAAATCGATAATGGACCATGGGTGAACGAAACGTACCCGGGCACATTAATGAGCCAAGAGAATGATCAATATACATTTACTGTTCAAGGAGATTTCTCTACAATTGGACAAGTTTATACAATAAATGCAGCTGTTGCCTTGGGTACAGACGAAAACCCTTTGAATGATACAATCAGTATTCAAGTTACACACTTATTGCCAGATGATATTGGAGTTACTTCGATTAATGCGCCTCAGTCTGCTGATAATTTAGGAGCAACAGAAGATGTAATTATAGACATTCAAAATTTTGGTGGACTTCCCCAATCAAACTTTGATGTTTCTTACACTTTAGATGGCGGAACTCCTGTTACGGAAACAGTGGCAGGCCCTTTGAACCCAAATTCACAAATGATGTACACATTTGGATCAACTGTTGATATGAGCACTTTAGGTGAATATGAAATCAAAACATACACGTCTTTAGGTGGTGATTTGGATGCGAACAATGACACTACTGAAGCTACAATTGAAAAGTTCCTTTGTGCTCCAGAAATAGACTGTTCATTTGGTGACGGATTCCAGTACGTAGAAGTGGGTGGAATGACGAATTCATCAGGATGTGAAGATTCAGGTTACAGCGATTTCACGAATCTTGTAGCTACGCTTAATGAAGGTACAGCTCACGATTTAACAGTGACCACCGGATGGGGGTCTCAATATGTAAAAGTTTGGATTGATTTCAATGATGACTTTACCTTCACAGCAGATGAAATCGTAGCTGAGAGTGATCCTATTGCTGCTGGTCAAGGTGCAGGAGAATATACAGAGACTTTTGATTTGACTGTTCCATTAGGTGTTCCATTAGGAGATCACTTAATGCGAATGAAAGCAAATTTCAATGCAGAAGTACCGAACGATCCATGTGAAGCAACACAATTTGGTGAAACTGAAGATTATACGGCTACTCTGTTGCCAGTGGGATTGAACGATCACCCCTTTGGCGAAAACGACATTGTTGTTATAGAAAGCGATAATGATCAATTCTTAATTCAATTGGAAAGCACAGTAATCAATGATCCTTTACTAATTTCAATTATTGCTTTAAATGGACAGACAGTGGCTGAAAACTGGATTGTTCCGCAGAACGGTTTATATCAATATGATTTAGATATGTCATATGCCGCAAGCGGAGTTTATATGGCGAGAATTTGGAATAAAGAATCAAGTAAAATCGCAAAGTTCCTTGTGAAATAATTCGCAAATATTTTGAACGATATTTAAAAGCCTCTCAAATTGAGAGGCTTTTTTTATTTTGCCCCTACAATGAACGCCAATCAAATTCTTGAAATTAAAAACCATCGGCCGTGGCCATTGCCCCAAGCTAAATGGAAATTCTATCAAGAATGGAAAGATACAGTCTTCCTGCATTGGAACGTTTCGGCTGAAAAGCTCCGTAGATGGGTGCCCACTGAATTGGAAATTGATTTAATTGAAGGAAAGGCATGGGTTTCATTGGTCGCCTTTCGAATGAAAAAAGTACATCCCAGAGGACTACTTCCGCTAAAAGTCATTTCAGATTTCGAAGAAATTAATTTGCGGACCTACGTGCAGTTCAAAAAGAAAGCAGGTGTTTTCTTTCTAAGTATAGAAGCAGGAAAAAAAATTTCAAGCACAATAGCACGGAAAGTTTCATTTCTTCCTTATCGTTATTCAAGAATTCATAGAGGGTTCAAGGAGATAGCATCGTCAAATAAGATCTTCAACGATCGTTTTGACTTGATATTTAGTGTAGGTCCAGAAATCAAAAATGATGATCCAATAAACAATAGGTTAGTAGAAAAATACGCCCTTTTTCAAGACTATAAGGATTCTATTCATGCTTTTGAAATCCATCATCCTCAATGGAAACTTAAAGAACTGAAAATTCATCAATGCACCTTCAATTACCCCCGGTTTAATGATCTAATTCAGGGTTCACCGTCAAAGGGACACTTTTCAGAAGGTGTGAACGTACTGGCATGGAAC
>JBCCIF010000173.1:0-3826 GCA_039028335.1 Bacteroidota bacterium
ACAATCCTTCTGAAGCTATATTTGACGACTTTGAAGAATTGCTCTTTCAAAGTCATAGCATAGGCCGTAACATTTTAGGCACTACTCAGTCAGTTTCAAAAATGGAGCAAAAGCATATAACGAGCTTTATTAAAAGGAATTATACCGCGGATCAAATGGTTTTTTCCTTTGTTGGTAATGTGCCATTCATGAAATTCAAGAAAGAAGTCGAGAAGAATCTGAGTCATTTTCAGTCTAAGAAAAAACGCACAAAGCGTGTTTCATTCAATAACTATTCAGCACAGAATGAGTCAATAGACAAGGATCTGCATCAGGCTCATTTGATATTGGGAAATGTTGCCTATCACGCAGATCATCCTAAAAGGCATGAACTCATTTTGTTAAATAATTACTTAGGTGGCCCTGCGATGAATTCGCTTTTAAGTCTAAAAGTAAGAGAGAAATATGGCATTGCTTACTATATTGAATCGGGTTATACATCTTATTCGGACACGGGAGTTTTCAGCATATACTTGGGAACCGATCAGGGAAAGATGAAAAGAGCAAAGCAACTAGTCCTAAAAGAATTAAGACAAATAAGAAGAAAGAAACTCAGTCCAACTCAATTGAACGGAGCGAAAAGACAATTAATTGGTCAATTTGCCCTAGGCCAAGATAGTGGATTGAATCTCTGTCTATCTTTTGCCAAGAGTTTGTTGCTATTTGACCGTATCTCTCGTGCCGAAGAAATAATAGAACGAATCGAAAACATTAAGTCTGAAGATCTGTTGGATACAGCAAATGAAATCTTTGATGACACGATGATGAGTTCACTAACTTTTTATTAAATGAATTTTACTCCAGAATATATTGAAGTTTATGCGGAGTCAATGAGCTCAAACCCGTCAGAAGAATTGAATGAGCTTTATCGAGAAACGCATTTGAAACATTTAATTCCCGCTATGATTTCGGGGCCAATTCAAGGACGTTTTCTCAGTATGATTTCAAAACTTGTGCGACCAAAGCGTATTCTAGAAATTGGCACCTACACAGGGTACTCCACAATTTGTTTGGCTGAGGGCCTAAGCCAGGAAGGTCTCATTCATACTATTGACAGAAATGAAGAGCTTCAGGGCACACAGAAGAAATTCTGGGAGAAAACCCGATTCAACGAAAAGATTATCGCTCATTTAGGAAATGCGATGGACATAATTTCGGATTTAAATGAAGATTGGGATTTGGTTTTTATCGATGCAGATAAGAACAATTACATCAATTATTATAAGGCACTGGTGCCAGATCTTAAAAGTGGTTCAGTTATTATAGTTGACAATGTATTGTGGTACGGTAAAGTAGCACAAAAGGCAGATCCGGATGATCTTGACACACGAGGTATTCAAAAGTTAAATGAATTCATCAATTCAGATGAACGTGTAGAGCAAGTTCTGCTTCCAATTAGAGATGGAATAACAATAGCGCGCGTAAAATGATTGACCTTAGAAGCGATACTGTAACGAAACCTACTGCCTCGATGCTTGCTTTTATGCAAAAGGCTCAAGTTGGAGATGATGTATTTGGTGAAGATCCTAGCATTAATGCGTTAGAAGAAAAATCCGCTCAACTTTTTGGCAAAGAGGCTGGCATATTTTGCCCCTCGGGAACCATGACGAATCAAATTGCTATCAATGTGCATACTCAACCAGGGGATGAGGTCATTTGCCATCGTTTGTCGCATATCTACAATTACGAAGGAGGGGGTATAGCAAAAAACAGTGGAGCATCTGTTCGTCTGTTAGAAGGAAATCGTGGAAATATTTTAGCGGATGAAATAAAGAAAAACATCAATCCTGATGACGTGCATCATCCCATAACCCGCTTAGTTGCTTTAGAGGATACCTGCAATAAAGCTGGAGGTGCCATTTTGGATTTTGAAGAAATCAAAAAAGTAAGGAGTATTTGCCATGAAGGTAATTTAAACCTTCATTTAGATGGTGCTCGCCTTTTTAATCGATTGGTAGCTTCACCAATAGATTATAAAGTATACGCTGATCAATTCGACTCAATTTCTTTGTGTTTAAGCAAGGGGCTAGGAGCGCCTGTTGGATCTCTTCTTCTTGGTACCCATGAATTTATTTCAAAAGCGAGAAGAATCAGAAAAGTTTTTGGAGGAGGGATGCGTCAAGCCGGGATTATTGCTGCTGGAGGATTGTTTGCCTTGGAGAATCATGTAGAAAGACTTGCAGAAGATCACAAGCATGCGACCAGTGTGGAAAGCGTTTTGAAAGAATTACCTCATGTTGAATCTGTTAATCCTGTTGAAACCAATATTATAGTCTTTCATTTAAGAAGTGGAATCGATCCTGATGAATACGTCCTTGACTTAGCCAATCGAGGAGTGCTTTGCTTCTCTATAGGAGCTCAAGCCATTCGATTTGTATTTCATTTGGATGTAAAAGATGAACAGGTAGAAGAACTCATTAAGAAATTAAAAGCATAGCTTATTTCTGAAACACATCTACCTCTTCTAACCACTCGATAACGACTTTTCTGTCATCTGGGTTAGTCGATGCAGATCCGCTATCTCCTAAATAATTCACGACCATACGGTTCTCAGAAATACCCATTTGCCTCAAATGATATTTGACAGCTTTTGCTCTTTTTTGAGATAATAAGATATTTTGTTCCTTGTTGCCTGAACGATCTGCAAATCCCGTTATAATCAATTTATATGAATTGTTTCTCAGCATTTCTGAAAAGACTTCATTCAGTAAGACTTTATTTTGGGCGGTCAAATAGACAGAACCGTAATTGAATTTAATTTCCACATTTCCCTTATTGAGAGCAGGTTGCGTATTCGAAAAATTCAAGTCTGGATTTCCTTCATTTTGCAATTGAGTAATTGCATCACGTAGTGCCAAATACTTGTTGTTTAAGTCATTGTACATGGCCTGATCGCGCTCTTCACCCTCTCGTCTCATTTCTTCAATACTCACGCGCATAAGTGACATTTCTTGAGATATCTTTTCAATCAATTGATTATTGCTTGCCATTAAATCAAGCATTCGCTGAGCGAGATCGGGGTCGATTGTATTGCTTAAGTTCACGGTATTATCAACTGCATCAATCTCAAATTTTTGCAATTGGATATCGGCTTCAGGCATAAATGGCAGTTCCTCTTCAATAGGTATCAAAGGTTGATTCGGATCAAATTCTTCTATAGTTGTATCTGCCTTTGCTATTTGTTTTGCTATGTCCTGACCAAATTCTTTAAGATGTAAATTGGAGTATAGAAGTAGCTCTTCTCTCACTTTTTGTTTAAGCTCGGACATCTTGGACCGCACGTAATCCAAACCAACTTGACCCGCGTCAACCAAGACATTTCCTGTTTTATTGCTATTCCAACTCACATCAGCAATGAATTCTATTTTCGTTTTGATTTGGTCGGAAAACCCTTCAAAATCCCGCATTACATAAGCCTGATAGGGACTCAAAGTGTCTAAGACAATTTGATTCATGTCCTTTATCATACGTTTAGAACTCTTGTGATACTTGATTGAAGTACTCTGCATTTCATAAGATTGGTTTATGTAATCTTCTAACTGCGAAATGATCTGGTTCATGACCTCATCTTTGGTTATAAGATGGCCATTTGCCAGGCAGCAAAAATTCAAAACAATGAAGGCTATTGAGAGCAGACTTTTCACGTGATTTACAATGGTGTAAAATTACCAATTGCGCTAGTGTCCGCAGTGCAAATGTACTGCAGCTATTCACAATTTTATTCACTTAGTGTTTAGTCTGTTAATTGCCAATACCAGTGCAGGCCGGCAATTTTTAATAAAGAAAC
>JBCCIF010000174.1:0-3699 GCA_039028335.1 Bacteroidota bacterium
GCCGGGACAGCGCCTGCCGATCCCGGCCCTCGTGCGCGGCCACGCGTTCGTGGTGGAGCTCGAGTGTACCGCGAAGGCGCGCTACGCCCTCGAAAGGAAGTCCCTCGGGTTGAATTGAGGCATATAGTGGTGAATCCGAATGGTTCTTGCTCATTAATTGGAGAACAATTCTGGATGCGTGAAAGAAATGACTACAATATGACAGGTGGCTACTTTACGCGACAGGTATTTTACTTTATGGACCTTATTTTGGTCAAATATGCCCCAGATGGGCAATTGAGCTGGGAAAAGGTCATTCCTAAACGTCAAGAAAGCGTGAATGATGAAGGGTTATATTCTTCGATTGCTCTCGCCAACAGAGGCGAGGAATTATTCATTGTGTTCAATGATGATGAGAAGAACTTGGAAATAATTAATGATCCAGGAAATAATAATTTGCGAAATTTCAACGTGCTAAAATCGGACCCTTCTTATATACGCATAGACAAGGACGGAAATTTAGAACGTTTAAGCCCTTTAAAAGGAAAGAACGGTCAGTTCAAATTGCGTCCAATCGACTCGATCCAATGCAGCAAAAATCATTTGGCAATTCTCGCCTCAAGAAATGGATTAGAACGCTTTTGTCTGTTTGAATTAGATTGATTATCAATCCTTTAGTTATATTTTTCACAATTTTTGAAAATGATTGAAAATTAGGATTACTTTTATCATCACATGGATGAAATTGAAATCATTAAAAAACCTATTCTGAAAGAAATGAAGGTTTTCGAAGATCGTTTTCGAAATTCCATGACAAGCAACGTTGCCCTCCTAAATAAAATCACCCATTATATTGTTAAGCGCAAAGGCAAACAAATGCGCCCTATGTTCGTCTTTCTTTCTGCCAAATTATTTGATGAAGTTAATGACAACACCTATGTTGGGGCTTCACTTATAGAGCTTTTGCATACCGCGACATTGGTCCATGATGATGTTGTAGACGATGCCAATACCCGAAGAGGCTTCTTTTCAATTAATGCGCTATGGAAAAACAAAATTGCGGTTTTGGTCGGTGACTTTCTTTTATCCAAAGGCCTTATCATGTCAATGGAAAGCAAGAACTTCAACTTATTGGAAATCGTAACAAGGGCAGTAAAAGACATGAGCGAAGGAGAGCTTTTACAATTAGAAAAGTCTCGGTCACTAAATTTAGATGAAGAAATATATTTTGAAATAATTCGGCAAAAGACGGCTTCGCTATTAGGAGCATGTTGCCAGTGCGGAGCTGCTTCAGTTCAACCTGAGGATGAAGTATTGGAAGATATGCATCGATTTGGTGAACTAACAGGTCTTGCATTTCAAATAAAGGACGACCTATTCGATTATGGAATTGGGGAAGACATAGGAAAACCCAGGGGTATTGATCTCAAAGAAAAGAAATTGACCTTACCTATTATTCATGCCTTAAATAAGGCAGATGAAAAGGAAAAAAATAGAATTATTCGAATCATCAAAAGAAAGAAACACGGTCGCAAAAAAATCGAAGAAATCCTCAATTTCGTCCTTAAATTTAATTCCTTGGAGTACGCACAGCACAAAATGATTGAACTTAAAAATCAAGCTCTTGAAATTTTGTTTAAGTATCCAGAAAATGACGCACGAAAAGGACTAGAAACTTTGCTGAACTATACGATTAACAGAACCCGATGAAGATTTACTTTCTATTTATATTACTCTTTCTGTCCTCTTGTGCTATTGAAAGTAAAGAGGTGAATGAAGAACCATCTCAAGAGTCTGAAGAAATTGTAGACGCTAACTTTTCACAAGAAGGAGAACTTATCCAAGAGAACTACGAAGAAGGAGGGCTGAAGAATGAAGGCCGTCTTTTAAATGGAAAACGAAATGGTCTTTGGAAAATGTACTACCCAAGTGGTATTTTGTGGAGTGAATCTGTGTATAATCAAAATGTTCTTAATGGCCCCACTCGAGTTTACTATCCCTCAGGAATAATGCGTTATCAAGGCAGATTCAGAAATGGGAAAAGAACAGGGAAATGGATTCAATATGATGAAACAGGAAAAATTACACATGAAGACATTTTCAATAACTAAAGTTGCTCAATCGAGCTATCTCTAAATCTAATAAATTCAATTGTTCAGCCCTTTCTTCGTCAGACCATTCATGCAATTTTTGCATCAGATGGGCTATTGCAATTTTATATTTTTGAACACTTGGCATATTGAAATATAGCCTTCCCGTTCTTCGATTGAAAAAGTCTATGAGCGTTAGACAGTATTCGTTTTCGCATGTAAACCAGCACTCTGCTTTTACTAGCCGTTCATCAATTGAGGTTCCTTCTACCTGGTTTATACTATTCAACACTTCAGTTGCGTGGCAACCATAGTTCTGGATGAGATATGTAATTGCATCTTCACTTAGTTCCAGTCTTTTTCCTAATTGCTCTATGTTGCTTTCGGATTTACTAATGGATCCATAAAGTGCTTTCTTTCTAGTTTTGCATGCAGTCAATATGCCCAAGCGCTTGCAGATAATTTTTGTGATTTTCTTCGCCATCAATCGGTAGCCCGTCAACTTCCCACCAGCAATTGATATCAAACCACTTTTTGAAAAGAAGATCTCATCTTTTCTAGACAATTCTCCCGGTGTTTTGCCTTTCTCATAGATCAAAGGCCTAAGGCCTGCCCATGAGGACTCAATATCTTCTAACGAAAGTGCTATGTTAAACATGGCATTTATACCATTCAAAATATATTCAGCATCTTCTTTTGAGGCATATACTTTATTCAATGAATGTTCATACAACGTGTCGGTGGTACCTGCATATACCGCCCTTCCTCTTGGTATGGCAAAAATCATTCTTCCATCCGAAACATCAAAGTATACCGCCTGAGACAAAGGAAACTTTTCTTTGCTAAAAACAACATGGATTCCTTTTGTCGGTTGTAATCTTTTTCCTTCTCGACTTTTGTCTTTTTTCCTGAGTTTGTCAACCCAAGGACCAGTAGCATTGACAACAAATTTCGCCTTTAGAGTAAAAGACTTCTTGGTGCACTCATCAACGAGCATTGCCCCTGAAATTTTCTCATTTGTATATTCAAAAGACTTGCATCGGACATAATTCAGCAAGGCAGCGCCACTTTCTTCTGCAGTTTTTGCAATCGCCATAACTAATCTTGCATCATCGGTTCGATACTCAGCGTAGTATCCACCTCCCAGCACATTTTCTTTTCTAAGCAAAGGTTCTTTTTCTAATGTCTCTGAAAGTCCAAGCATTGTCCTGCGATCTGCTTTTTCTACACCAGCCAAAATATCATAAACCCAAAGGGCAAATGAAACTGATTTTCTCCCGAAAGTGCCTCCTTTTACAAATGGCAAAAGCATTTTTTCGGGTCGAACTAAATAAGAGGCATTTTTAAATGCGATTGCTCTTTCTCTCCCCGTTTCCATTACCAATTTTAATTCCAATTGCTTCAGGTATCGCAATCCACCGTGAATGAGTTTTGTGGACTTCGAGCTCGTACCTGATGCAAAGTCCCCCTTATCAACAAGGGCTACTCTCAATCCACGTAGTGCGCAATTCTGATGGCTAGTTATGGTTCGTTAAATCGTAAGAAAGTGTTGTTTTTGATTCGGAAAGTAAAAAAAACGATTCGTAATTCGCGATTCCGAATCGCTTAATTCGATCCCTGATAGCAGTCA
>JBCCIF010000175.1:0-3579 GCA_039028335.1 Bacteroidota bacterium
CTTCGCCATTTGGAGCCTCTTTGAGAACGGATATTTTGTTTAGATAAAGCTGTTTGTTCTTTTCGGCCTTTTCTAATTTCAGTGCTTTGTATTTTTCATCCAATGCATTCGAATAGGCTTGTTGAATTTCATTCTTATCCTTAAAAGGGACATAGCCGATCTCTCTGAACTCTTTCGAAAATTCCTTTAAAGCAACCAGGTCAGCCTGAGCATTTCCGGTAGGAGTAAAAGTTTTAATTCGTTCAACTAAGGACTGTTTTAATTTCAGATTTTCCTTCTCGCGATCATCTTTCCCAGCGAAAAAGGTCTTTTTCCTATCGAAGTATGCATCACAATGTTCTCGAAATTTCTTCCACAACTTATTCTCTACACGAGGAGAAGCAGGACCTATTTTCTTCCATTCCTCTTGCAGCTTTAAAAATTGTTGAGTGGTTTCTTTCCAATCTTCACTCGTCTTTAAAAATTCTGCCTGATTGATAATTGCCTCTTTTGCAATTTCGTTTGCCTCACTGTTCTTTTTTAAATTGGCGTAAAATGCTTTCTTACTTTCAAAAAAAGTATCGCAAAGACTTCTGAATTCTTGCCAAAGAGAGTCATTCTCTTCTTTTGAGGCAAAACCTATTGTTTTCCATTCAGCTTGAACAGATTTGATTTCATCCGTTTGGCTTTGCCAAACTTTATGCTTGTCAGATAGACTTTCGTTTATCTTAGCAATCTTATCAATAAGAACGCGCTTCGCAAGTGCGTTTTTCTCATTGTTAAGTCTAAGGTTTTCGTAATGGCTGTTTATTTTATCAAAAATGTTCCTTGCAATTCCCCAAAATTCTTCCCTAATGATCTCCCAATCTTTTGGGAAAGTTGGCCCAATCTCATCCCATTCTGATAAAAGCGGCTTTATTCCTTCATTTAATTTATTGATTGATTTTTCTTCATTCAATAGCTTGATTTTCTCAATGACTCTTTTCTTTTTCGAAAGATTAATCTTCTTATCGTTATCTGCCAGTTCTTTGTAGATGTTGATGTTGTAAAAGAAACTCTCTCTCAATCTACTGTATTCACTCTGAACGCGTGAATATTCATTTTGAACAACGGGCCCACAGCTGGTCCATTTCTCTTGGATCTCTTTAAATGAATTAAAGGCCTTTCCGATATTTTCCTCTGATTGAATAATTTGACGCAACTGTTCGATTAGGCCTTCTCTTTCTTCGAGATTAGCTTTGTAAACAGCCGCCTTTTCTTCTTCTTCTTCACGTACCAGTTTTTCTCTGTAGGATTTTTCTAGTTCCAGAAATAAAAGGTCGTTTTCTTCTTGCAGGAAGTTAAAGTCCTCCTCTGATCCACCATTGTGCAAATGATTGACCAAAGCATCTTCTTTTTCTTTTGTTAAAATTTGATTGTAACTGGTTACCAGAGCTTCGACTTCCTTTTCTTTTTTCTTAATTCCGTCTTCAATGAGCAGCTCTGTAAGTTCTGCGATAATATCGGTTTTCATAAATTAGTGTTTAGTATGTGCCATACTAAGGTCTGAAGGATTATTCTACGATAAATCGTGTTCCTATCGCTTTCAATGCTCCATCAGATAGTCTTGCAAAGTAAATTCCTTTAGTTAAATGTTCAATATTAATCTCTAACGTTTTTTTCGTTATTTGGTTATACCTATCAATTAAGCGCCCTTCCATATCATATATCTCTAAATTAGCTTGCTGTGTTTCTCCCAAATTCCATTGAAGGGTGATCAGATTCTGAGCAGGAATAGGATAAAAGTTCAACTCGTCCTGCAATTGAATTTCTTTGGAAGAAAATTCTGATTCTCCAGGTGTAGTGAATGTGTCAAATCCGGACCATGGGCTCGCGACAATTGGAGAAACAGAACATCCGCAGATCACTTGCCACTCATAAGTAGTTTCTGGTTGCAAAAAATTAGTGCTCACAGAATAAGAACTCGGTTCAGTTCCAAAAAAGATTGGGGTATGTTGAAATAGTGAAGTGCCGACTTCACGTCCTCTAATTTTACAAGCTATTGTTCCTGGTACAGGGTCCCATTGAAGATTAACTGAAGAAATATCCAGGGAAGAACTCAAATTTTCAGGAGTAGATAAATTTCCTGGAATTTCTAAACTTATTTCTTCTCTGTGAGCAATTAAGCCATCGTCCAAAATCAAATTGAAGGTATAGCTTCCTGAAGCTAAAATCGAAGTATTTCCAATTGTCAAAATAACTTCGTCTCCTTGAGTAGTTGTGACTTCACTAAATTCAAAAGTTAGTCCAGCAGGCAAATTTTCGAGACTTAAATTTATAGCTCCATTTAAACCTCTTTCCGGCAGAACTGAATACTCGATATCAAGTCCTGGGCAATTGTTTTCTACTGCCGAAACAGTAACAAAAACAGGCCTTACAATATAAAGTCCGCTATTGATATCGCTCACAATAACATTCTGACTATTAAAGAAAGGATAATTACTCCACGTGCCATTGAAGTTAGTTCCGTTGTTGGCCGGATATGTATCAAAAAATCCAACTTCTTCCAAATTCGCATTGGCCACATCTTTTAGGCTTAATATTCGCAGACCTCCGGTATAATTGGACTGATATACCCAGTCGTCTTTTACATACTGGTTGTGGTCAATACAGCTCAAATCACTCACGAATGTTCCAATCAGCTGGATATTCTCCAAATCTTGAACATCCCAAATAAAAGTTGTCGTTTTTACACCCAATTGCAATTCGTCTAACTCGTCATCCATTAAAAAATACTTGTGATCTTCCGTTAGCCATCCTTGATGCGTGTATCTCTCGCCTGCATAGGTCTTTTTGTCTAATTCGTACATATCGCTTTTATCTGTCACGTGAACAACTGTTAAGGTGTTCTCGTTGCACGCAAAAGCAATTTCCTCACCGACATGTGTCGTGTCTGGGCCATTATAAATGACTACTTGGGCATCATGCGTATATCCATCATCGCTGAAACCACCTTCTAATGAAGGATTAAGCGGATCACTAATATCAACCACGTGTAATCCACCGCTAAAGTCAGCTCCAACTCCATATGCAAATCCACTTTCCTCGTTTATTACAATGTTGTGAGAATCACCAAAACCAGCATAATGAGCAGTATTTGTGAATGTCTGATAGCCAGAGAAGGAAGAGAGTAACTGTGTTAAATCAAAAATTTGCATTCCATGGCCGCCTGCTTCACTACCAATAAATGCGTGATTTTGATAGACCTTTACATCTCTCCAGGTAGAATTAGATGTGTGCGTTGGTAATTTTCCTATCACAATTGGATTGGTTGGATCTGTCATTTCTACAAAAGCGGTTCCTGTTCTCAATCCAACTAAAGCGAATTCTCTGCCTGAATTCGGGTCAGTCCAGCCCCAAATGTCATTCAGTTCTGTAGAACTGCCACCATTTAAATCAGACGTTGAAACATGCGAAAGCAAATGGGTATTATGACATTCAAAAGATCCTGCAACTCCATTTTCGCAGAGGGTTTGTGAAATAAGGCTTGCTGAAATAACACAAAAGGTAATTAGACTATATATTCTTCTCATTGAGTAAATTCTTATCCCTTAAAGATAA
>JBCCIF010000176.1:0-3483 GCA_039028335.1 Bacteroidota bacterium
CTATTTGGAAAAACATTCTATTAATTTCTGAGAATCTTATTTGGTCGTCCTCTTGGTCTTGAGACTTATTAGCTGTTTAAGTATTGAAGTTCTGGGAAACTGTTCCGGTAGGATTGTGGTTCGTACTGATTCTCCGTTACTTGGTTGTGCTATAAAAAATTACAATTCTGATTTAGTTGTTGTCGGTTCCGAAATTCCTACACAACTCCGGCAAAACCTATTTCATATAACACAGACCACGTGTAGACATGTGCATAACGGCTGGGTATACGCAGAAGCGGAAAGCAAGCTCCGCTCTCAAGAATACCCAAATGAGCCGAAAAGGCTCATTTTATACATTTTACTTGTTTTATAAAATTAGCTTTTTCGGCGGACAATAGCTGTGCCCGAAAATATTAAGCTTTTCAAAAGTATCCGCTTTTGCGGATACGCTTTGTTAGCATCGTACAGTAGGAATAGAATTCTGAGATAGCCCGAATGAATGTTGGATTCTTCCTATGTCAGGGAACTTAATTACTTATACTTATGTAAGGAAAATTGGCATCATCATTCACATAAGCTTGTTTGTCGTATTAAATGATTTATTTGAAACTTAAAACTGATCCTTTTCTTCCATTTAAATTCTTCTTTCTAATTTTCCTTTGTTTTTGGGGATTCATGCTTATTACATTCCTGATAAATATGGGAATGAGCTATCCTTGTAGGATTAATAAGAGAGTTCTACCATCTTCTTATTCTGGAGTAGTAACAAAAAAGTATAAGGATAAAAGCGACCACAATTCACCTACACTCCTGCTAGAGGCTAACTCTAAAAGGACTAGAATTAGTTATCTAAAGCCTCCTTTTTATAATCAAATTTTATTAGGCGATAGTTTAATAAAAATAGAAAACACTCTTGAATTAACTATTATTAGAAACGATTCAATGTTTAATCTAAGCCTTGACCATGGCTGTGAGAATTAGATTATTTTTGGAGTTCGCCGCTAAAGGTCAAGGGCAGCCGAATCCACCTTAGGGAGTTGTGGCTGCCCAGTGATTTTACGATTTTCTATTCAATTCGTCACGAACCTTCATCAGGATTTTGCCTAGCCGATTCTTGCCGCTTCCATCCCTGCCATCTCCCCAATAGCTGTCGTTTTCCGTGTGTTCAATAAGCTTCGCATCTCCTGTGGAGATCAGCAGCGCAGCAAGATCTTCGTGTTGTGTGAACTTGGCCCTCACCGCTTCAAGCATTACGTTATCCCTTTTGTGGTCCCAGTTTTTCACGATCTTCACTCGCCGATTTCTTCCCATTTCAGCAGCTTTCATTGGGGATGGTGCTTTTCTCACTTTGTCCTCCATCGAGGTCCCAGCGAACTTTTGAGCCTGAAAGAAATGCTCGCTCGTGGGCCACACTTTCCCTTTTAGCTTGATCGGATAGGCAGCAAAGTTGGAGAATTCCCCCCATGCTTGATTCGTGCTATAAAATCGTATTACTGAGTCCATGGTTTGTTGCATTGGGCATAACGTTGCTGCAATATGACGTGCGGAGCGTAGCGGAGCATGTTCATATAGCTTTGGTTCTAGGACGTTTTTATTCTTCTATTAATTCCCCCAATATCTTGGGGTCACTTTCTGATGATTTTAGTTCATATATGAAGAGATTTCTTCTTTTTATTTCGCGAAATATATCCATTGAAAAGGTAAATTTTTGATTTTTAAACACACATGGAAGCTTCTTAAGCCTATTATTAATTTCTTTTCTTGTGAAATTTTGAGGAATCTTCCATTCGATTCCGTTTTCAAATTCAAGTTTTACATATGTCATCCCTAGTTTTGGGAGTATTTCTTTAGTTTCTCTTAAATCATTTACCTTTTTTATTATTAAATCATAATTTTCACCTCTTAATCCAATTTTGAATCCATATATCCATTCTTCTAATTTTAATCCACTCCCTGGCTGCATAAAGTCCATTGTATTTTTATCAACAATAAGCCCATTGTATGAACCAACTAAATAGCTATCGGAATCCGGGATTATCTCAAAAAAAGGTACGTACCAAACTGTTTCGTATTCTTTAATCTTATCCTCACCAACTTTATATTTTGAGTAAATGGGGGATTCTGATATGAATTTTTGTGTAATTCTAATTGCTTCCTCCTTTGTTGCCATTGTATTAGTTTATGCTATGTCCTAGAACGTATTTGGATTAGTAGTGCGGTACTTGAAGACTTATAACTCGAATGCTTTCACCTCCCCATTACTGATGCCATAATGTTAGCGATTTTATATTTTGGAATAGCAGTAATAAATTAAAGGATTTGGTGGATCATTTGCTGTTTGATATAGATGTAACTCTAAAATCATCTGCAATTATGTAAGGTTGTCTGAGATTGAATTCGTGAGGATTTACATCTCTATTCCCTAACATCAATACCTTTGCTTCCGGCCTATTTGTAAAACCCTTTTCAACACCACTTAGAACATTTTGAATTTCTAGAATAAGCTTATAGTCTTCAATCAACTCTTTCACAAAATTGAAAGTTTTGAGGTTGATACTTATTGAAATAGAATCTGCCTTATTTGCTAATAGCTTTATTCCGGAAAAGTCACGCTCCCATTTAATAAATCCACCAGTATGTTTTTGGTACAACCAATGCAATTCACCTGCAAGTTTATTTATGTTTTTTACATGTCCTTTAAGTTCACATTCAAGTTCATCGTATTTATATCTCCATAACAGGGGGTGATCATCGAGAATTGCAAGTTTTATATATGGCATGTAAATTGGAGAAAATATTTTGTTGTTTTCAATCACTTGAATTGCCCTAATTGTCCAATTTTCTAACTCTATTTTTATTTGATCCTCAGTGATATCTTTTTCCAAAATAATACTAAGGTCAAGGTAATTGTTTAAATGATCTATTTCACCATTCAGGGACTTCAATCGTAAATTCCAGTTTTTATAAAACTCTTTCTCGTTTGTCCTTTCTATTAGTTTTTTAATATTCATTCTGCATTAGAATATGAGTTTAGTTGTTTTTGGGATTTGCGCTTACTAGTAAATAATAGCATTGCCGTTATATACACTATATCACTTCACTAAGATGAGACTTTTCGTTGATTGACGCAACTCCTCGTAATCATTGGGTTGTAGCCCAATTCTGCTTGAAAACTCAATAAATTGCTATTGCCGTTTACCCTCCAAATCCAGGAATAAAAGCAATAGAGTGAAAGCCGTATTTATCCGTGTATATACGGATAACTATGATTAGTTGGCCTATTAAGGAGTTGCTTTTATTTGCGTTATCAGCAGAATAACAGCAATGTCCGAAATTTCTAAAAGGGAAATAGTAATCGTGGCTAACGTTGTGGGCAGGGGCTGCTGTGAGGCAGCCACCTGCCCTTTCAACTGACATGTCAGGCGACAAGGTCAGGTTGCTGACTCGCAATTGACCTTGCGCGGTGTTGTCGGCTAGTCCAGAGCGAAGCGACCGCTTGGA
>JBCCIF010000177.1:0-3416 GCA_039028335.1 Bacteroidota bacterium
TAGGGCCCCTCCTGTTTCTGACTTAAAAAAATGACTTCTCAAATTGTTCAAATTTTGATGTAAACCTATTTGCTGATGACACTACTTTACAATTCTTTAGCAATTCACTAAGAAGTCTTGAAGATGATGTTAACCTTGAACTCAGTCGTGTGGTGCATTAGTATAATTGTAATAAACTTTCATTGAATGCTTCCAAGTCCAATTTCATTATCTTTTCCAACCTTAAGAACGTAAACTTCAATGTAAAACTTAATGATATTGGACTTAGAAGCATTCAATGAAAGTTTATTACAATTATACCAATGCATCACATGGTTCAGTTCAAGGTTAACATCTTCTTCAAGACTTCTTAGTGAATTACTAGAGAATTGTAATGTAGTGTCATCAGCAAATAGGTTCACATCAAAATTTGAACAATTTGAGAAATCATTTATATAAATCAAAAACAGGAGGGGCCCTAAGATACTGCCTTGGGGAACACCACAATTAACAAATTGAGCAGACGATGAGACGCTGTTGTAGGATACAATTTGAGAGCGGTTGCTCAGATAGTTTTCTATCCATTGCATTGACGATCGAGATAGCCCATAATGCAACAATTTGGCAAGTAAAATATCATGCGAGACGGTGTCAAATGCTTTCTTTAAATCTAAAAATATACCAATATGAAATTTCTTGTCAGCATTAATAAATTGGTTATGGAGGAAATTTAGAATACAGTGCACTGTATTGTGTCCTTTACGGAAGCCAAATTGAAATGGTGTGAAAAAATTACTATCAAAATATGGGTAGAGTTGATTATATACCACCCGCTCTAATAATTTTGAAAATGTAGGAAGAAGAGAAATTGGTCTATAATTTGAAAAGTCGTGTGGGTCACCAGACTTAAATACTGGTAAAGACCTTAGAACGTTTATAAGTCACAGGAATATAACCAGTTCTTAAGGATAAATTGATGAGATAAGTTAAAGGGAAAAGTAGTGGTTGCTTGATTTGTTTTAGACATTTGTTAGAAATATGATCAAAACCTGCACTTGATTTATTTTTCAGTTTAGATATTACCTTGTCAAGTTCAAATGTAGAAATGTAGTTAAAATCAAAGTGGTGATTATTATTCAAGGGCATGTACTCCATGTAATCAGAATTTCCATAGAAATTTGGATTAGAAGTAAGATTTGCTCCAATATTGGCAAAAAATTTGTTGAATTGATCAGCCACTGTAGAATTGTTACTAATTTTTCTGGAGTTTACAGAGAAAAAAGACGGAAAGCGATTTTTTTTCTTTGTTCTCCCAAGGAGATTGTTGGTAACTTGCCACATTTTCTGCAGATCGTTCTTGAAAGTTGCATAGAATTGATCCCAATGAAGGATTTTTGCTTTGCGGAGCAGAATATTGTAAAGGCGACAATATTGTTTGTACTTTTGTTCCATTAATTCAGAATGGGATAAGACAAAAGATCGGTGCAGCCGTTTCTTTTCCCTCCTTGATATAAGCAAGCATTTGGTCATCCAGGGCTCTATCTTGTGAAAGTTTTTGTTAAATGGAACTGTTATCATCGGGCAAGCAATGTCAAGACATTCTTGCAGGAGCCGGTGAAAGTGATCAAAAGCATTGGCAGGATCATCTGGAAGGAACCAGTCATGTGCACAGAGGAGAGACCTAAGAGTAGTTAGGTTATTTCGTGACATGCAACGGTAGGATATTCGCCGTGGCGACTCAGTTTGAGTTAAGCCACCCAGGTTTAAATAAGGCGTCAAGTGATCTGAGATCTCGGTAGTTAAAACACCAGATGTAATAGAATCTCTGTAATTGGAGAAAATGTTGTCAATCAATGTGCATGATTTTGAAGTGATACGAGTTGGAATTTCAATAGTTGGAATCATTTTGAATTCAATCATGAGATCAAGCAGTTGTTGTGATTTTGGGGAATGAGCCATAATATTTACATTGAAGTCTCCAGCTAAAAAAATAGCCTTCTTTTTCAAGCTAGCAAGAGCAGCTCTTAAGTGAATAGCTGTGTTTGTAAATGAGGCTTGTGGTGGCACATAAATGGACATGAAGTAAAATGACTTAGTTTCAATACCAATTAATTCTATATCATGGTTCATGATTGACAAGGAGGGACATGGAGAAAAATCAATGGAGTTGTGGACTGCTATGCCAACACCACCACCCCGTTTAGAAAGACGCTCTTGGATATTTAATTGGTAATTGTCGAAAACAGTGCTTCCGTTATGCCAGACTTCCTGTAAAGCAACAATCTTGATATTTGTAGTAGATAGAAAAGAGGAAACTGACTGGTGATTCTTAAGCAAACTCCTGACATTTTGGGATGCCAAAGTAAATTCATGCATAGGTACATTTTTCGGATCAACATAGCCTAAACGGTCAATTGTGTCAACAGTTGTGTCAAAAAGATGAAAATCAGTGAAAGCATTCATGGTCATAAGAAATCAGAAAGAAGTAGGAGCAAGCGAAAGGAGAGACAATGGCATCACTACTCATCGTTGCTATCCAGTTTGGCGATGTCAGCGTCATCCTTGATCTGAATAATCGTATTGTCTTTCTTCTTCACGAAGATGTTCATCTCGTATGTCCAAGTCGACAAGATGACTCCCGACTTGGCAAGTTGGCGGCATTTGAAGAAGATCCCATTGGAGGGCGAGGGCAGATCCTCGGAGATAAAAATGCCACTTCCTTTAAGATTTCTTTTGGCGGAGAAGACTTTTCTTCGCATCCAGGCATTCTGGAAGCGTACGATAACAACGCTGCCATGTTGCCGACCTCTTTTCTCAGGAACCGCAGCTTCGGTTGCGTAATTCGAAGATGGCGCAATACGTTTGGCATGGCGTGTTGTTTTCGAGGTATTTCCGTTGTCTTTGGCTCTCTTTGGATTCACAATCTTGGCAGAGATGTCATTATCGTTGATAGTATCAATTCCAAGTTTATCTTCAAAAAGATTCTTCACCTTATTGAAAACATCGCCGTCTTCACAATCGAGGCCCGTAAGTCTGAGCTGATGAAATTTCTCAGAGCGTTCCTTCTTCACCTTTTCCTCCTTCAACGCTACAATCTCTTGATGTTGAGACTGAAGCTCAGTTCGTAAATTTGTTATTTCTTTGTCATGCTGAATAATTTGCTGTTTCAGTCGCTCATTTTCTTCTTTAATTGCTTTGATCGACGCTTGAACAGCAGAAGCAACTGCGCTTGCGAATTTCTCCGAATCCAACAGCAACAGCATATCGTCCATCGTAAGAGGGGCTACAGCCCCTTTCCCTTTAGAGCTCCTTGTCGATGACATAATGAGCAGTATTGATAAAATAAATCACATTTTGTAGCAAGGAAGCTAACTTAGAAATTGCGGTAAATGCGGAGCGGCTGTAAACACGACCGATCCGGCCAGCGCATTACGCAA
>JBCCIF010000178.1:0-3406 GCA_039028335.1 Bacteroidota bacterium
ATGTCGTATTTCGGCTTCTTGATTGCCTTTAGAGCTTGAATGAGAATGAAGACACTCACTCGATTATCTATGGATTTGCAGTTTACACAAGAACCCATTTCTATCAATTCCCTATCCCTTGTAATTGGATCGCCAATAGAAATAATTTCTTCGACCTCTTTTTTAGGCAACCCTAAATCAATCCAATAGTCCCTTATTTTTGGCGCCTTATTCCGCTCTTCAGGTGTCATAACATGAATAGGCTTAACTCCCATGACTCCCACCAAATCCTTTTTACCATGCACAATTACTCTTTGCGCGGTTAAGGTCTTTGGATCAAAACCTCCTAAAGTATGGAAACGCAAAAACCCATTGGCATCAATATGGGTAACGATGAAACCAATTTCATCCATATGCGCTCCTACCATTGCGCGTTTTCTTCTCTCACCCTTCTTTGTTTTTTCGCTTCCTCTGATTATAGCTGAAACATTTCCCAGGTTATCA
This sequence comes from Bacteroidota bacterium, assembly GCA_039028335.1. GTDB lineage: Bacteria > Bacteroidota > Bacteroidia > Flavobacteriales_D > JABDKJ01 > JABDKJ01. The sequence continues at coordinate 484 of JBCCIF010000178.1, forward strand.
ATTGAAACCTCATCGACATGACCCTCAATTTCTTTCAACACTATCTCACGAACGCGTTGTTCAAATCCTGGAGCGCCAGCCACCTCGCAAATTCTCTTCAAAAGGGCAATTTCTTTTTTGGTCATCTTATGCTTCACTCAGTTTTAACATATTCGACATTCCTTTTTCAGCTATTGGAATTGAAGCCACATTTACCATCATATCTCCATTTTCAATTCTATCATTCGCTAAGAGCAGAGATTTGATATCGGCAATTGTTTGATCTGTGCTGATCATCGAATCATAATAGAAAGCTTCTACTCCCCAAACCAGACTTAAGGTAGTCAGCAATTGCCGGTTACCTGTGAACACAAAAATCTTGGATTTAGGTCTATGACTAGATATTTTGAATGCCGTGTAGCCAGAAAAAGTCATTGTTATAATGGCTTTTGCTTCTGATCGCTGCGCTAGGCGACAAGCGCTAAAACAAATCAAATCGCTTGTAAAGCGTTCACCTTTTTGATCGCTAGGAGCATACTCCTGGTAAAATATGTCGTCTGATCCTTCAATCTGATTGATGATCTTCGCCATGTTTTGAACTGTTTCAACGGGATACTTCCCAACCGAAGTTTCACCACTAAGCATGACTGCATCCGCACCATCCATTACAGCATTTGCAACATCGTTTACTTCTGCTCTCGTTGGGGTAATGTTTTCAATCATGGACTCCATCATTTGGGTCGCAACGATCACAGGCTTTGCCTTACGGATACATTTTTTAACGAGCATTTTCTGAATCATGGGGACATTTTCCATGGGCACCTCAACCCCTAGATCTCCTCGTGCAATCATTAGTGCGTCTGTTGCCTCAATAATTGCGTCTATATTGTCAAGGGCTTCTGGTTTCTCGATCTTTGCAATTATTTTAGCAGAAGCATTGGCAGCATTTATTAATTCCTTGAGCTCTATGACGTCCGAAGCAAAACGGACAAATGAAAGTGCCACCCAATCAACTTTTTGAGAAAGAGCGTATTCTAAATCTATTCGATCTTTTTCCGTAATTGATGGTTGAGATATATTGGTGTTAGGTAAGTTCACCCCTTTGTTTGATTTCAAAACACCTCCATGAGAGACAATTGTCTTTACCCTATCTTTCTTATTGGTCTCCTTTACCAGTAATTCTATTTTCCCATCATCCAATAAAATTTTTTCGCCTGGATTAACGTCTTGGGCAAAATGAGAATAATTGATATAAGCTTGACCATTGTCGCTGTTATTGTCAGAGGTGCTGAATTCAAAAATGGATTCTTCCTCCAATAAAAATCCTTCCCCCATATCGCCAACCCTTATTTTAGGCCCCTGCAGATCCGCAAGAATTGCAACATTTGTGTTGAGTTCTTGATTCAGTGTACGAATAAGCTGAATGACTTCACCCTTAGTCGCATGATCTCCATGAGAAAAATTTAAACGGGCTACATTCATTCCGGAAAGAATCATCTCTTTCAGGGCCTCTTTGCTGCTACAACTAGGCCCTATTGTCGCAATTATTTTTGTTTGCTTCGTTTTCATTTACATTAACAATCGTTCTTTATTTTTAAGAGAATCAACATTAAAAGTACCAAATGACAAAATTATATCAATGGACTTAAGTTCATTCTCTATTAAATCTGTATTAATTCTATCCGACTTAATAAGGAAGAAATAATCTATCATGGCTTCTTCGGGAATTAAAAACCCCCATTTATTCCTATTCCCTAACAAGGAATATTCAGTTTGTGTTTTCTCTTCGAAAAAGCAAAACTTAGAAAATCCAATTCCATCTTTGATAAGATCGTCTTGAATAACAATAGCTTCCTTTTTTTCAAGTCTAATGGTGAGCGCCTCATTTATGTTCCAAGCTAAGCGGTAGTCCTTATGGTGACAGCTAATTCCGTAACATAAGAATGCATAGTCTAATTCTATGTAAAGCTTCTTTTTCGGCATAAACAAGAAGGAAAGAAAAGAATATTAGCTAAATAATGCGCATTAGCAAGCGCTTATTTTGAACGCTGATGTGTGTCTTACTTCTTTTTAATTTGAAGCCAAGCTTCTTCGGCTGCCTTTTTCTCTGCGTTTTTTTTAGAGCTCGCGATTCCGTTTCCAAAGGATTTATCATCTATATAAACGGTCGCTTCAAATCGTGCGTCTTTACCCTCTTCGGAAACCTCAATGCACTTGTACGACACTTTTTTCTTCTTTTTTTGTGTCCATTCTTGTAACATGCTTTTGAAGTCAGAATTGACAGAAAGTGCGTTTTCTAAATCTAAATTTTGCTTGATTACTTGAAGGGCGATCTCCATGCATCTCTCGTAGCCAAGATCATAATAGATTGCACCAAATATAGCCTCGAGAGTATTCCCGATAATATTCTCTCTGGGTAAATCAAATTGTTTTCTTACAGGTATATTTTTTCCTACCCCTAGTTTCTCGGCTAAATCAAGAAGGCATTCGCGGCTAACTATCCTCGCTCTCATTTTCGTCAATTCACCCTCTTTCTTGTCTGGATATTTCTCATATAAGTAATCGGCCAATACTAGGTCCAATACTGCGTCTCCAAGAAACTCTAGTCTTTCGTTGTTTTTTTTACTTCCTTTTTTAGAATGAGATTTATGGCATAAAGCCAATTTGTAGAGCTCTATCCTTTTTGGTGTAAATCCAAATGATTCCCTCATAGCCACCTTTATTCGGTCACCGAGAACATCTTTTTCTTTCTTTTTAAAGATCCAAAATGACAAACTTAATTAGTCTAATTTTTTGAATATCACGGAAGTATTATGCCCACCGAAACCAAAGGTATTGCTCAATGCGTAATTCACCTTTCGTTCTTGTGCAGTATTAAAAGTAAGATTTAATTTCTGGTCTACGTCCTCGTCATCAGTAAAATGATTAATCGTTGGTGGTACTA
>JBCCIF010000179.1:0-3332 GCA_039028335.1 Bacteroidota bacterium
ATTTGAGTCAAGGATCTTTTATGATGGTCATAACATTAGCCTTGATGAAATTCTTGTGATTTTTACAACAGGAGGTGTTTTATCATTTAAATCTCTTTTGAAGTCTCCATTTTTAGATTTTACAAAAACTAAAATTCCTGGACCATCATAGGACATCCCGTTAGGATAAACTTTAGCAGATCCATTTATTTCAGCTTTATTGTTATTTTCATTTCTTTCTGGTACTAAGTTGGTTCCATCAGCCAATGCTGTGATTCTGTAAATCCCCGGGTCATCAAAAAGAACGTTATAAATGTCCTCTTCGGTAGCATCCGCAGGAATTTGAGGAATTTCGTATTGATCGTTACCACTAAGATCTACAGGTTCCCATACTGGATTATTCACATTCGGAGAATAATCTACAAGCAAGGATGATACTGAGGCACCTGCAGTCATCGTTTTTTGATTATCACACTCACAAGCAGCTGAAGTGGATTTTAAATTTGTAATCAGATGTTTGAAGGTGAATGGATTTCCATGATTTACCTCATTGGTTTCAACAAATATGCTCCCAAACAGATCAGCAAAAGCCGCACGGCATTCTTCACAACAACCGGATTGAAAGATTGGCATCATTAAAATTGGAATTAAGATTAACACCCTTTTTAGAATTGAGTTATTCATAACAATTTTATTTTGTTTTAATTAGTCTGAAACCAACGTATTTACTAGTGATTTTAGGATTAGAGTAAAACGAAAAGTCCTTATTAATTTTCTCCGGATCTTCAAACCAACTGCCACCTCTGAGGTTTTTTAGCAATGGTTTGGTCGTGTAATCATCCTCACACCATTCCCAAACATTTCCAAGCATGTCAAAAGCACCTATCATGTTACCATATCTTGAACCTACATTATGCGGATGGCCTCCCGAATTGGAACTGCTCCAGCAAAATTCATTGAACTCTTGCTCCTCGAGGTAGGAATATTCTTGTAATTGGCCGGCTTTTGCAGCAATCTCCCATTCTTTTGAGGTCGGAAGCCGGAAAGACGATTCAGTACGCCGACTTAGCCATTCACTAAAGGCAATTGCACCTTTCCAGGTTACTTCAACAACTGGGGTAAATAAATGCCCACGTACAATTCTGTACTTCCCCTGGTTGAATTTAATTTTGCAGGTCTCGGCCTTTAGATCAATCCATGTTGAGACTTGGGGCGACTCCAGATTTTCATTCAGAAACACACAATATGCTTCGTTAGTTACTTCATATTTCCCGATATGAAATAATAGGCGACCCCCGTTCAGACCATATTCATGAACTGGAACAGTTTGGTAAAGCTCTTTAACTGACTTTTCACCAAGATGCTTTGATGGAATATCAGGACGAAAGCTGTAAAGGGATTTGCTGTTATTAAAAAGGCTGACATTGAAAATTGGGAGGTTCCCAAGATCATTTCTAATAATTTCGGGATTTTGTATTTCATTTTTTTCTTTCAACACAATTTCGGGGACCCGCGATTTTATATATTTCTCTAACTCGTTTATCGTTACAAGGCTATTCTTATCAGAATCAGCACTTCCCGAAAAAGCCTCAAGCAATGCTTCTGTAAATGCTCCGTTTTCCCAGCTCTCGCTTTCAAATGATCGTTGGTTGCCTTTGCTGGAAGTAAATATTGAAAACCCGTCTAGAGGTCTGCTTAGGTATTCAATGGCTTGTTGAATATCTTCAGATGATTTTGCCCCGCTTTCACAGGCATCGATAAAAATCAGCTTTTTACACGAAACAGTATTTAATATTTCCAGCACATCTTTGAATTTCAAAGATGTGGTTGTTGCAGCTATAGGATTATAGTCGGATCCCTTTAAATAGAATTCACGATCCGACTTTTCAATATATCCATGAGAAGAAATAAACAAGATGATTAAATCTTCCTCCGAAATTGTTTCATTAAATCGATATTCAGTACGAAGTCTTTCCACATTTCCACGGATTTCCTTTGCAGTCGCTCGTTTTCCAAACAAAGTCCTTGTACTGACCTCAGAGAATAATTTGGAGTTCCCTTTAGACTGATATTTAAAAACATTACTGAAGTCAACTGCATCTGCAACAGTATATTTCAAATCAGCATGAGTAACACCAATTGACAAAAGATGAAGTTTGGGTAATACACTGCTGTAGATTACTTCTAGAGGAGCAGATGAAACCTCTACATTTGAGTATTTATACTTTACAACTATTTTATTAACTCCATGCTCAAGGAAAACATCTGTTTTAAAAGTTGCTCCTAAGAGACTGGTTTCGTCAAACTTTTCCCCTGTGACTGGTCTGTTATTGATATAAACATGGAAGTTTTCCTTATTTATGGAATTTACCCCAATCAACCTTAGCTTGATTTCCAATTTTTTCTTGCTGACTGTTAATTCCTGATCCGGTAATTCATCGGGATTCGGAGAGATCCAATACAGGTTTTTTTGGCCCAGGGCTAGATTGTGAACAAGAAAAAAATGAGCAAAAAGCATAAATATGATTAAATGTGGGTTCATAGATTTCTCCTAACGACCTGAGGCTGAATTTTTCTGATTGATATGAGTTATGGATATGGATAGTATTGGGTGATTGATCTTAGATACTTTCTTGTGTTCAGTTTGAGAGGGAGGGGCAATCTGAATTGTTTTTGCATTTGCATTTATGACAGCAATGTTATTTTCGCTTGAAGAGGATACAGGGATTTCATCGCGTTCAATAACTTCGTCGAGAACATCAGCAAAGACCTTTATTCGATATATGCCAGGGTCATCAAAATTTATAGAAAATGTTTCTGTATTGCTCATTCCTGCGGGAATTGCAGGGACTTCGTAAATGAATTCATTGATTAGTTGAAAAACAGGGTGGTCAATTCCTGAAGAATATTCAATAGTGATTGAGGCCTTGGATTCATCAGCTGTCAATGTTTCCAATTCCCCACAACTTCCATTTAAGATTTCAGCGACGTTTGTAATAATATGCTCAAATTCAAATGAATCTCCGGTTTGTTCAGAATTTTCACTTCTAAGACCAATAGAACTTACAAGATCAGGTAGGGCTGGGCTTTCTTCTTCACAACAGCCTGGGATGATCAACATACAGGAAAAAAATAGAATTATTGTGAAACTATGGTTTTGGGTTCGATTGGGCATTTCGTTTTTTTAAATGACTAATTACCTACTTTGGATAATATCTTCAGGTAACATGATCAATGAGCCAGAGGGAATATTTTTTATTAAACTGATTGAAAGAGTACTTAATTTAGAATTACTTTTTTCATGCAAAAAAAATATTATAAATAGTGTACTGATCTTTAATGTATTAAGAATA
>JBCCIF010000180.1:0-3242 GCA_039028335.1 Bacteroidota bacterium
AAAATTTCAGAAGGCAACTCACAAGAAGAGGAGAAAGTGGTATAAATCGAAGTTTACCCAAATTTGAAGGAAGAAGAATTCCGAAAGTAAAAGATTATGATCAGGAAGTAATTGTTAAGTTGTACAAGCATGAAAAGTATTCTTTGAGGCAACTAGGCAAGCTTTACAATGTAGATCATAAAACAATCAAAAAAATCATTACAAAAAAAATACAGACCTGTCCTAAGATTCCCCATTAATCCCCACTGCTTTAGCTGTCCTATAAATACGATATTAATCTGTACTCTTTTGAATTATGATATTGATTCAAATAAGAGCGAATGTCTGAGCTCAAAGCATATGAAGGAAAGAGCACTGGAGGTATTCTAGCGGTGTATTTACAACTAGTTGAAAATGTGATTCAAATACCTTCGGCTTCTGGCATTAATCTTTCCAACGATATTAATCCCAGTTCTTTTCAGAAAATTAATCCATTGGATAGTACGGCGCGATTCAAAGAAACATCCAAAGTGATCCATGGTAGTCAATCTTACAATTATGAAATACCATTTTCTATTAGAAAAGATCGTTCAGTGGTGACTCAATTGCTTTCAAACCTGATGAATAGAAAGCTGATTGCTATTACTGAAGATTTTGAAGGTTTGAGACGAGTTATAGGTAGCCTAGACGAGCCAGCAAGACTTAATTGGACATTTAATAAAGGTGAATCTATAAGTTCACCCAATAGATATGATGTTGTAATTACATGTCAACAAACGAACCCTGCCTATTACTATAGTGGTAATCTGAGTAGTTAATCCAATTAGCAATGTCCTATTATAAAGAAATTCAGGGGTTAAGTTTTGTAGGGATTCAAAATTCAAATCATGCAAGAAATATTCACATGTAAAGCCTGGGCACTTGAAACCCGATTTTTTCATCGGATATCTCCTCTTGTATTGCATCGATTTCAGAATGGTCGGGATTTGTCAATGCTGATCAATAATAGCCATTTAAAAAATGCTGAAACACCGTCCACTGAATTGGTTGCAAATGTGGTTGGGTCCTGGGATAGAAAGTTGGGTATGTATGTCTATGAGAATGAAGATTCTGGACAACGAATTGCTGAAGTACCACTAATTGGTACACTGACTAAGTATGGAGGCATGTGTTCCTATGGATCTATGCAATACAAAGGCATGATAAATAGGGCGAATGCAAGTAAGAAAATAGATGCAATTGTAATGGTCGTTGATGGACCAGGCGGCTCTGTGGCAGGAACTACTGAGCTTGGAAATGCAATTCACGATAGTGAAAAGCCAATCATCAGTTTTGTAGATGGTATGGCCGCAAGTGCACATTATTGGGTGACTAGTCAATCAGATTATATAGTTGCCAATGTTGAGGAATATAGTGAGGTCGGTTCTATTGGAGTGCTTTGTATGCTAATGAATGAAAAAGATTGGCTAGTCCAGGAGGGCATAAAAGTAGAAATTATGCGTGCGGATCAGAGTGTCGACAAGGCGCTTTTGAATAGCGTGGAAGAATGGCCACAAGCCAGCCTTGATCAACTGCAGAAAGAATTAAATAAGACTGCCGAAGATTTTAAATCTGCTGTATTACGCGGTCGAGGAGACAGGTTAAATACCTCTCTCGAAAATATTTTTACTGGAAAGATGTATGATAAGGAAACGGCTCAAGAATTGGGCATGATTGACTATCAAGACACCTTGGCTAGTACGGTAATGCTGGCTATGGACATAGCCTCAGCTAGAAAAAAACACACTTTAGTTAATTAAAAATGAAGAAGATCAATCTTTTTGGATTCGGCACGAAAGCCGATAAAAGGAATGCAACGGTTCTTCCTGAAAATTTGGCATCCCTATTTGGTGCCGAAGAAGGGGAAGAGTTGATTGTAGAAGCTTCAGAGAAAGGGGTAGAAGCCATACATGCGGCTGAATCTCATTTGATTGAAGCGAATGCGCTATTTGCAGCCGCACAGGCTGATGTTGACACGTTGGAAAAAACAGCAATCTCCTTAAAAGAGGCGAATACAAAAGTTTTCAATTTGGAAAATGAAAATGCTGAACTCAGAGATCAGTGTGTTCGATTAGAAGAAAAGCCTGCAACCAATCACACTACGGTTGACAAACAGAAAGACGAAGCCCATTCAGAAAGTGCGAAAAAATTTGCCTTTGAGTTGGAAGAAGAGCGTGTTCAAAGTGAGTCAGAAGAAATCAACGAAAAGTATAATCTATAATTATGTCAGTTTTAACAATTAGCAATCTTGCAACCAAATTACGGGAAAACCTCAAAGACAATCCAAACATATTTGTTAGGAAAATGGTCTCTATGGTCAGTGCATTGGATTATTTCACAGTATATGATGATGTCGAAGATCAAATCGATCTTACACAAATGATAACGGGCGACCCGTTGCAACCTGGCAATCGAGGATCCTTTCAACCAAAGGCTAATGTCATTGATTTCAAGGCCAGAATTGGAAAAGTGCAAAACTGTGAAATAGCAACAAAATTTTCTGAGGCTAACATAGAATCACTTTATAGATCGCACCTTGCTAAAAAACGTCAGTCCAAGAAGAGCAATCCGTATGACATGCCTTTTGCGGATTTAATGGTTCAGAAAATTCTTGAATCCGGGTCTAATTCTTTAAGAAGAAATGCCTTGTACAAAGGTGCTTTGAATGCGGCGGGCACTACTGGATCTGATATTTTTGACGGTGTTTTGACACACATAGCAGCGGATATTATTGCCACAAATATTCCGGCCGGGAATATATTCAATGGAGCAGCAATCACCTCTTCAAATGCTGAGGCTCAAGTAAATGGTGTTCGTGATCTGGTAATTTCACAAAATCCCGAATACATGAATGAGGATCTTGTTTGCCTCATGGCACCTGAAAATAAGATGCATTATTGGGAGAACTACCAGGCGAATCATGGTTCATTGCCATATAACACGTCTTTTGAGAAAAGAGCTATTGAGGGGCTTCCAAATTGTCCAATCATAGATGAGATAGGATTGGTCGGATCCGATAGAGTAATCATTACCACTAGAGGAAACCTTGCGTTCATGGTTGATTCATTGAATAAGTTGAATGAATTGAAGTTCTGGGAAGAGCATTGGGATTTGGACATGGGTGCAAAGTTCATTTGGAATGCTCTCTTTTGGTTGCTTCCAATTCAATAAGATTAACAGTTGGTTTCCTCCCTTTTGCTGCTTGAATGTACAAAGAACATTGG
>JBCCIF010000181.1:0-3192 GCA_039028335.1 Bacteroidota bacterium
AATTACACCTATTGTCCAGTGAGTGGATTGCGTAAAACAACTCAAAACAAATAACAAAATTTGGATGTTTGGTGTATTCTTGGTAAAATCGAAATTGAATTATTTTAATATTATTCAGCCAGCTAGGGGGAAATTTTGAAGCAGTATTTGTCGAGCGATTTTATATCGCACACCATCTGAACTACCCGCAAATAGAATTCAAATTTTCTTTCTTTGAATAATACAAGTAATGTTTGTATTTTAAAGGAAGTTAATAGGATTCACAGATTACGATAAAAATGTCTGTAATTGTTATTAAAGCTTCAATACTGATGATATTGGATCGGGTGAGATTAAAATGGATTTATTAAAAAAATATAAAAACGTATATGACTCTAACATCATTCTGATGTTTAAGGGTGAGGTGACATTTGATCTGGTAACGTCAATAATAGAGACGCTGGAGGAGCGAATTGGAGAAATTGAAACCAATAGAGTAATCAAAAAAAAGTTCTATGGGGCTGCCACGGAGTGTATACAGAATCTGTATCATAATATGGATGAAGTTTCAGAAGAAGAAGCTATCAGTACCTATGACTCCAAATCCGGCCTGCTCATGGTAACAGCAAGAAAAAACTTTTTCAACATCATGACCGGAAATTTTATTCCAAATGGTAAGATAAATACCATTAAAGGGAAAATTGACAACATCAATTCCCTTGATCGTGAAGGTCTGAAAAAACTATATAAAGAAATTTTATATAACGGAGAATTTTCTGATCGCGGAACGGCCGGCCTAGGTTTTGTAGAAATTGCACGGAAAACCGGTCAGAAGCTCGCGTACGAATTTCACAATGTAAATGATGATTATTCATACTTCACGCTACAAATACGAGTTCCGCGACTGTTAGAAAAAGAAGGTGCGGCAGCGTAGAATTATGGCTAATCAAACTGAAAATATAAAAGCAGAAACGCTGATCACAGTCCAGTCTCCCGAGTGGGGCGGAGCTGATGGAGGACAATAAAGGAAAGGATGAAGGAACTGTATCACGAAGAGCAAAAGATTCTATCGGACTACGTTGGCAAGGTTAAGAACAAAGACCTGAGCATGGACGATGCCGTAGGGATAGCAGTCAACTATAAGGACCTTTTGGATCAAAGTAAGGTTATTACACGAATTAGTGACCGACTGCAAAAAAAGCTTGATCATGCCAATCAAAAGATTAAAAGTCAAAACAAAGAGATTCAGAAAAAGAATGATGAATTAGAGGTAACCATTGACAAACTTGATAAGATGACTGTGGGAAAGAGGGCCTCAAGGATTCTGTTTTTCTCAGCCATTGTGGTATTCATAGCAGAAGAACAGTTCCTTGCTCCAATTATTGATGAGGCCGTCGGTGTTCCATATGTAAGTTTCGGTATCTTATTGGTCACTGCCATGTTACTTAAGTTTGCCGAAGGCGGTCTTGAGCGCCATTTCTTAAAGCAGATCAAGAAAAAAATATTGAGTGAAAGTCCTAGAACCGATGCTTCGTTAGAGGTTGAGGACAAAATTGTTTCAACCGTTTCGAAATGACGGATGGCGAAATAAGTTTTAACAAACCCAAGAAGATATGAAGAAGGATAATCTAATTCGATCATACGTTCTAACCTTGATTTTAACGATTATCGCTTTATTTATCGGTCAGTTTATGGTTCAGCAAACCATAAGTGTCAATAAGAATGATACCCGTCTCGTAAAGCTATCTCAAAGGCAGGCTTTTCTTGGTGAAGCCATTACCAAAAATGCCCTGCTCATGACCACGGAAGGCATCGCCAAAAGTGAGAGAAATTTTAACCTTGTAAAAACCAGAATTCGAGAGCATCTTACGGAGTTCGAAAGAATCCAGCGTGCGTTGAATCGCGGAGACGCTACGCTGGGAATCAATCGTATCGAAAACCCGGAAAATGTTCAGGCCTTGCTATCAGAGTCGTCAATACCTTTTGATGAAATCAAGAATGGTGTCCAGGAACTTCTAAGTATTAGCTTTGATGATCCCGAAGAAAATAAGGTAGAGGCTATCAATCTGGCCATTAATTCCCTGGTAGGGCAAGAAAGAAAATTTAGCCAGCATTTTAGCGAAATATCGGATTATTATGAAGAAGATACCTATGAAAAGAAGGCCGGTTCTTCAGGTGCACAGTATATTTTGACGGCTGGAATTATTGGTATACTTCTTCTTCAAGCCACCTTCATCTTTCGTCCTGCAGTAAACCTGGCTTATAAAAACTTCCTTACCGCAAACGAAGCTTTTGTTAAGCTTCAGCGACAAGAGGAAAGCCTTAGACAAAGTGCTGAAAAACAGCTTGAAGTTAATGAGAAACTCATTATGTCTCAGCGGGCACTGGAACAGCGAAACCAGAAGTTAAAGCTTTCAGAGCAGGAAATATTGAAAAGTTCACGGAAGCAAATAGAGGTTAATGAGAAACTCATTCGCGTGCAAGATGAATTGAGGAAAGCTTATGAAAAGGTGAAAATCTCTGAGGAGCGCATGAGAAATATCGCGGAAGAGCAATTGGAGGCTACAGAGAAGTTGATGATCACGGAAAATCAATTGAAACAGGCCCTAAGTCACGAACGGGATAGTAAAGATGAGCTAAACAATACGCTCGAAAACTTAAAAAACACGCAGTCTCAGCTCGTGCAGTCTGAGAAAATGGCGTCGTTGGGTCAGCTGACCGCCGGTATCGCGCACGAGATCAATAACCCGATAAACTTTGTTTACAATGGCATTGATACGTTGAAAGTATCTTTTGATGATATGATGGACGTTATCGCCAAGTACGATAAACTTGAGCAATCTGATGACTATAAGGAAGTTTTAAAAGAAATAAAACTTCTAAAAGATGAAATGGGTTACGAAGACCTCATTCAAGATGTGAAGGAACTGGTGACTGACATAAAAAAAGGTGCGGTAAGAACAATTGAAATTGTCAAAGGGCTAAGGGTGTTCTCAAGATTGGATGAAGAAGAAATGAAACCTGCCAATATCAATGACGCCTTGGATGCCACACTTATTCTACTCAGAAACAAGACTAAAAACGTTATTGACCTTAAGAAGTTTTACGATAAAGATATTCAGGAAATCAATTGCTTCCCAGGACAGCTTAATCAAGTATTCATGAATATACTTAGCAACGCTGTACAGGCAATGCCAGAAAACAAGAAGGATG
>JBCCIF010000182.1:0-3050 GCA_039028335.1 Bacteroidota bacterium
TCCTTGTTGGATGACCTACAAAAAGGACTTCGAAGCCATTGGAGCATTCAATTCTAATATATATCCCGAGGACTACGATCTCGCTTTTCGGTTTTACCAAGGAGGCTTAGAATGCATTCCCAGTAATGAAATTTTACATCTTTGGAGGGATCATCCTGAGCGTGCTTCACGAAATGATGAACATTACCAAGACAATCAATTTTTAGAATTGAAATTGACTTTTTTTTTAGAGATTGAAAGAGACCAATCGAGACCTCTTGTTTTGTGGGGAGCCGGAAAACGGGGGAAAAAACTAGCTAAGTTGCTGATTGAAAGAGAAATTGATTTTTTTTGGGTCAGCAATAATTCAAATAAAATAGGCAAGAATATCTACGGCAGAGTAATTCAGGATGTATTCTATTCAGAAGCTCTAGAAAAGCCACAATTAATCATTCAAGTGAGTTCACCTTTTGATCAAAGCGCTATTAGAGCCTATTTAAATGCTCAATTATTAGAAGCTATCGAAGATTATTTTTTCTTTTGTTAATCAAATTCTTTCTATGAAACTGAACGCACTCGCTCTACTCACCTGTTTTTTCTTTGCATGCTCTACACCACAGACTAAAGAAAAGGTAGAAATAACAGAAAAGGAAAACACAGTACTCGAAGAAAACGATAAAGGAATCCGCGAGATTCCAATAAAAACGGATAGAGGAACTTTTAAAGTATGGACCAAGCAAGTTGGGGCCAATCCCGATAAGCGTGTTCTTTTACTTCATGGAGGACCAGGAGGCACGCATGAGTTTTTTACCTGCTTCGAAAATTATTTTCCTGAGGAAAATATTGAATACATATTGTACGACCAATTGGGATCTTTTCACAGTGATCAACCTAGTGATACGGCATTGTGGACGAATTACCGTTTTGTTGAAGAGGTCGAACAAGTGAGGCAAGCGCTTGGTCTAGACAGCACGAATTTCTACCTATATGGCCAGTCTTGGGGTGGAATTTTGGGAATGGAATATGCACTAAAATATCAAGAGCATTTAAAAGGCCTGATTATCAGCAATATGGTCTCTGATATTGATGGCTATTGCAAATACGCAAAAGAAGAATTAGGGCCAAAACTTCCACCAGAAGTTTTTGAAGAAGTCATGAAATTGGAGGAAGCAGGCGACTTTGGCGAGCGCTATGCAAACCTATTGAACGAACACTATTATACGCGACATATCCTGAGAAAACCATTGGATCAATGGCCAGAAGAGGCCATGAATGCTTTCAATAATCTAAACCCCGAGGTTTATATCTATATGCAGGGACACAGCGAATTTGGAATAACCGAAGGTGCAACACTTGAAGGATGGTCCGTCTCCAATCGTTTAAAAGAAATTTATCGACCAACCTTATGCATCGGAGCTACTTATGACACCATGGACCCCAAGCACATGGAATGGATGTCAACGGAGGTTCAAAAAGGAAGATTCTTGCTTTGTGAGAATGGAAGTCACCTTTCTCAATATGATGATCCTGAACATTTTTTTCCGGGTCTAATTTCATTCATTAATGATGTGGATGCAGGTGAATTAGACTAACTGGTGTAAATTTATGATGAACTGGAACCTTACTCGTCATAAATTCGTTTATACAAGTGGAAATTTGGCGCGTTGAAGTTAATTTAGAACTCAACTATAACCTTAATACCTATGATAAAGAGCGTGTTGATTGCGTGCGTGAGCTTGCTGTGTATTTCTTCTTCAGTATTTAATTCAGAAATTTCTTCAGAAAATCCTTTAAAAATTGTCCAGTATGAAGAGGACAACATGATCGAAATAGAACCTTTATCTGAGGTGAAAGATGTGCTTATTCTCAACGAGAAAGACGCGATTGTTGGACATATTGAACGCATCGAAAATCGCATGATCATTAAAACGCACACATGGCCAAGTGGAATCTACTCCTTGGTTTACACCCTTGAAGGTCGAAGTTATCGTCATAATATTCGGGTAAAGTAATCCCTATCTTCGTGCTTCATTTGAGAAATTGAATTATCTAAAGCACGTATTTCTCTCGGGCTTATTATTTGCCCTATTGTTCTGCACTGCTCGCGTATTCGAAATTCAACAAGAAATTGCTGTATTAAAAGAAGACCGTATGGAATTGAGCCATATTCGTTATGGTTTGTTCAGTGTTGATGAATGGAAAGAGGTCATAGCAGATGTCGCAAGTAAGAAGATTCAGGAATTAGAAATTGATGATTCGAACAGGGCTAAATTAAAATCGGACATCGAAAATGTATTGCATCAAGTAATTGATGAAGTCCAAAATATCGTAAGGGAAAAGAATGACCAAAGTGGATTCAAAGGGTTGGTCAAGAACGTATTCATTGATCTTTTTGTCGATATAGACGATATCAAATCAGGAATTCCCTCATATGCAGACAAAATCATTGAATATCTTGAGCAACCAGAAAACAGAGAGGAGATTAAAGAATATCTATTGGGTAAGTTCAAGCAATTTGCAGACGAAACAATGGGGTATACGGATTACTCTCAGCTTGCTTCAATTTTGAAGAAATATGACCATTCGGAAAAAGAGGCCTGTATCAATCAAATTTCTCAATTGGAAAAAGACCTAAGCGCAAAGCGTTACATTTCCTTGATGTTCATTTTAACCAGTGGGATTAGCTTTTTTATATTGATGATTGGAGGATTTATAAATTCAAAATGGGAATATCTCATCTGCATTCTTGCATCCTTATTTCTTTTGGTTTCCGGAATTGCGCTTCCTATGATCGATATTGAGGCAGAGATAACATCATTTAGTTTTCAATTGGCAGGAGAACCCGTGGATTTCAACAATCAGATTGTTTTTTTTCAAAGTAAAAGTATTCTGGATGTAGTATGGATTCTTTTGTCTCGAGGCGAACTGGCTTTAATCATCGTGGCTCTCTTGATTTTTTCTTTTTCAGTTGTGATACCTCTGCTCAAACTCTTCTTTTCGGTTCGGGCTATTTTGAATAGTAAATTACCACAAAACAAAGTGATTAAGTTTCTCATTTTTCAATCAAGTAA
>JBCCIF010000183.1:0-3036 GCA_039028335.1 Bacteroidota bacterium
CGGCCGCAACGGCGCGGGAAAGTCGACCACACTCGCGAGCATTGCGGGCATGCACGCACCCGCGCAGGGCGCGATTTTGGTCAAATTCTAATTCGGTCTTGGGAAAATCAAAACTGTTTAAATCCATAACTTAAAATTAACTGGATTTAAGTTAATAAGCAGTTTAATTTTTTATTGTTTGCTCTGGAAAGCGCTTGCACTTGGTTGGTAGGACACGCTATGATTATATCGCGTTAAATATTTTTGCAGAAAATTTATTCAGATAAGGTTGCACGATCAAAATATCTGGTTTTTCCCTTACAATAAATCAATCCTATCCATCAGATTCTTTTTGTGTTGACGACTTACAGGGATCACCTTACCCTCAATCAAAATGCTGGAGTCTTCAATATCCTTGATTTTGTCAAGATTAATGACGTAAGATCTATGAACCTTTAAAAATTTAGAAGGATTCATTTTTTCTGACACATTTTTGATTGTTGAATGAACAATAAACCCTTTGTCCAAAGTCTTGAATAGGGCGTAATCCCCCTTTGATTCAATGTATAGGATGTCGTCGTCATTAAGTCGTACAAGTTTTGAATTGACCTTAATATAGAGATGATTATTTGACATGAAATCAGCCTGATCGCTTTGCATTTTATCTGCGTTTTTGTGGTTGGACAAAGCAATTTTGATAGCTGGATTGATGTCTTTAAGAGCATAGGGCTTTACTAAGTACCCAAAAGGGCTTAAGTCTGAAGCCTGTTTGATGGTATTTTCGTCTGCAAATGCTGTAGTGAAAATATAAGGTAATCTGAATTCGTCATTAATGACCTGCGCAACGTCAAGACCATTTTTATCACCTTTTAACTGAATATCAAGAAGTATGATATCCATTTCTTTGCTCTTCATCAATTCGATGGCTTCATCATAGCTCGCGGCTGTACCGAAAACATCATGTCCGAGTAAATCGAGTATTTCCTCGAGACTTTCTGCTATCGGTAATTCATCTTCTACAATAAGTACTTTGTGAGTGTCCATATGACTAATAATTTTTGTGCAAATAGTTAATATAATGAATGTGTACTTTAACGGTAGTGCCTTCGCCTTCCTTGCTTTCAATTTCCAAGTGACCGTCGTGCATTTGAACAAACTGCTGAACAATTGTAAGTCCTAAACCGGAGCCTTGTATGTTGCCAACATTGTTGGCTCTGTAGAACGAATCTGTCAGCCGGTTTATATCTTTTTTAGGGATACCTATTCCGTAATCCTTGACGATTAAGCTAACCCGTTCTTTTTGGTAGTCGACCTTCACTTTTGGTGCAGGTCTGTCTACTGAATACTTTAGTGCGTTTGAAATGAGATTATTGATGACGTGTGCGAAGACGTTCCCATCCATAAGGATATCCCTGGCTTTTCCCGAGACTTCCAATTTGACCTCTCTATGGTCACTGCCCTCTGGAAAAAAGGATTCATTGACGATGGATTCAGCCAATTCGTGAAGTTGAGAAGGAACACGGTCAAAAGGCATACGTCCGGATTCTATTCGACCAATTGTTAAAATGTCATTCATTAGATGAGTCAAACGCTCGACTTCCTTGTCAATTCGATGAATATTTTTATCAATTGATGACAGGTCTTTTCCGTTTTCAACTTTGTATGACAGTAAATCAATATTGGACTTAATGGTGGTAAGTGGCGTGCGAAACTCGTGAGAGGTCATGGATACAAATTTTGACTTAAGCTCGTTAAGCTCTTTTTCTTTAGAAAGTGCTGCCTCTAATTTTTCCTTGTTGGCCTTCTCTTGTGAGATATCTCTTAGAAAAGCGCTAAAGAACTTTTCTCCACGTATATCCATAGGTATGATACTCAGCTCAATAGGGAACTCTTTTCCGCGCTTGTCAATGGCTGTGATTTCAATTCTTTTATTTAAAACAGGCCCTTCTCCCGTATTGTGATAATGCTTCATACCTTGGGCATGTGCGTCACGGTATTGTTTCGGGATAATCAATGTGGATAGAGGAACGCCAATTGCTTCTGTTTGGCTGAATCCAAACAGTGACACCGCTTGTTGATTCCACTCGGTAACTTTGCTTTCAGCGTCAATTAGTATTACGGCATCTAACGAAGAGTCAATTATATTACGAATTTTCGATTCACTTTCGATCAGTTCTTTTTCAACTTCCAGATGTTTTTGCCAAGCGATCGTACTGCGAATTTTGGAAGCCGCTAGATGTGCAATGGTTGTCAACGTATCTAAATGTGCTTGTGTGAAGAAGTGTTTTTGGGAGTGCTCGGAATCAATAATTCCCAGTACTTTTCCTTCAAATAAAATTGGAACGGTAATTTCTGATTGTCTTACTCGATCATCAACAACGTATTTTGATTCCTTGGACGTGTCATGAATAATTTTTGATTTTCCCGTCTTTGCCACTTCTCCAACAATTCCTTGTCCTACTTTCAAAGTTATTGGGTTGAGAATTGCACCTTTATCGTCCTTGGGTCCAAAAGCTGAAGACTGATATAAAACTTGGCGTTCTTGATCAAGTATATATATTACGCAATCTTCAAAATCGAATCGTGAGACAACATTTTTTGTGATAGCCGAAGTAAGCTCGATAAGTTCGTCTTTGTCAGAAATTAATTGAGAAAATTCGTTTATTGCGCTCAAATGCTCTTGGCTTTTAAACAGCTCTTCATTTTTATGGGCCAGTTCTTTATTAATGTCCTCAAGACTCTCTTCAACTTTTTTCTTGCCGGAGAGGTCTTGAATGGCAGAAAAAACACCTATAATCTTTCTTTTTTCGTCGTATAAAGGAGCACTATTTACCAAAACCAAAAGCCCTAAGCTATCCGATTTCTGTAATCGGACTTTATAGGTGCTCGCATGACCATTTTTATTTCGTGCAATGTTAGGCCTGATGTCTTCTATTGAGGATTTGGCATCAAATAATATTGAACTAAGTTTCATGCCTTCTAAGGTTTTCTTGTCTATTCCCAGAAGGCTGGCAAGGCAATCGCTAGCATAGATGATAACGTCATCTAGATCCGATA
>JBCCIF010000184.1:0-2906 GCA_039028335.1 Bacteroidota bacterium
GGATTATAACCTAAAAGATTCCTTCATTGAATCACTCCCAAATGCTCTTATTCTAAAAGACAAGTTGATTGCAAAATTGAGAATTCAAGATGAAGAACCTTACGATATCCTCGATGCACTTTCCAAGAGAAAATATTTCAATAATCTGATTCCTTCTTCAATTTATTTAATGTTCAATACGGGAAAATTAATTGAAGGAACGGTTAGGAAAAATGGACGAAGAAATTTCATTCACAGCTTCGCAACCTATGACATGGCTACCAACCGCCCTGTTATTTATGTCCTTGATTTCGAATACAGTAATTCTGAAGAAAAGCTGAATAAGAGAAACCCCGATTTCATCAAATATTCGAACATCTTAGAGAATGTAAGCATGGGCTCAAAAAAGCCCTATGACATGGTTGCATTCATGGACCAAGAATTGGAATGGTTTCACCCCAAATTATTGAAGAAGTATGATATTGGTCCCCTCTTTGGAATTTATTCTAAAGATGAACATGCTTTCACCAAATTTCACAAAAAACACAAGTTAAATAACGATCACTTTATTGTTTATTATGAAGAGGAAATTGTTGCCTCTGTTGGAGAAGAACAATTTAAATCGAAATGGCTCAGTTCAAAAGTTCCTTTGCAGAAATGGCATATAGACAAGAATGATCCAGAATGTGCTAAACGTAAAGTATCGAAATTAAACAAGTATTTAATCGCACCTCATCAGGTCGTTCAACTTTTACTGGATGATGCGAAAATGTCGAAGATAATTAGTCCTTTAAGAGATAACATAGTCGCAATATAAATTATGGCAGAACAATCCTATATCCCAATTACGGAAGCAGACCTCGCACAAATAAAACAAGTCGTTGGTTCTTTGTTACAAGAAGTAAAATGGACAGATGTTGCCAAAGCCGCTCAGGCTGTGAGCAATGCTGATGACATTGGCACGAGTATTTTAGCAAGAAGAAAAGTCTTTGGAGGAACAGGATCAATTGGACAAGCTTCTCTTTCTCTAATTGGCATTGGCAAAAACTTAAGCAATAACACCAATCTGCTAAATGAAGAGGCAAATGCCGTATTGAATGCCATTCAAAATGGCCTTGCGCTTGGAACATATGTGGCCAAGCAATTCAGAAAATCCTCAGGACTCTTGAAGATTGAGGCTAAGGACGAGGATACTTTAAGTGAAGATGAAAAAGATGAATTAGAGGAAAAGAAAATTACCCAAGCTAGGGTACTACTTCATGTATCTGCTAACTACATTGTTTGGAAACTCGATCAATACAAAACAGATGATATAGCTGCACTAGTAATGAGCTTGAATGAAAATCCAGCCATTTCTCTGAATGGATCTGTCAATGCAATGAATTCGAGCACCTATTTCTTCGCTAAATTCTGCAAAGAATCGGGGAAAGTAAGTACAACGAAATCCTTTGTTAAATCAGCACTTATCTACTACGAGCGCATAATGGACATTATCGATTCGGAAATCGAGGTAAGTCAGTACACAGAATTTTTCACCACTAAAAAATATAAATACGACAAAACTGATTTCGTAATCGAAGGATTTGAACGTGCCACTTTTGGCAGCCATTCAGAGATAGAGGTTAAAGACATCAGCATGAAAGATATTGTTGCTAATTCGGAAGGAAGAAAAAGCAACATGCGTCAAATCGATCGCCTTCTTTGTTATGACGTGGAATTGAAGAAAAATCCTTGGATGGAATTAGGAGGATTACCAGGGTTTACTATGAAGTATGGCCCTCCTGGAACGGGTAAGTCCATGTTGATTGCGGCCAGTTTCAACTATGGAAAAGAGCGTGCAGATAATATAGGAGTGCCTTTTGTCATGTTGCCTTTACCAAGAACTGTCATTTCCAGTTTGCAAGGTGAGACCGCAAAAAAAATGGAGGTTTTTGATAGACGATTAAAAAATCCAAATGTAATTACATACTCGCCTTGGGATGATTGTGAAAACCTATTGGGTGATCGAGCCAGACAAGGATCCTCTGAAGGACAAGGACATGTTGTTAGCTCCGTACTGACCATGACTGAAGGCGCGACTGCCGTAAATAATGGAAATTATTTCATTCAGATTTTCACAAATTTACCTGACGTGCTTGATGCAGCAATTTTGTCTCGGGTCCAAAGCAGAGTCCTGCTTGGAGGGCCAAAAACCTATGAAGATTTCCTTGCCTTAGACTACCTCTGGTGGAAGACGCACGAAGAACAAGTTCCAGGAATTTTGGGAAAAAAACTTCCTGAAAGAAAGGAATACGAAGATTCAATGGATATCCCTGAATATCTGGCCGAAATTAAGTTTGACGAATCGATTATTCGTCCCGAAGTTCAAGAGATTATTGCAAAAACAGACAAGAAGTACGACAAATCAAATGACCCTAGATGGTTTGCAATGTTTCAGGATCTCATGAGTGACAAATTTGATTATTGGACGGCACGTGAAGATAGAAATGTGCATTCTGCCGTAGACTTTATTCTTATGGACTTTGATATTCCCACAGACTTTTTTAATGAGCGAAAACACTTTTTTGAAAAAAGCTATGAAGACAGGTTGGGTATTTTAACAGAAATGAAAAGAGAGCGTGCTAAAAAAGTTGATCTCTTCAAAATTTGGTATCAAGAAATGATCAAACAAGCATCGTCTTTGATCAGCATCAAGAATGCCGAAATCGATCGAAAAATTAAAGAACAAACCAATCAATACATTGTCAATCGCAAGGCAATACTTAATGCAGAAGAAAAGGAACCGAGTTTATTTCAATAGGTGTGGAGTTGCTTAAAAAACATAATTTGTATGGGCGAGGTCTGATAGAAATTCGGACCAAGACACTCATAAAAAGATACAACGCTGCTTTAGAGATGCTTGGTATTGAACCCACAGGTCTCAAAAA
>JBCCIF010000185.1:0-2782 GCA_039028335.1 Bacteroidota bacterium
ATTTTTTTTACAAAATGAAAAAGGCATATTTGAGCTGTTCGACAAATTTGAATTTCCCGTATAAAGAAGGGCAGTTCTGACTGCCCTTTTTACTTTTCATAAACGATTTCGCCTTGCACAAGTGTTTTAAGCACTTCTACCTCATCGAATAATTCTTTTTGAATGGTGTTTAAATCAGCATTGAGGACTGTCAAATCGGCTTGCTTTCCAGCTTCTAAACTTCCTTTCTTTTTTTCTTCAAAATTGGCCAAAGCAGCCCAGAGGGTCATACCTTTTAGCGCTTCTATGCGAGTTAATGACTCCTTATTATTAAATCCATCTTTTGGAAAGCCTTTTTTATCCTGCCGAAAAACTGCTGAATAAAAGGTTTCTAATGGATAAATTTGCTCAATAGGAAAGTCAGTTCCAAGTGCAATAAATCCACTCTTTTCCAATAGACTCTTATAGGCATATGCTCCTTTCATTCTGAACATTCCTAAACGCTTCTCGGCCCAATACATATCGGAAGTGGCATGAGTTGGTTGTACTGAAGGAATAATGGAAAACTCATTGAACAGGTTCATATCCTCAGGATCAACTACTTGTGCATGCTCAATTCGCCAACGTAAATCATTCATTTCTTTAAGATGTCTCGCATACATTTCAAGAATAAACGCATTCGCTGCATCCCCTATACAATGCGTATTCAATTGAAAATCATATTTCTTGCAATAAGCCGCCCATTCTTCATAAAATTCAGGCAGTTCTCGCATCAATCCTACTTTTCCATGATCGTCAGAATAGGGCTTTTTAAGCAAAGCACCACGTGAACCTAAGGCTCCATCACCATAAAGCTTGACACTTCTAACCGTAAGTCTATCCTCTTCAATTTTACCTTTCTTTAATTGTTCTAAGGCTTCTTCTGAAGGGCTTAGCATCGCATAAATTTGCATTTTCAATTTACCTTGACCCTGAAGGTTTTGAATCATCTCAACTTCGTTCATTGAGAGGCCTGCATCAACAACACTGGTTAAGCCAGCAGCAAAACATTTTTTTTGAGCAATTAAAAGGCCTTCTTCCATTTCAGCCAAACTCAATTCCGGTTCATTGGCTCTGACCAATTCCATCGCGTTGTCTATTAATACCCCTGTCAATTTTCCATCTTCGGTTTGTAAGGCCTCACCACCTGTCCATGAAGAATGAATTGTGATTTCTACTTGGTCAAGAAGAAATTGATTTACTATAGCAGCATGCCCATCAATGCGAACTAAATTGACCGCTTTGTTTGGAAAAAGCTTATCCAATTCTTCTTTATTTGGAAATTCTTTTACTTGCCAATCATTTTGATCCCAGCCCCAACCGTTGATCCATTTCTTTCCAGGATATTTCTCCGAATACTTCTTGAGTTTGCTCAAACACTCATCCCATGATTTGGTTCCTACTAAATCAAGATCTTGCAATCCAATTCCATACCGCACGAAATGACAATGTGCATCAATGAAACCAGGATAAACATAGGTGCCTTGACAATCAATATAGCGATCGGCCTTATACGTATTGAGTATATCTCTTTCCGCTCCAACTTGAACAATTGTATCCGCATTTAT
Source organism: Bacteroidota bacterium (assembly GCA_039028335.1). Classification (GTDB taxonomy): domain Bacteria; phylum Bacteroidota; class Bacteroidia; order Flavobacteriales_D; family JABDKJ01; genus JABDKJ01. The sequence continues at coordinate 1,587 of JBCCIF010000185.1, forward strand.
TGCTATTGCTTGAGCTTTGGGATAATTGTCATCCAAAGTATATATTATCGCATTGTGCAAGACCAAATCCGCTTCTTTGCTTTTATAGTTGCACGAAAAAAGAAAGCCTGCAAGAGCGATGTAGAAAATCTGCTTCATAGTTTATGTGTATAGAAGGAATTCGCTTGAGCAGTACATGTAATCACCAGGTCGTTAATATTCACGTGTTTTGGTTGATTTGATGCAAAATGAATAACACTTGCGACATCTTTTGCATAGAGAGGAGTAAATCCATCGTAAACCGCATTGGCCTTCTCTTTATCTCCTTTAAATCGCACCAACGAAAACTCGGTATCTACCATGCCCGGTGCAATATTGCTTACTTTAATCCCGAATGGAAGCAGGTCAATACGCATGGACTTGCTCAAAGCATCAACAGCATGTTTGCTCGCGCAATATACATTTCCACCAAGATAATTCTCTTTGCCAGCAGTAGATGCTATATTAAAAATATGAGGTTGTTGAGACTTTTTAATCAAAGGCAACAATGCCTTTGTCACATAGAGTAGCCCTTTTACATTGGTATCTATCATTTGATCCCAATCATCTAATTCTCCTTCATCAATATTCGCCTTTCCTGCTGCTAAACCTGCATTATTGATCAAAATATCAAGATGGTTTATTCTAGCATCCAAATCGGATAACTGCTCCTTAACTTCATTTCTATTTCGCACATCAAAACAGAGCGTTTCCACTTGACATTGATCGGAAAGCTGATGCTTTAACTCTTCCAAACGATCTGATCTCCGTCCTGTCAATATTAATTTGTTTCCGCCATTGGCAAATACTTCAGCACAAGCTTTTCCTATTCCACTCGTTGCGCCTGTAATTAATAGTGTTTTCATAGTTGTTTTAACCTTTTCAAAACTGGAAATTTATTGAACAATCTCTGAAAATCTATTTGATTCAACAAGGGTATTATTAAAAAAGGCAAAATCGGAATTTTATACCTCATTAAAGCTCCAAAATTAGGTGTCGTTAAGCTTCAACGCACCTGCTACCAGCAGATCGACATTCGGATCTTTCACCCCCAGTTCCGTCAGGGTCTTGGGCACACCGAGAGATGCATTCAGGTTGTCGACGTAATTGCAGAACGCATCGAAACCATTCTCAATGTCGAGATATGCGGCGACACGATCAAACCTGCTTTCGATTGC
>JBCCIF010000186.1:0-2778 GCA_039028335.1 Bacteroidota bacterium
GATTCTCTTGTTCCCCGTTTACAAGAAGTTTTTGAGATTGATCCAGGTAAAGCGGGTCTTTTTCAAACGGCTTTTTTTTGTGCGTATGGCTTGGTGTCAATTCCAGCAGGTATGATTTTGGCGCGAATAGGATACAAAAAGGGAATGATTCTTGGCCTTTCTATTATTGCTACAGGTTGCTTACTTTATTATCCAGCCGCAGGGGGAAGAATTTTTGCCTTATTTCTATTGGCGTTTTTTGTAACGGCTTCAGGAATGGCCTTTCTTCAAGTAGCTGCAAATCCATATATAGCGGTTCTAGGCTCAGAGGATAGAGCTTCAAGTAGGTTGAACCTGGCACAAGCATTTAATTCTTTGGGTACATGGTTCGCTCCGATTTTTGGTACGCTGTTAATTTTAAGTGATAATATTAAATCTTCGGATGAAATTGCAGAGCTTTCTATTGCTGATAAGGAACTTTATTTTTCTGGTGAAGCAGCAGCCGTGCAGACACCGTTCTTATATATTGCTGCGGCTTTAATCGTTTTAGCCCTTGTAATTGCATTGTTTAGACTTCCAAAAATTCTTGGAGAAGAAAAGGGAGGAACATTCTTGGAGGCATTAAAATTTCCACAGCTTAAATTTGGTGCAATTGGAATCGCACTCTACGTGGCTGCCGAAGTAGCTATTGGAACCTTTGCGGTAAAATATTTCCAGGCTATGGGTTTGCCTGAAATGATTAAAGAAAGTGGATTCATGTCTTCCATTGTTGGGTTGATTATTGAGGACTTGAGCGCAGTAGATGATAAAGCAATAGTAGGAGCTTTTGTTACTTTTTATTGGGGGGGCGCAATGATTGGCAGATTTATAGGATCTATCGTGATGACAATGATAGAATCTAGAAAAGTTCTCTTGTTCAACACGCTTATGGTAATAGGCTTGTTACTCATTTCAATATTTAGTATTGGATTTTTATCCATGTGGTCATTACTGCTTATCGGACTGTTTAATTCAATTATGTTTCCAACGATATTTACTTTAGCAATTGAAGGCTTAGGTAAACTAAAACCTCAGGGTTCAGGAATACTTTGTTCTGCGATAATAGGAGGGGCCCTTGTTCCTGTTATGGGGGCAATAGCAATTATGGCAGGACCTGCAGATGATGGTGTCAGTGCAACCGCTTTTGGATACAAAGTCGGATTAATCTTTCCAATGCTCTGCTATATTTACATCAATTTTTATAGCAGAAGAGTTAAAAAATATCATGCATGGAAAACAGAAGAAAATTTATTCGAAAAACGGCCTTTGGACTGGGAGCAGTCGCAGTAGGAAGTCAAACTGCTTGCTCAAACACTGTAGAGCCCCAAGAGGCTTCAATCGTAATTGGCCAAAAGCCTATTGTGATTTCTACTTGGAATCACGGAATGGCAGCAAATCAGGCAGCTTGGAAAATTCTCGAGGATGATGGTTCTGCTATCGATGCAGTAGAGAAAGGTGTGATGGTAACCGAAAGTGACCCTTCTTCAAGTTCAGTTGGTTTTGGCGGAAGACCCGATCGTGAAGGCTACGTAACGCTTGATGCATGTATAATGAATCACGAAGGAGACTGTGGCGCTGTTGCTTTTTTAGAGGATATTGAAAACCCCATTTCTGTCGCTAGAAAAGTAATGGAGGATACCCCGCATGTCATGCTGGTCGGTGAAGGAGCTCGTCAGTTCGCTGTAGAAAAAGGCTTTGCTACGAAAAATCTTTTGACAGATGACTCAAAAAAAGCTTGGGAAGAATGGAAGAATACAGAGAATTATCAGCCCAAAGTGAATTCTGAAAATCACGATACTATAGGTATGTTGGCCTTGGACAATTCGGGAAATTTATCTGGCGCTTGTACCACGAGCGGAATGGCTTGGAAAATGAGAGGCAGGGTAGGAGATTCACCCATCATTGGAGCAGGTCTTTTTGTTGATAATGAAATAGGTGCTGCTTGCGCCACTGGAGTGGGTGAGGCAGTCATTCGAACTGCTGGAAGTCATTTGGTAGTTGAAATGATGAGGCAAGGCCATAGTCCAACTGAGGCTTGCAAAATTGCAGTTGACAGAGTGCTAAGCAAACATAAAAACATTGAAAATTTACAAGTCGGCTACTTGGCATTAAATAATAAAGGAGAACATGGAGGCTATGCAGTTTATGCCGGTTTTAACTATGCACTAACTTTTAAGGAGATGCACAAGATGGAAGATTGCGGATATCAACATGAATGGTAATCTTGAATCCAAGAATGAAGTAATTAAAAAAAACACAATAAGGTTAAGATGAGGAACAGATACTATATTTATCGCAACAATAACTTAAAGATCAAACCCATGAGGAAAATTTTATACGTAATAATGGCAACTGCTTTTTCTTTCGTTGCCTCGGCACAGTCTTTTTCAGATGATTTTGAATCGTATTCTGTAGGAGACCTTGTTGCCGAATCAAGCTCGGATTGGACAACATGGTCCAATAATCCTGGATCTGCTGAAGATGCGCCAATTTCAGATGCGCAGTCAAGCCAGGGATCGCAGTCTTTGTACTTTTCATCAAACAGTGCAAATGGAGGTCCACAAGATGTGATTCTGCCTTTAGGCGGGCATCATACCGATGGTCATATGTCAATTCTAATGGATATGTATGTTGAAGATGACAAAGGGGCTTACTTTAATTTTCAAGGAGAGGCGTCCATTGGACAAGATTGGGCATTAAATATATTCATGCTTCAAACAGGAGAATTCTTTGCAACAGATAATAACGGGACTGTAGCCA
>JBCCIF010000187.1:0-2767 GCA_039028335.1 Bacteroidota bacterium
GAGCAAGCGCAATACATACAAGATTGGATAGGTACTTTTGAAGACGCCTTGTTCTCTCCGGATTACACCAATAGCGATGGCATACGTTATGACGAATACATCAATCTCAATTCATTCACAGACTTCATCATCATTAATGAATTGAGCAAAAATGCAGACGGTTATAAGCTCAGCAGTTATTTGCATAAGGATAGAGACAGCAATGGTGGAAAGCTGGTTGCAGGGCCTATTTGGGATTTCGATCAGAGCTATGGAATTTCCTTGGTTTGCTCTAATGACATTCCAACAGGATGGACCTATTTGCAAAACCAAGATGGATGCGAAGACTTGGAAAGCATGCCTTTATGGTGGCAAGAAATGATGGAAGATCCACTTTTTCAGAATCACCTAAAGTGCCGTTGGGAGAATTTCAGAACTTCATTCTTGCATCAAGACTCGATTATCCAATGGATTGAATCCGATACTGCATTAATTTCAAATGCCATAGCAAGAAACTTTACGGTATGGGATGATTTTATAGGAGAAGAAATCTGGTACGAACCCGATCCGGTGCCAGAGACCTATGCGGAGGAAATTTCCTCCTTGCAAAGTTGGATTATCGATCGACTCAATTGGATGGATGCAAATTTACCCGGAACATGCACTGCTGTGAGAATTGAAGAGCAATTCAATGCAGGTGATAACGTGAAGATTTTTCCCAATCCAACGCGCGAAATGCTCTACATCCAAGCAGAAAGATTTGTTTCTGTTGATCTGATCGGGAGCGATGGAAGAATTCTATTAAGAAGTCCGTTAAAGGAAATTGACCTCAGCCACATTGATACAGGTGCTTATTTTGTGCGCATTGACACCGGCATAGGACAGGTCACAAAAAAGTTGATCAAATATTGATCTGAGCCAACAGCCATAAGGTATTAACGCTTAAATTTTAAATAAAAATGATTGAACGTGTTCAAGTCCTGTTCTTGATGTTCTTCTTGTTGATCTCCTGCGAAAAAGATGAGGGTTCAATAGGTTCAGAAAATGAAATAAGCACATCGATAAATAAAATCATGCCGCTAGGAGCTTCGCGAGTTGAAGGTGCACGACCCGATTACGAAAGCTATCGCTATGAGCTTTGGAAAATGCTAAAAGATGGTGGATGGACTTTTGATTTCATCGGAACGCTTGACGATGAGGCTGCATATCCCGATTACAACGGACAATCTTTTGATGAAGATCACGAAGGAAGAGGAGGATGGACATCAGGGCAGATTGCAAGCGGAATCAGCACCTGGTTCGAGCAGACAGGAGCACCCGATATTGTTTTATTCAGCTCCCCGGGAGGGAATGACGGTTTACAAAATCTTTCCTTTGATGAGGCATTGGTGAATATCAATTCGACTATTGATTACATCCAAAGTGCCAATCCCAATGTGACCATAATCATAGAGCAATTAGCGCCTGCTCATTCTGATATCATGACGCAGGACTTGATGAACTATCTTAGCCAGATGCAAGAAGCAGTAACGGCTATTGCAAATGCCCAGACGACTTCGAGTTCACAAGTGATTGCTATTGATATGTTTACTGGATTCTCTGATGATCTCTTGGCCGATGATGTGCATTACAATGGCAATGGTGCAAAATTCATAGCCGAGCGTTATTATGGCGTTTTAGCGAATGTTTTAGAAAAATAGGATTTTTGACAACTGATTATGTTTTGCTTAATTTAACGCGACTCAGTTATTTTCTTCATTTGCAATTAACAATGCATTCAGTAAATCAGAAAATTGAAAAGAAATCTACTTTTTAATTCGAAAACCAAAAAGCGTGATCGAACACACATTTATCAATTAGCAATGAAACTCTCAATTGGCTTTTGCTTTGTCGCCATAAGTTTTACGATTACTGGACAGACTCCTGCTTTTGAAAAGTACAACTTGAATATCATCGATACCTGCTTGACTCAAATTGACAGCAGCATAAAAGTTTTAAATTTTCGATTCATCAATGGAGAAGATTCAGCTTTTGAAAAATATTTCATTGAAGCTTTTCAAAAGCTGGATCACATTGATTATTTCTTGTACAAGCAATCAAAGGACAATGGAGCTCTTTTCGACAATATAAAAGGCATGTCCATTTCCATATACTATAATAGCATCTCTTGTTATATTGAAAATGGAAGTTTTACAAGAGATAAAAGAACTGGAGAATTATTTTATTCAATGACAGAGGCAGATCAGACCTATTGTTGGGATTTCGAAAGGCACCAAAAAATTAAAGAGTGCAAGTAAATGAATTGATTCCATTTAAAATTAAATATGCTTATCAATGTCATTTATCAATAAACATAAATATGTATTTGCAGCACCTATTCTTTTCATCCTGTGCATTTACTTGATCGAGAGTATCTGTTTTATTGGAATTGCATTTTTAGCATTTTTCGATTTCATCATCACTCCCTTATCTTGGCCGGCTTATTTAGTTTCATCTTTCCTCACCTACGTTGTTGTTCGATTCGTCTTTTATCAAATTCATCAAAGAATTCCTTTTCTGATAAGTCATCTGTTCTTGCTCTTCTTGCTCTGCAGCTTTTCAATATTTGTTCTTTCCTTTCTGATTTATGTGGTGAGGGCTGAACTCTTTTTATTATGTCCAAGTCATTGGAGTGTTTTTGAACTAGCCGGTTTCGGATATTCAGGGAAAATAACCTGTGCCTTATCTATCCTATTTACTTTGTTTTTTGTTTTTAGATTTAAAAGAAAAAGTCATCAGACAATAGCTC
>JBCCIF010000188.1:0-2629 GCA_039028335.1 Bacteroidota bacterium
TCAAAAGTTACTTTAGATAATAATGCGCTTTTCAGACATAAGGATTATACTGAAATGAGAGATAAGACTGAGGAAGATCCAATGGAGGTCGAAGCTGGAGAAGCTGGATTGAATTATGTCAATCTCGATGGAGATGTAGGGTGCATGGTCAATGGAGCTGGTCTGGCTATGGCGACTATGGATATTATCAAATTGTACGGTGGGGAACCGGCTAACTTTTTGGATGTAGGAGGAACAGCTGATGCCCAAAGAGTAGAGACTGCATTCAGAATTATTTTAAAGGATCCGAATGTCAAGGCCATTCTCGTGAATATATTTGGTGGAATTGTTCGATGCGACCGAGTTGCCCAAGGAATTGTCGATGCCTACAAGAATATTGGTGATATCAATGTGCCAATCATTGTCAGATTGCAGGGAACCAATGCCCAAGAAGCGAAACAATTGATTGATGAAAGTGGTTTAAAAGTACATTCAGCAGTTTTATTGAAAGAAGCAGCTGAAAAAGTAAAAGAAGTACTTGCCTGATAAACAGAATTGAAGTACTTCAGAACTTAACTAAATCACATGGCTTCTACAGAAGAGCTTCAATTAAGATACTCAAAAAGAGGTTTCTCAGATGAACTTCTAAAGGAAATTCATCATAATTTACTTTTACCTCGGATGATCGAGGAGAAGATGTTAATTCTTCTTCGTCAAGGTAGAATTTCAAAGTGGTTTTCCGGAATTGGCCAAGAAGCAATTTCTGTAGGCACAGCGATGGCTCTCAATCAGGATGAGTATTTGCTTCCCATGCATAGAAACTTGGGTGTTTTTACCACACGCCAAATTCCCTTACACCGACTTTTTAAACAATGGCAAGGTAAGGCTGGAGGATTTACTCAAGGTCGTGATAGAAGTTTTCACTTTGGGGCTACTGACTATAATATTGTCGGAATGATCTCTCATTTAGGTCCTCAAATGGGGGTCGCAGATGGAATTGCTTTAGCAAATAAATTGAAAGGAGCTCAAAAAGTCACGGCTGTTTTCACTGGTGATGGGGCAACGAGTCAAGGAGATTTTCATGAATCTATAAATGTTGCGGCTGTATGGGATCTTCCTGTGATTTTCATTATAGAGAATAATGGCTATGGCCTTTCTACGCCTTCTAGAGAGCAATTCCGATGTAAGCAATTTATCGACAAGGCGAATGGATACGGAATTGAAGGAGTTCAGGTTGCTGGGAATAATGCTTTAGAAGTTTATAAGAACATATCCAAAATAGCAGAGAGCATTCGCAAAAGACCCCGGCCCGTTCTCGTTGAAATGATGACCTTTCGGATGAGAGGACATGAAGAAGCTTCAGGAACGAAATATGTTCCTCAATCTTTGTTTGATGAGTGGTCGCTTAAAGATCCTGTTTCAAACCTAGAGAACTACTTGCTCAAAGCGAAAATTATCGATGAGAAGTACATCGAGAAAAAGAGAGCTTCGATCAAAAAGGAGATAGAAGAGAATTTGGATTTGGCCTATGCAGAAGAGCAGATCGTACCCAACCTAGAAAAAGAAAAAAGCGAGATTTATTTTCCATACCATTCAAATGAAATTTCTCCAGGTTCTAACACGAGTGAAATGCGATTGGTCGATGCTATTTCTCTTGGCTTAAGGCAATCCATGGAGCGACATCAAAATTTGATTTTGATGGGCCAGGACATCGCGGAATATGGAGGAGTCTTTAAAATTACAGAAGGCTTTACAGATCTATTTGGAAAAGAACGTGTTCGAAACACTCCTTTGTGCGAAGCTGCTATCGTTGGAACCAGTTTAGGATTATCAATCAATGGTCACAAGGCCATGATGGAAATGCAATTTGCAGATTTCGTAACTGAAGGATTCAATCAGATCGTCAATAACTTGGCAAAAATTCATTATCGCTGGGGGCAAAATGCGGATGTCGTGGTTCGAATGCCAACTGGAGCAGGAGTAGCCGCAGGTCCTTTTCACAGCCAATCCAATGAGGCATGGTTTACCCATACACCGGGGTTAAAAGTTGCCTTTCCCGCATTTCCTCAGGATGCCAAAGGTTTATTATGTGAGGCTTTTGAAGATCCCAACCCTGTTATGTTTTTCGAACATAAAGGGCTTTATAGAAGTATTAGTGGAGAAGTCAGTGAAGACTATTTTACCATTCCATTCGGAAAGGCCAATGTCTTGAAAGAAGGAGATGAAGTTAGTATTATTAGCTATGGGCTAGGAGTGCATTGGGCAATGAAGTGGGCAGAAGACAACCCCGATGTTTCTGCTGATATCATAGATTTAAGAACCTTAATTCCTTTAGATGAAGAGTGCATATTCGAATCAGTTAAAAAAACCGGAAAAGTCATGGTTTTGCATGAAGATTGTTTGACAGGAGGAATTGGAGGCGATATTGCATGGAAGATAAATGAAAACTGTTTTGAATATTTAGATGCACCTGTAATGCGATGCGCCAGTTTGGATACACCAGTTCCATTCGCTGTTGATTTGGAAAATCAGTTTTTAGCAAATAGTCGACTGAATGATCAAATGAAAAAATTGATCGCATATTGATTCTTTTATAACCGTCCATCATAATTTTCAAAATCACTTCTGCTTTACTTTTATTTTCATAAAA
>JBCCIF010000189.1:0-2492 GCA_039028335.1 Bacteroidota bacterium
ACCAATCCAGTAGTTCTTCTCGGCGATTTTAATTACCCTCAAATTAACTGGGTCAGTAATATGCTTCCTGTAAACGCCTATGATCGACTTTTTTATGAATTTTGTTCAAATCATGGGTTGGATCAATTAGTTCTCGAGCCAACTTACCGTTCCGGTAGCATTCTCGACCTTGTCTTCATAACTGAACCTAATCTCGTTAGTGTCTCAGAAGTGGTTGACGATTTTGGTGCCTCTGATCATACCCCGGTTAAGGGCTTCGTAGGACCCTTTGATGCGTTCCCAACAAAGACTGGAAATGCTTTAAGGAATTATTCAAAGGCCAACTACGACGCCCTTAATGTACATCTTTCAACTATTGATTGGGATACTATGTTTGGAGTTTCCAATGATGTGAATGCTATGTTATCAATGTTGTACGATGTATTAGATCAGGCTATTAGCTTATATGTGCCGCCTTTGCGTCGTTCGGGCAGAAAAAAAAACAACAACTGGTCTCGAGCTACTCAAAAGCTGCAAACTAAGTTGCGCCGGCTACATAAGAAGTATAAATTGCATCCGACCGAAGAGAACTCAGGCAAATGGCGTGAATGTGCTCGTCTAGCACGATTGTCAAAACGTAAAGATGTCTTTAATACTGAATCAGAAATAGTCAATTCAAACTGCCCGAAAAAGTTTTTCAGATTTTTGCGTAGCAAATTCAAGGTTCAGAGTGAGGTGCCATGCCTCAAGAACGATAATAAGGTTATAATCGCAGATGACGAAAAGACCCACGAGTTTAATCAATACTTTCAATCTGTCTTTTGTAGAGATAATCAAATTCCATTGCAGTTTGCTGAAAATCTGGCGGGACCGCACTTTTCGATCATAGAAATTACTGAAGAAAGAGTTTTAAAGGCCCTCAACAAGCTTTCAAATAAAAACAGCTTCGGGCCTGACGGACTACCTCAATCGTTTATTCGTGGACTTTCAACAAGCATTTCAAAACCCCTGACTAAGATCTTTCATATTTCAATGCAATCGGGCAAAGTCCCGGATAAATGGAAAATTTCCAGGGTTTTGCCAATGTTCAAAAAGGGAAGGAAAAATTTAGTTTCTAATTACAGGCCGATAAGCCTACTGTGTGTCTTAAGCAAGGCTTTAGAATCTATAGTTAAGGATTCATTGGTAGACTTTATGACGGAAAATGACTTATTCGATGACTTCCAGTTTGGTTTCACTCAAGGTAGGTCTATAATAACCAACTTATTGAAAACAATCAACGAATGGACCGTTGCTATCGATAAAGGTAATTTTATCGATGCACTTTACTTAGATTTTGCGAAGGCTTTTGACACTGTTTGTCATAGCAAACTTATTGAATGTTTAAAGTCAATTGGTATCTCGGGCTCTGTTTTGCTTTGGATAAAAGACTATCTAACGGGCAGATACCAATTTGTTGAGCTTAATGGTGTCAAATCAACCTTACTTGAAATTTTTTCCGGAGTCCCACAAGGTAGTCTGCTTGGACCTATACTTTTTTTGATTTTTATTAAAAATATTCGATCATCGATAAATTTTTCCGAAGTAAGTCTATTTGCAGACGATGCCAAAGTTTATTTCAAATTTCATGATAGCACAGAAACACTATTTTTACAAGAGGACCTTACTAGTGTCTTCGAATGGTCAGAAAAAATGCAACTTTCGTTGGCCATTCAAAAATGTTTCGTTCTGCACCTAGGCTTCAACAATCCCAAGACAACTTACAGTATCCACAATATGCCTTTATCATCTGCGGAAACTATCCGCGATCTTGGTATTGAAGTGAGCTCGGACCTTAAATTTGCGGCCCACATTACTCAAATTACAAATAAGTGTATACGCTTAGTTCATAACGTTTTTAGAAGCTTTCAATATAAAGAACGTGAATTCCTGATCAAAATTTTTTGTACTTTCATTCGACCTATTTTAGAATACGGTAGCGAAGTTTGGAACCCTTACCATATTGGGGAAATTAAACAACTAGAGCGAGTTCAAAGGTTATTTTCAAGAAAAATTATTGGGTTGAAAGAACTATCTTACGTTCAAAGGCTTGAAAGTTTGGGTCTAAAATCACTTGAATATAGAAGGCTCTTCAAAGATCTGGTAATGACTTATAAAATTATCTACGACTTAGTAGACCTGGACTATCATAACTTCTTTGTTTTTGCAGCCGATACGGGGACAAGATCTAACTCAAAGAAATTGTACATTGAACACAGTCGGCTTGATGTCCGAAAACATTTTTTCCCTAACCGCATCAAAATTCCATGGAATGCGCTTTCTGAAGAAATCGTAACTTCCGCTAGTCTAGCCGAGTTTAAATCACGTCTAAGTAAGCTTGACTTGACACCGTGGCTCTTGGTAGGGCATCAGTAGCCAATTTGGCCCGGCCCTGCCACCTCGCGCAGCCTGATCGGCTGGCGAGGAACCGCCACGCCTCTCGATAGGGACGCATCACGTCGTCGAAGGTCGGC
>JBCCIF010000190.1:0-2070 GCA_039028335.1 Bacteroidota bacterium
AAAAAAAACAGTAATAAAAAAGGCGTTTTCATTATCTCAATGGGTTGAGTAAAATCTCTATGTCCTGAACATAACATTATTGGTCTCTGGGTATTTTTCGTGTAGTGGATGAGTGAATCAAACTTCAAAAATACCAAGAGACCAATAATGTTATGTTCAGGACATAGAGATTTTACTCAACCCATTGAGATAATGAAAACGCCTTTTTTATTACTGTTTTTTTTGACACCAGCTTCATTGGTCATGGCACAATCTGCACGTTCAAATGATTTTTTTTATGAGATTCCGGAGCCACCGACGTCATATACTTCTGCCAATGTAGTTGTGAGAATGATAGATGGCCTCGCATTTAGGTTTTATTGGGCTACAAAAGGATTAAGAGAAAAAGATTGGAATTATGCTCCAGGCCCTGATGCTAGAACGGTTGCCGAAACCTTAGATCATGTCTACGGCATGAGCCAATTTGTATTGAGGACCGTTGAGCCTGAATATGAAAATTCCAAAGATGAGAAGACTATGTCCAATGAAGAGAAGCGAATGAAATTGCTCGAGGTGTATAGAATGACGCGACAAGCTTTGATCGATATGCCGGATGAAAAATTTTCACAACTTAAAATAAAATTAGGGGGTGGAAAGGAGCTGCCTTTTTGGAACCACATTAATGGCCCTATTGAAGATGCCGTTTGGCATTGTGGTCAATTTGTTTCTTTTCGTCGAGCGTCTGGTAATCCATTGAATAAAAGTGTAAGTATGTTTACTGGAAAAATTAGGGACTAAGGAGTTATTGAAATGGGTTTAATGCGTTTGACTTTTCCACTTGGTGTTCGTTCAAACTCCGATATAAAGCGAATCCCCCGAGGAATGTGATATTTGGTGAATTGACTCTTTAAAGCCGGCTTGATTTTGTCAAGTAAACCTTCAATAGGCGCATCGCACTCTACGGCAAGTACAACTCTTTGGCCAAGCTTTTCATCGGGTTCACCAAATATGTAAAACGAATTCTGTAGACCTAGTGCCTTGAACATCACGTCAATTAACTTTTCAACTTGCTCAGAGTAGATTTTAATGCCACCAGAATTAATGATGTTATCGTTTCGCCCCATCCATTTAAAGGTCTTGTGATTTTTCAGCTCTATGACGTCCTTGGTCTGAATTCTTTTGTTACGTGTAACGGCGCCTTCTATCCAAAGACAGTCTTTGTCATCTACACCAATTGTAAGATTGGGCAATAGATTAAAGACAGCATTTGCCGGGTCACCTTTTATGGGCATCAATGCGGTATGCGTAACCGTTTCTGTCAATCCATAGGTCATAAAACAATTGTTCGGGAGCTTTGAAAGCTCATTAAATGCTTCATCATTCAAAGGAGCGCCTCCAATTAATACATTCTTGATTTTACTCAAAATTGACAATTTACCAGATGATATGATGTGATATATTTGGTAAGGAACGAAGGAAGCAAAATCTAAAGGATATCGTTGAACTTCATCAAATGGGTTGGCAGAGGCCTTCACAATGTGTACGTCCATATTCAATATGATTCCTCTGGCGGCCATCATGATTGACGCAATGTAGGTTGGAGACAAGCATAACAAGATGTGTTCACCCTTCTTTAAGCCTAAATGGTCGGCCGTTGCTTTTACACTGGTCTCTATTTGAGTTCGGTGAATTTTTATTATGCTGGGCTTACCTGTCGATCCTGATGTTTTGAACTGGAATATTTTATTTCCGGTTAACCATTGTCTTACAAAATCAACCAGAGGCGAAAATGACGAATCCAATTCGTACAACTCCTCGATATCGTCGGCGGCAATTGTATGTTGTCGATAGGTGAAAAGCATCAAATGCAATAGTATTCATTTTTTAAATCGGGACGAATCTGGCTTCAGAATAAAGTGTGTCGGAAAATGAATTTAATTGTCTTGGCTGAATATGAGACTTGATTATGCCCGCAGTTATTGTTCGACTGATGATGTTGTGAGCTCATTTGGAAAAGTCAAGCTAATCTAAGTGCCAGCTAGACCTCTCTGGACAAAACCGAAGACGCACGTCGCGGGGCGTCGCGAACGT
>JBCCIF010000191.1:0-2063 GCA_039028335.1 Bacteroidota bacterium
GCCAATTTCTTCATCCAGCCACTCTGTTTCAATTTCAATCGCTTTATCATCTATGTCGAAATCAACGTAGCAAGTCCTTGACTTGGATTTTTGAATACAAGTCATTGCTTCTGCATGCAAATTGTATTTTTCCGATTTTATTAAGTCCCAGCATCTTTTTCCCATCATTTCAGTTGCTTTTTTCATAGACCTCGGATTAACTGAAATGTACAAAGCCAAAGCATTTTGAGGGGCTTCCGTTTCTTTCAATTTCCAATACCCGACAGGAATTTCCAGTTGCCGGATTTTATCTACTAGCCTATCTTTATTTGAGGTAAATCTTTTCAATTGAGCTTTGTCAGCCTTTATTCTTGGGTCTTCGCTATACTTCTTTCTCGCAAACAGACAAACGTAGTATTTTTCGTTTTCCTTCAGATCCGGAAGCCAATCAATGAATTGATTTAATTGCTCTTCATCCGCAATAATTTCATAGTTGTTCATTTCATTACTTTCTTTTTGAAGTACGACCTTCAATTCACTTACAAGCTTTTTCTTTTTTTAGTTCAATCTGATTACCGCTATTCTTAGTGACACCCGGCAGTGCTTATTGACTTCCGGTTTTATTCGCGATCAATTATTGATTGTCTGCCAAAAGGGAAGGAACCAATAGGTTTTCAACTTCTGTCTCTGGAGGGTTTTCAGGTTCGATTTTTTGACTTGCCAAGTTAGTGGAAGTCCCTTTATTCGCGAATAAATACTATCTCTCGATCAAAAATGAAGGTTCGGATTGTCTTTTCATCTATCCATTCATATGGAATTATGAACCTTGAATTAACTACGAGGATGATGATCTTATCTTCGAGGATTCCTATATCGCCACTTCTTAAAGGGAAATATCCAGGACCACCTCCTACATGGTTTACCGGCACCTCCAGAGATCCAACATATCTAAGAAATTCCAATATGAAAACAGTCAATTTAATTTTCCCTTTTCGAGGAATACAATCTACCCAATTAGTGAAGTTAGAATTATAATTCGGTATCGAATCCAGCTCTTCACTAAACCAAATTCCAAATAAATTACTTCTATTCATTAAAGTCTATTCTAAAAAAAGTTAGACCGCGCCTAGGCGCATACACGCGCACGAGCGAGTTTTGAAAACTGAAAATAATTATCCATAATGTTGGATGAATTATTCAAATTTAAGACAGCGGACCAAGCAATTTGAAAGCGTAACGGGGCTCAAGGTGGATGAATTCGACCAATTATTGAGTGTATTCTCGAGTAAATGGCGGAATTTCTACCGTATCCATACCATTGAAGGAAAGAAGCGCAAAGCTCCCATTATGAACCCCGATAAGGACACCAAATCCCTGTGCACGGTGGAAGAGAAACTGTTTTTCATACTGGTGTACCTGAAAAACTATTCTCTTCAAACGATGCTCTCTGCCAGCTTTGGCTTTTCTCAATCCCAGGCCAGCAAATGGCAAAAAGTGCTTTGTCCACTGTTGTTTGACACCCTTGATAGTTTAAAGATGTTGCCGCTACGAGATGCTCATCGGGTTGCCCAAGCTTTAGAAAATCTGGGTCAGACCAGATGTTTTCAAGATGCCTCGGAACGACTTATTGAGCGTCCTCAGGATCAGGATACTCAACAGCAGTTCTTCAGTGGTAAAAAAAAGCACACTCGGTAAAGAACAACTTCATTACACTGGAGTCTCAATACGTAGTATATCTGAGCCCTACTCAAGAAGGAAAGATGCACGATAAAGCCATGGCAGATGAAGAGCAGGTCGCTTTCCCTGATGCTATTCAAATATTTCAAGATAGTGGATATCAGGGCTTTGAAGTCGAGAATGCTTTTGTCGTTCAACCTTTCAAAAAACCTCGCAAGGGCCAATTAAACTCCATGCAAAAGTGGTTCAACCAATATGTAGCCAGAATTCGCATTTGCGTAGAACATGCCATCTGCGGTATCAAGCGCTGTCGTATTGTCAAAGATAAATGCAGACACTTTCGTCAGCATTTTAGAGATCAGATCATCGCGATCTGTACCGGTTTACATAATTTCAGAGTTTGTAGC
>JBCCIF010000192.1:0-1890 GCA_039028335.1 Bacteroidota bacterium
AGTGCATAAAACTATCACCTTCCTTTTGTTAGTGCCTTTCCAGAATTAACCAATTTATGTGCAAATTTAACCTAAATAAACAGATGTCTACCAGAATAAAGATAATATGGTATATGAATTGATGAATTTACTATCGAAGAGAAAATCCATTGCTACAGGATGGCTCTTAACCGAATCAGTTTTCTATTTGCATCCGGTGGGATACCGGGTGCGAGCATATCAAATGTAGGAGGAAAATCTTTCGCTTTTGATCTCGAATACGGCCTTGAAAGAGATGTTACCATTACGTAAAAGGATCGTGGGAGTATTTCATTAACTGTGTCAAATTGTTTTATAAAATCCATTTTTTCGGAAAAGCCCTCAAAAAAGAGAGGGGCTTTTTTGAAAAAATGCCGCCAGGCATAGCCTACAAATCTAATCGCATTCGATCATCATATAACACTGTTAGTTGGCTAAGCACTCGATTCCAGTTGTGCATAGGCCTCTGCCATTTAGCTGTGATATCTTTCTGCACCAGGAATAACAATTTCATCAACGCACCATCGGAGGTAAAGGACCCTTTGGTTTTGGTCACTTTGCGTAGTTGCCGGTGGAAACTCTCGATCACATTGGTGGTATAAATCACCTTGCGGATCATAGGGGAATACTGGAAGAACAGACTCAATTGATCCCAGTTCTTTTTCCACGATTCGATCACTTTTGGATATCGGTGTCCCCATTTTTGCTCCAGCTTGGTCAGTTGGTGCTCCGCTTTTTCCCGGTTACTGGCCTGGTAGACTAGCTTAAGATCATTGATAAACTCACGCGTATCTTTGTAGGATAGATATTTACGGGAGTTTCTAATCTGATGGATGATGCATAATTGCACATCAGTTTGTGGGTAAATACTTGCAATAGCCTCTACAAAACCACTCAAATTGTCAATGCAGGCAATCAGCATGTCTTCCAAACCTCTGGTTTGTAAATCCGTTAGCACCTGCATCCAAAACTTAGCCGACTCCGCAGCTCCAATATATAAACCTAACAAGTCCCGATAGCCTTCTTGATTCACCCCAATCACACAGTATACCGCTTTGGTCACTACCCGACCCTCTTCGCGAACTTTATAATGAATCGCATCCAAAAAAACAAAGGGATAAACACTTTCTAAAGGGCGGTTACGCCATTCTTCAATTTGTGGAAGCACCTTATCTGTAATACGCGAGATTGTCGCAGGACTCACTTCTATCCCGTACATTTCTTCCAGAAAATCCCGGATGTCTCCCATCGAACTACCTCGGGCATACAAAGCAAATATTTGCTTTTCAATATCATTGGGCAGGTTCTTTTGCCGTTTGCTGATCATTTTGGGATCAAAACTACCTGCACGGTCTCGTGGTGTCTCCAACTCAAAAGCACCGTAGGTCGAGCGAAGCATCTTTTTCGATTTGCCATTCTTTCGATTCGGTACTTCTTTTTCCTCCAGATGACCTTCAATCTCTCCGGCCAGCGCCTCTTCCAAAAACATTTTGATCAGCGGTGTCAACGCACCCTCTGACCCCGAAAGTCCCTTGCCCGCTTTCAACTTCTCTATCGCTTCCGATTTAAAAGCTTCAAAATCAAATTTCTTGTCTTTCATGTCAATTTAATTGATTTAATTTAAGTCAATTCTTTGACACAGTTTTTGAAACGGTCTCAACGATCATTCGCTATTTCCCTTTCAATTCTATTTTTCCAACTTTCAAGCTCTTTCTCCCTATTTAGGTCCTTGACCTGTGATTTATAGCTGATTGATTTTTTTAAAGCTATGCTCGTTTCATTTAATTTCTCAATGCAAGTGCATTTTTTTTCTTGACTAAATGAATAGTTGAATATTAGAGAAAAGAATAATAATGGTAGGTAAATTCTCAA
>JBCCIF010000193.1:0-1877 GCA_039028335.1 Bacteroidota bacterium
AAACAGTTGGTCGGTGAACAACAGCGACGAGAAATACAGCAGGACAATTGATGGAAATGACAACGAGGAATGTAACTGAGTTGAGGCAATTTTCCAAGAACAGACTTGAGCGATGACAAACAATGAGGGAAAAAATGTCCAATATAGGCTCCGTACTTTCCAAGTGCATTCTTAGCAAGCACTGTATTGTCGTTCATGGACCATTCACTTCCAATAATGAGTGATTGATCTTCCTGCCAATTAAAGAGAAATGAAGCAAATGCAAAAAATGAAAAGAGCCCCATTAAAATGAGAAAAAAAGCCACACCTTGATGAAAATTCTTATTCTTAAGAATTGATAGCTGAAAGCTTTTGGTCTTCTTAGAAGATTTACTCTTATTTCGATTGCTGGCTTTTGCTTTGTTTATTGCCTTTGATTTAGATCTCGCCATTGAAGTGTATTTAGGTGATAGCCATTTACCAAAGGTAAATTTGACCTATCATTAAAACGCTCCAAGTGCATTTCTATTTCAACAAATTACTGTGGAATCTTTTGCTCAGAAGAATTGCGTGAAAATTTCTTGCAATTCATGATTCATAGTGTTTGCGTCTACATCTTTGTAGGCGTCTTCGACTTCAAAGTTGATTTCGTCTTTTTTTAATTCTTGAACGGCATTCGCTTTTAAGCGCATACGCAAATTGAATTGCTCCATTTCAAACATCATCAAAGTTCCATTAATTGAAGCGAACTGATTGCACCAATTTGGATTCTCAACATCAAACTCTTCCGTGTAGTATATATTCATGGATGGTTGATTGATGTCTGAAAAAACACCGATGGCCTTTTTACAGAGCACTCCGGCAAGCGTGTCAGTTTGGTTGGTCTCAACAATATGTACATCTGGGTAGGTGCTAAGCAATCGATCCACACCACCTTCATCGTACTCACATTTGACTTTTTTGCTAAGAACCTTAACATAGTGATTGAGTTCTTTAGAATTTTCAAGAGCGTGAATAATGGTTTTGAATCCTATTGATGAGATAACACTTTGATTTTCAGATTCTGTGAACGTGTAAATCATTTCATCTGGCAAGAGATTAGCAATCTGCATTTGATCATCGTCTAAATAGGGAAAGCTCAGATCGTAAGTAATTATCCCTTCACTCATTCCTTTGCCAAAAATTCTTGTGTCGATATTGCCACAACTTACTTGTAGCATAATCAATACAAAGGCGCTCAGCTTAATTAACTTGTTCATCCAGTTAAATATAAAATTGGTACTGTTTTGTTATTTCTACGTCTAGAATTCAAAAAATATTCATTTTTAGACACTTTTTTTCAAATTAATCGCTAATAAGACCTAATTAGTCTATTAAAAATGGCTTCTTGTTTGTAATCATGGGCCTTGAAAAGAGTTTTTACTTTTATAAAATAGCTCTCTTTTTTTGACTGAATCTAATTAAGTCAATCGGTGAAACAGAATTGAATATTATTTTACCTTTAATAAACCAAATCCAACAAACATTCAAACTAACAAATCCATGAAGAAAGCTGCGCTCATAATATTGTTTTTGGCTTCGAGCTTAATTTGCATAAGTCAGAATGAACCACAAGACCTTAGAAATGTAATGCATGTCATGCCTAAAAAGGCCGTTTTAGGAGATGAAATACCTGCTAATTCCTTGGATTCCGGGCTCCAGTCCTGCCGAACTTTTTGAACTTTTTTCGTCGAGACGGGCCGACCTAGTGCCAATCCTCGTGCGCGATGGTCGGACCGGTCGGTTTGTCCACCACGACCGCGCGTCAGGATACCCGCCTACGGGGCGGTTGCCGCCCGAATTTCGGGTGGTGCAATTCATTCCTGACACGAGATGTCAGGAAGATCGATAAGTGGTCC
>JBCCIF010000194.1:0-1873 GCA_039028335.1 Bacteroidota bacterium
AATAAATCTTTGACGATTTACCTATCTTTTCCTGATGATATTTTCAGGATGGGAGTTGGCACAACATCCAAATATTGCGGCTATGGATATGCTGCCAAGACGTCTTTGGGCCCATTCCCTCGGTCTTTCTTGATAAGTGAGCTGCAAAGGTATAAGAAATCGATCAACAAGCAAGAAGAGTTGACTGTACGTCTATTAAGAATGTCCATGCCAGTTTTCGCTATTTCTGATTTCCATTCTCTTTTTACTAATAGACATCTGATTGTCAGCTACATAATTTGTCATTATTGTATTTTTAACAAGTTTAAACCTGCCTAAAAGCATGTTATGTTAGGTTTTTTGACCTGTTTAAAGTCTGATAGACAATCTAATTTTGTTCTCGTCTAAAAGACAATTAGCTCCCATAATGTTACCTCAATCCAAATATGATTTTTGCGCGTTAGCGCAATGAATTTGTAGTTTTTTGAACAATTGTAAGGTAAAATTATGGAGAAATCCCTCAGGGCTATATCACTTTCTCATGAACGGGCAGATGTTGAAATCAGAGAGCTAATAGGGTTCACAGAAACTCAACTTGAATCCTTTTACAGCTCATTGCAGGACGTATTCGGGCTCAGTGAGGCGATGTTATTGTCTACTTGCAATAGGTTGGAACTATATTATTTCTGTTCAAAGAACCTCAACGATGACTTAATAAAATTTTTGTGTGTTCAAAAATCTTTACCCTCTGAGAATTATAAAGGCTATTTCATATCCTTTCACGATCTTAGTGCGCATATACACCTCTATTCAGTAGCAATGGGCCTCAAATCGCAGGTTTTGGGCGATTTGGAAATATATGGTCAGGTGAAAGTAGCCTATAAAATGTCTGCCGATCAAGGCATGGCCGGACCGCTTTTGAATCGTACAATGCATGGTATTTTTAGCTGTCATAAAAAGGTTAATCAAAAAACATCCTTGCAACATGGAGCGGCATCAATATCTTACAATGCTGTACACGTTTTGGAGAAACACCTTCAAACCAGTAAATCGACACCGGTTCTCGTTATAGGTGCGGGGAAAATGGGAAGGGATGTTTGCTCTCACCTAAAAAAGAGAAAATTTCTTGATGTCAGTGTTACAAACAGAACAGACAAAAGAGCATATGAAATCGCTCAGTTGAACGGCTTTTCTTTTGTCCGTTATGATAATCATCGTGAGTTGATGAAAAGAACACCGATTGTTATTTCTGCTATCAGTTGCGATACCAACCTGTACGGGCTTACTGATTTTTTAGAAACGAATACTCAGTTTATTGTCGATATATCATCACCAAGGGCTTTCCATCCAGAGGTTGGCAAGAAAGGTGTGCAGATATTCAATATCGATGATTTGGGAGGGCTTGTGAACGATGTCATGCGAATAAGGCAAAGGGAGGTTCCAGCGGTTCAAAAAGAAATTGAAAGGACTATTCAGGAATTTTTTGATTGGCAAAACAATGTTGAAATGTCAAATCAATTGCGGTCGTTTAAAGAAGCACTGGAAGAAATGCGCAGGCAAACCTTAAGTGGAATGTTGAAGAGAATGGATGCGGAGGAAAAGGCATTAGCTGAAGAAGTTACCCTAAAAATGATGCAGAAAATAATAAGCCTACCAGCGATTCAAATTCGAACTGCCTGTAGCAGGGATAATGCCAAGTCATTGAGTGCAAACCTAATCGAGCTCTTTGATTTAGACATGATGAAAATTAAAGTGAAAACTATAAACAAAGGATAATGAATATTTTAAAATCAATTTTCGGAAAAAAAGAACCAGAAGGTCCAATTAGTGCTGATCAAAAAGCGCTTGTGCAAAACAGCTTTGCTCTTGTGGCACCAATTGCTGAACAAGCGGC
>JBCCIF010000195.1:0-1836 GCA_039028335.1 Bacteroidota bacterium
GAGCGAAACTAAATCAATCAGTTACTATAGTTTTGATAGTCAATAACAAATATATAGTTAAAAATGAAAATTTCAGTTTTAGGTACCGGCATTGTAGGGAGAACGCTGGCAGAGAAATTACATGATTTGAATCATGAAGTTCGAATTGGAACCCGTAATGTTCAAAATACGCTGAATAAGCAAGAGAAGGATGGATATGGGAATGATCCATTCAGCCATTGGCATAATCAATTCAAAGACCTTCCTCTTCTTTCCTTTAAAGAATCAGTTGAGGATGCAAAATTGATATTCAATTGTACTGGGGGTATGGTTTCAATAGAAGTTTTAGAGCGTATTGGTGAAGAACTTTTGAATGGAAAATTATTGATTGATTTGGCCAATCCTTTAGATTTTAGCCAAGGTATGCCACCATCACTTTCCCCTGTGAATACTGATTCGCTTGGCGAACAAATACAAAAGAGGTTTCCTATGCTCAAAGTCGTTAAGTCACTGAATACAATGAATTGTCAATTGATGGTCAACCCATCAATGGTGCAAGGAGATCATAATGTATTTATTTGTGGAAACTATGAAGATGCGAAAAGGGTATGCAGCGAAATTTTACAATCTTTTGGCTGGCGCAGTGATCTGATTATAGACTTGGGGGACATTTCAAATGCTCGGGGTACAGAGATGCTATTGCCAATATGGCTGCGTTTATGGGGTACTCTTGGAACAGCAGCCTTTAACTTTCATATTCAAAAAAATACGAATTAATCTTTTATTTTGAACTCCTTGAATTATTAAAATCTGTGATTCAGGGAGTTCAAATAAGCTTTTCATTTAATTCATCTATCGCTCTTTGAACGCCAATCAAATCGATATCGCGTATTTTTTTAGTCGCTTTTTCGCCATTCCAAAAATGAACACTTAGTTCCTGCCAAAATCGATATTCCGTTTCTTCATCAAAACGCGATTGTTGAAAATGGGAGTTCCAGGTCAGTATGCGTTGGGTCCAAAATAAAACTTTTCTACCGAAACTGAATTCTGCATTTTTGAGAGTCACGGCTTTGATATCTACAAATAGGATTTCTGATTGATAAGGCCTCTCAAAACCGACCAATTGTATACTTGTCGCAGATTTAATCTGAATGCCAATTGTGGCAAGTGCGTTGATTGATTCTTGTGTTAGCCTCATTGTTCCGCTCACTTAAAAATACGTTTATTTCGTATTTCAGCGATCAGAAGGAATAAATCATGATGCATATCGTGCTCAGTTCTAAAGAGGAGGAATTCAATGAGTACTTGAATTAGGCAATGAGATAGCGTCATTCTTTGCAATGTACATCAATGAAGTCTTTCAAGGAGTCCATGCCATAATCCATTGCTCTTTTGAATTCCTGACAGGCACGGCTATGGTCCTTTCTTTTCGCATAGATCACTGCACGATTATTATAAAAGCGGGCCAAGTGAGATCTGATGTTCGATTGATCTAGACGAAAAGACTCCTTGTAATTTTCGGGAGAGTCCGCTTGCGCCTTTATTCCGCTCTCGATCATTTCTTTTTTCGTAAATGCCTCTCTTAGCCTACTCTCTAAACTGTCGATAACGAAGTTGTAATCGGTGAGTGCGAGATCCAATTGCCCCATGTCCACCAGTATATTACCTCTTTTTAAATAGGCCTGGATATGAACGCCATTTTTGGCTTTCGTATAAGGGTCATTGTCCTTGTTTAAATAGACCTGCTATAATCTTAAATACGGGGCTGAATCACTTTATGTGACTCTTTCAGTTCCTTGTATTTATTTTTTAAGAACGCTCGGTTTGCTTTCGTGAGTTTACTTTCGACAAATGAAA
>JBCCIF010000196.1:0-1827 GCA_039028335.1 Bacteroidota bacterium
CTCTTGAAAACTGGTCTCAAAATAATGGGCAATTTACAGTCTAAATGGTTTAATTCATTTCTTAAAATATCACTTGACTTTTGACTTTTAAAAGGTAACACAATATTTACAAAATCTTCATTACTGGGCACTTGCTCTTGATTAAAATTTAACGCGTTAAAATCGGATTTTTTGAAAATGGAGTGTAAAATACCTTCTGGGTACTTAAGATTTCTAAAAATTGACTTGATCTTTTCACATTCGGCATTAAAGAGGACTTCTGACGAACAAAGTTTCGACGCTCTGTTTACCATGGTTTTCAACAGACCAGTTTTATATCGTTGGTCGACATGACTGTTAAAGTGCGTTAGCATTCCTTTATCGGTTTGTTTTCGATGAACTTTGGTAGCTATTTGTTGGCAATTTTTAGTTAATAACATTCCAAGAAAAGGCAATTTGTCATTTTTCTGCAATTCCATGGTGAAACTGATTGAATCATGAACGTTATTAAGTTCGTTTAAGAAAGCTCTAGCAGCAGATTCATCCTTGACAATGGCTACTGTGTCGTCAACATAGCGCTTGTAGAATTTTGGGAAAGTCGAATTATCTTCCAGCCTTTGTTCCAAATGGCACATGAAAACATTGGCCAGCAGGGGCCCCAATGGCGAGCCCATCGCAACGCCATCTATTTGCTCGTAGAGTGTTCCGTTGAACTGGAATAGCTGGTCTTTTGTGCATGCAGAGATTAATTCCTTTAAATCCGTCCTTGTCATCCTGATCCCATGTGATTCATACATCCAGTCATTTTCAAATGCGCGATCGACCAGAATGTCAATAGTTTCGTCCAATGGTACATTTGTGAACAGCGAAGAGACGTCGTAAGACACCATAAATTCGGGTCCCGTTAATGATGTGGATTGTATTTCCTTCGCAAATTCGAATACGTCTGATATTGTGTGCTCGTTTGAAGCAAGTGGCTTTAGTATTTTGTCCAGCCATTTTGCTAACAGGTAGTTGTAGCTTTGCACTGCAGAAAGTACGGGGCGCATTTTTAACTCTTCTTTGTGTGTCTTTGGAAGGCCGTAAAGGTGTGGCAGGCGAGAACCTTTTGGGAGTAATTTTTCTGCTACGCTCTCTGGTAAGATCCGCTTGATAAGTTTCGAAACTGACTTTTCCTTCTCCAACAATGGGTGATCCCTTTTTGGAGGTCTGCCTCTTTTCTTCTTTTTCTTTTCCTTGTCATACTTCACAAACTTTTCTTCCATGTCAATGGATGCTTCTTTCAAGAGCCTCGTGTACACATCCCGATCCATTACGACAACTCCATTTCCCTTATCAGGCTTTGTTATTACGATGTCATCCTTTTTCTTAAGGGATCGTATTGCTCTCAAAAGAGCTTTCGGAGCTTTTGGTCCTTTCATTCGTGAAAAATTGAGGGCGATCGATTTTAGTGATGCGACGGTTAATTCTTTGTCCCGTTCTCCCAGGTGTTTCTCAGCGTTCCAGTAAGCCTTTTCAAATGAGGCCTTGATGTTTATTTCGTCTTTTCGACTTGATCGCTGCGGTAGGGCAAAGTTCAGACCCCTTGAAATTAATAGTTTTTCAAAGAAGTTCAGCTCCTTTGACGAAATGTTCAAAATTCTGTTGTCAACATCCTCTTTGACATTGAGCATTCGAGAGATTTTACCGCAATGGGTCTTCATAACATTCTCCCGTTGTTTATTCCTCAGTTGGGTGTATTTGTTGAGGATACATCTAGGTATCTGTATGTGGAGCATCTCTCCCGAATGGTGGTGAATATCTTTCCGATCTCTCCCTGCAGATCCCTAACATCTTTTACCTTTTCCC
>JBCCIF010000197.1:0-1772 GCA_039028335.1 Bacteroidota bacterium
CTGAAAACGCGATTTTTCGGGACTTCGAGCAAAAATCTGCACACTCTCCGGCTTTTCCATGATACGACAAGTTGCGCACAGTCCACTCAGCGTCGCAGACGTCTTTGCCCAAAATTTGACATTTTTGAACGAAATTTTTCTCCATTCGACTGCACGTTTTTGGCCACTCGTAGCTCGCAGATATGCTATTGGTGCCCTTTCTTTTCCAGGGAGCCTTGCTTCTAAACAAGAATTTGATCTACAACGATGATTTGTCAAACCTGTTCCTTTCCTTATGCCCTTTGCATCAATGAAGACTCCCCTTCCAATTTCTACCATATAATTCATGTCTGCTTCATGTCTTATTCTTCTTTCTCTTTCTTTTATACATATTCTCTCACCATAGTATAAGACAATCTTCTCTCCTTCTTTAATGTTTCGTTTGGCAAAAATTCCCTTTCTTTTACCCTCCCTTCTTGACTCAGATACAAATACGTTTCTTTCTAAATTCATCAACTTGACATATTTCTTTTTGCTTTCATCACTGAACAGGTGAAAATCTATTTTTTCTCTTACCGACTTCCTAGAATAGTTATTTGTATCTAGACATTCTTTTTCAGATGCATTTTCTGTTTCCTCATTATCAGAACAAACTTCTGCTGATGATATAGTTGAATAGCTTCTGCACACAGATTCAGGTAGATTTTCTGCTATTTCAGATATAGAATCGAATGAGTCCCAAGTTTGGAATTTTGTCGACATTCTTGACGGACGTGGAATAGGAGGACATATGTTCTGAATGTAATCTTTAAAGTTCTTCATCTTGATTTTGTTACTCAATTGCTCTCTAACCTGGATGTTAACAAATGGTCGAGAGGAACACACAGAGGGAGACTCTAATCGTGATTAGAAAATAATGATAGTGCAATGTAAAGCTTGCTTTTTAATGCAATCGATTGAATGTTCGGGTAAACTGAGTAGTCATTGTGAATCAAAATGAAATCCGGTAGGCCTTGGAATGCGTTTTTCAAGAAGTACTTTGCGAATGTAAGTTAAAAGTACAGATCCCAATTTTGAAGTCTTCGAGACTTTCGAATTCCTTGCCCTGCATGCTGTTAATAGGCTTGCTCTAATTATAGTCAGTTGTTGAGATTCTGAGTACTAAAAAAAAGTATTATGGCTATTTTTATAGGAAGGATAGCATTCAATGCGTTAATTTACAAGTATCGTGTTTGCCGCTGTTGTCATAACATCATCCTATGATGTCATTCAATTGTTGCATTTAATGCATAAAATGCCATGAATATAAAGTTTTGTTGCTGTATTCGAAATTGATCGTGCTTGTCATTCAGGGTATCATACGTTGGCAAAGCCATTGATTTAGAATCTCATTGGGTCAAATTCGGACACAATAGTTGGACAAAATAGTACATTATCCAATCATGAAGATCCACATGTGTCACATCATTTAAATAATTTAACTGTCATAAAACTTTTCAAAAAATTAGGTTTTTTTTAAAAAAATGTTTACTTGACGTCAAGCAATTATTGTCAACTTGGACGAAGTGAAATCCGTCCATCAAAGGTATCTGATCGTTAACGATGACATTCACCATCCGTACATTGTCCATCTACAATCGTGGTAAGCATTTGTGATTGAATGCCATAATAGTATCAACAACATCCTTGTTTCAACCTCATCCAACATTTTATCTACAGAGCCGAAGATAAAGATTGGATTTGAATAGAAGAAAAATCCACTCCTGGTCACGGTAGCAGAAACATAATGGGAA
>JBCCIF010000198.1:0-1729 GCA_039028335.1 Bacteroidota bacterium
TGCTGTTTCACTTTTTTTCCTCTACTTGTATGACATCAGTCATGATCATCTTACGGTAGAAAAAGCTATGGCCCCGCTTCACTATCTGACGGATGCTCGTCATCATATTATTAATAGCGAGTATAACAGTAGCATTAGATCGCTTGAATCAGCGATCAGGGCAATGAAAATTATTGAGCATCATGCAGACTCGACCGCTGATGCGCATATTGAGCAGGCCATTGAGGATTTAAAATTGGTGGAGGCAGAGATAAAGAATGATTCGGTAGTCGTCTCCGATTTGAATAGAGCATTCTTTAATGCGTTGAATTCCATAGCTTTCGCGAACATAACTATTTCCGAAGCCAGTATTGAGAAGGGCGAGAAGTATAGAGCACTTAATTATATGAATGCCTCGTTTTCTGAAATGATTGGATCATTGAAGTTTGCTACCGATGAGGAGCAGCGTAAATTGGAAAACAAGGTTATTAATGAAATTCGACAAATCCTGTCCAAGATGAAAGATTCAGACCATGCCTATCGCTTTAACTATAATGCGCTGAATCAAGAATTTGAGGAACTTATCGACATTGAAAAAAAAACGGAGACAGAAAAAGTTAATTGATCTTTATTTTCATTTCTATCTTTGCGCGGATCTAAATGTCCGCATTTGAAAGCGTTAATTAGTTTTCTTCTCAAAAAAGTTCCTAGAAAATATCTGCAGTTGGTGAGTCACATCGGCTTGCGTATTTTGGCCGTATTTTATTTTGGCGGTAAAGTACAGTGTACGGTATGCGATCATACGTATCGTCAGTTCCTTCCTTATGGAAGGGTGTCACGAAGCAACGCACTCTGTCCAAAATGTCTCGCATTGGAACGTCATAGACTGATTTGGCTATATCTTCAGAAGAAAACGAATTTTTTTGATGGCGATTTAGACGTTCTTCATATCGCACCAGAATTGTGCTTTATCAGGCGTTTTGAAATATTACATGGAGATCGTTACATCACAGCAGACCTGGAGTCTCCATTAGCAAAGGTCAAACTTGATGTTCATGATATGCCTTTTCAAGACAACACCTTTAATGTTGCTTTTTGTAATCATGTGATGGAGCATGTTAGTGATGATGTTAAGGCGATGAAAGAGATATACAGAGTTTTGAAGCCTGGAGGGTGGGCAATCATTCAGATACCACTTTTTTACCCACTTCAAGATAAAACATTTGAAGATTTTTCGATTACTGATCCACGGGAAAGAGAAAAGGTTTTTGGTCAAGACGATCATGTACGGTTATATGGGAAAGATTATATCGACAGACTGCGCTTGGGAGGTTTCGATGCAATGGAAGACGACTTTGTCAAAAGTCTTTCAAAAGAGCAAATCAAGCGACATGCTTTGCCGGCCGAAGAACCCATATTCTTGTGTAAGAAAGTTTAATCTATTTTCTCTTTGATAAGGTACTCATTCTCTCTTCTTGGAGATTGACGAAGCATCATTTCACCTATAAATCCTGACAAGAACATCTGCACCCCAACAATCATGGCTACTAATGCCAAGAAAAATAGTGGTTGATCAACGACATCGCGTGCCGGCAGCTTATTTTGTATTTCATAAATTTTTCTGACAATAACCCAGGTTGTAATAACAGAGCCAAGAAAAAAAGATATCGTTCCCAGCGACCCAAAAAAATGCATTGGCCGGCGGCGGTATTTGGACACAAATGATATGGAAAGAAGATCCAAAAACCCA
>JBCCIF010000199.1:0-1716 GCA_039028335.1 Bacteroidota bacterium
GGAAGAGGTGGGCGTGGACGTCGAGCTGGCTGCCGTGGCCGTCGAGGGCGGCCTCGTAACTCGGTCATAACTGAGCAATGCCTCGCATTCTTCATAACAATTGGCTTCTCCAATTTGACATCCATCAAATCTATAGGCAATGCACTGCGGTTCTTCATAGGCTAAGATTTCAATGATGTCCATCACGGTGGTACACGAACACATGGAGAAAATTAGCAAGAGTGTAAATGGTTGGAATTTTTTCATGATCTGATTTGATGGAAATGAAACAGATACTATGCCAAAAAATGTTAAAAGCTACAGTGTAAAAATCTAGTAGTAATCTAAGTGCATTAAACCTATCCCGCTAAATTGGTCTAATACTTGAAGGAGTGAATGCATGGACAGATTAATTCATAGATACAATCGATTTGGATTTGGTCTTTATCAAAAGGAACTGGATGATCAGACACAATTATCTTTCGATCGAATACTAAAAAGAAAGCGCATTGTTTTGAGCGAGACTGACTTGAATGAGTTTAGAAATAAAGGAGAATCAGATCGCAAAGAATTACGAAAACTTGCCGGTAAAAAGATGAATACTATTCGCAGAGAATGGATGAATGCAATGATGTATGGGCATAATTTTATTCACGAAAAGATGGTTCTTTTTTGGCATCATCATTTTGCCTGCGAAATCAAGAACCCATTATATGCTGTTCAATTTTCAAATCATATTCGTAAAAACGCAATGGGCGACTTTAAGGAATTGCTCAAGGGAATTGCGCGATCTGCGGCAATGATCGCATACTTGAACAATCGCCAGAATAAAAAGGCTTCACCAAATGAAAACTTTGCTCGTGAGCTATGCGAACTGTTTACTTTAGGCAGAGATGTGCTCTATGATGAAAACGATATTAAAGAAATTGCACGCGCTTTTACAGGTTGGAGAACGCGTTTTGACGGGACCTTTTTTGTAAATCAAAAACATCATGACAATGGCAGGAAAAAGATTTTTGGTTTAAGTGGTGAATTTGATGGAGATGAGGTATTGCGAATTATTCTGGAGAGAAAAGAATGTGCGTATTTTATTTGTGAGAATTTATATACTTTTTTCGTTCATCCTGTTGTTGATAAAGAGCGTGTGAAAGAATTGGGCGATTATTTTTATCGGCACGACTATAATATCGAAAGCCTGTTGAGGTACATTGTAAATTCAGAGTGGTTTTATCACAATGAAAATGTCATGTGCCGAATTAAAAGTCCCGTTGAACTTCTGGTGGGAATAGGGCGTCAAATAGATTTAAGGAGTACAGATGATAAGGCTTGGATGAAGATTCAACGAATATTCGATCAAGTATTGTACAAGCCTCGAAATGTAGAAGGCTGGAAAGTAAATCAAGAGTGGATTGATTCCAATAGCTTGCCTTTGCGCATGCGGTTGGCATCTTGGTTATTAAATGATGGCATGATTGAGTTCAATCCAAAGCACGATTATGACAGCAATCCAAATTTCATTGCAAAACGCAATGCCATTCATAAATTGGGTCTTAATTATAAATGGGAGATTTTCGAAGCCAAAAATGAAGGGGCCGATTTTAAAGCTTTGTATTTCAATAATCACCTTTCGGAACAGGCGGCTTCATTTCTAAAAAGCAGGAAATATAATTCGATTAAGGAAGAGGTAATTCAATTGATGTCATTACCAGAATACCAGTTAATGTAAATATGAAAAGA
>JBCCIF010000200.1:0-1716 GCA_039028335.1 Bacteroidota bacterium
ATGTGTTTCCTCTTTTTTGTCAAAAATTTTATTTTTCACATTTGGCCATATGTTGGAAATAATCACCCCCCAAAATATAACGACCGCCATCAGGAGCCATCCCGTATATCCCGTGAAGATTTGCCATTTACCACTTGCACTTTTAAAATCAAAGAACAGATCAAAACCGAATCGGATGACTAAAGCAAATAGGAGAGCAACAAGCATCTTTATCCATAAGGGTTGTCGAAACAATATTCCGCGAAAACCATGTTGATCTTCGTATTTCCAGCCATTTAGATTATTCAATAATGAAGCTAAGGGACCTTTAGGAGCAGAATTTCGCATGCCGTCTTTATAGCTCAAGAACATGGCAATAAAAAAAGAGCCTCCAGCCAAGATTAAAAATTCAAAAAGTGCATTCATGATGAAGAATTTTTATTTTTTTCAGTAGATGATTTGTATCTGGGGTATATATAATTGACCGTCCATTCTTTTTTGGCTTTGCTCCATTTAGGATAAAGCTGAAAAAACTCTTCCTTGTCATATACATATAATCTATAGAAGTCGCTTGGGTCTATCTTGAGAAGAATTCGCCAAATCAATCGAGAATCGGTTTCGGATAGCTCTGGGTTTGGGCGAATCAATTTTCTGAAGGTAGATCGAGGTAGTTTTCCTAATTTAATGATCTGTCCCCTTTTCAAACTATTGACGATACCTTCTAAATCAAAATAGATACTGCTTAACTCCCCGCTTTGGGCATACTTGTTAACCCTTTGTCTTATTTGCGGCTTAGTAAGCGAACTCAAGTCTCTGTCAGGTTCATCTCTAAAGATCAGTTCGGCCAATTCCAAAAACATAATACGCTCAATATCTTCAACTTGTTGAAAGATAACATCACCATATACACCTACTACATTCTTGTCCAACAGATATTCAAGCAACTTTGGGTCGCTTAAATTATATTCCATATGCTTGGTTGCCGTTTGACCACTTACTTCAGATCCTTTTTCGCTGTCTTCATTATAGATTAGAAGACTCTTTTTGAGTCCGGCAATTTTTCGAAGCAGGAATACACCTCCGAATGCGCGCGTATAGAAGTTATCGATTTCTTTATAGGAGAGTGGAGGCATTAGAAATTTCTTATTTGCTAGTACTCCATGCGTTCGATAACTTCTTCTTAACTGATCTCTAAGTTCTTTATCGGCCCAAGAGAATTCCTGATCATAAAACTTGCGTTCAAGGGCCATTTGAAACTCTTTTGCTTCGGATAATTTATCTACGCTTGTGAATTTGAGCGTGAAAAATTCAATTCCCAAGAGATCCTCCGGAGAGCGGTATGATGAAATCTCTTGATCGCATTCGACAATGACGGCTGTTCGCATGGTCAATTCATGAATCTGATCATCCATCGATTCGAATATGTGCCTTACGATGTATTTGTCAAAAGAATGATAAGGTAGATAGACAGAAACATTGGCCTGTTCAGGACTAAGCAGAATGGAATAGGGATTTGCTAATCCATGGGACAAATAAAAATCGTTTTCTTTTTCAATGGCAATTTCGGGTGACCACCCCCAACCGTCAATAGAAAATTTTTTGAGACCTGTGGGTTCAATACCAAGCATCTCTAAAGCAGCGTTGTATCTTTTTATGAGTGTCTTGGTCCGAATTTCTATCAGACCTCGCCCATACAAATTATGTTTTTTAAGCAACTCCACACCTATTGAAATAAAC
>JBCCIF010000201.1:0-1663 GCA_039028335.1 Bacteroidota bacterium
AATAAGCCGATGCCAATGATAATTTCAACAATACCAGAAGCATAATTGACAAAGGCTTTTGGCAGAAAGTCGGGGATAAAGGGAAGATACATCGCTGGGTTTAAGAAATGATTGATTCCACCGTATATGATAAATGCAGCGAATAGAAATGTTAGAACTAATTTTACTTTTTTCATAAGTCACTTTCTTTTTATCATAGTGACTAATTGTGTCTTAGCAAAATCAAGCAAAGACTCAAAATATTCTCCTGCTTTGCAAATACAAAATTAGAACAATACATGCCAGTGTTATGTATTCGTACCAAAGTCCCATTCCCAGAGCGTCTCTTCTATGGCATCGGTGAAGGTAACATCCATTAATCGTTCAGATTTCAGAGTAACAGAAGCAATAATGGCTAGAGCTACACTACGAGAAATATAAAAGGCTTTGACCAATGCATAGGCACAAAAGGGAAGCAAAGGCGGTTCGATCATTTTATCATCTATAATAGCTCCAACGATTTCCAGGCGAGAAGCACCCTGTTTGTACATGCTTCGTAACACAGCTACCTCTTTGTCAGTGATTTCTTTCTTGACAATCGAAACGACAGCATCTTGCCATTCGGTCCGGCGGGCTTCGATATACTCAGTTAGAATCGTTTGTGAGGTTTTAGAATAGAGTCTCTTGCCATATCCATCCGAGGCAAATTCATGCATCTCACGTCGTTCCTCTATCTTATGCTCGTTTCCAATGTCCACCGCATCACAATAAGCGGCCTCCTCCGGGTGCAATTGGAAAGCGATCAGAAATGCATCTTCCACCAAAGGATTCACAGGTGCAAGCCCCCAACGTTTGCGTGAAAATTCATCCATTATCTTAGTTACGTCCCGACCAGCAAGAAAGTCTTCACGAATATCACGGATTTCGGCCTCGCTGGCACTATTTTTAACTAGCTCGACACAGGCAAAATCATGATCCCAATCAGCCCGGAGAGAATAAATCTCCATTTCAAGCAGTTCATTGACAGTTCGAATTTCACTTTCTCTCTCCATATACTTTTCAGGCAAATTGGATACCCCACCAAGTCCAAGGGAAAAGGCACGCCGAAATAACTCAACCAATCCACAGTGATTCCGGTTTCGGAGAGGAGGCCAAATCCTGCGGTTAAGCACTATATGGCGAATCATCTCAACCGGACGAATTCCTTTTCGGTACATATCTCTCAGTTCAAGTATATTCTCCCGATCCGGGTTGCGTAGCATTTCACTCTTTCCTTCTTTCCGCCAGAAAAACCTATTAAATTCAATTTCTTTGATCAATTCAATGTCTAACTCATCATTTTCGGCGGTCATATAATTGGGAAAAACAGTACAAAAAGCTTCAAAGTCAAATTGGAAAATGGTGCTCAAAACCTTAATAGCAGAATCGACATCCTGAGCACTTGTGTCTTCTTGGATTTGTGCAAGAATTTCTACAGGATTGCACTTATTCTGGTAAAGACTTTGAACCCGCTCCATATATTCTTCTGTTACTTCTTCCATTCTGCACATCCAAACTAAACATATAACAATACTTAATTTACTTCAACAATAAATTATTTCCTTCATCCAACTCTTAGTAAAAAAATAAGAAATCATTTCACAAATAACTACTTTCCTTCCCCTACAGTTCAATGGCCTCCTCC
>JBCCIF010000202.1:0-1560 GCA_039028335.1 Bacteroidota bacterium
AGCTTTCTGTTTGACAATCAGTAATATAAATTACAAAAAATCTAAAGATAATGTTTTTCGCATTATTTTGATTCTACAATATAATGCAGTCCTTCTAAAACACAAAAAAATTAAGTTCAAAGCAGGGTCAATATTGAATTTCTTGAAAGGCAATTGAACTTAATCTCATGCTCTCTTGGGCATCTTTTAAGATCATTTTCTTAGCTGCAGGACTAGCTAAAACTTCATTTAATTCCTTCAGCCTTCCAATTGGTATTTTTCTTTTTAAACAAGTAGATTCCAAATCCGCACTGTGAATTGAGGCCACCAAAATGGAAAGAATGCTACCCAATTCTTTACGGTTCTTTAATCGTTTTTGATTAGAGTTAAATCGATCCTTATTTATAAGATTATCGTCATCAAATTCTTCACAAAGACACTGAAATTGAATATCAGATCCAATGGCGAAAACAAAATCAACACCATCTTTGGTTGTGAAGATTTCCCCATATGGTGCTATATTAGGATGAAGCGTGCCAAGTCGCTTGGGCAGTGAGTTTGTATTTAAGTAATTACTGGCCAAATTTGCCAAACTACTTAGACTAGACTTTTCTAAAGAAACTTCGAAACTCTTACCCTTGCCAGAGACTTTTCTTTCCAGAAGGCCAATTAAAATAGCTTCTTTCATTTGATGAGCGGCCATGAGATCTATCATTGCCACAGGGATTTTCGATCTTTGTTCTTCATTGCCTGTCATATTCAGCCATGAAGTTTCGGCCTGTAAAACAACGTCATATGCAGTTTTATTTTGCTCTTCGAATCCTACCAAATTACAATGAACAATTTGTTCATTCAGATTTCGGATTGTCCTGAAATCAAAGCCCAATTTTTCCGCGCTGCCTTTTTTGAAATTGCTGATCAGAATATCAGCGTTACTAATGAGTTCATAGACTTGATCTTTTTCTTTCTTATCGCTTAAGTCTTTGAATAGATGTGTTTTTCCGAAATTAACAGAATGAAAATAAGCCGATGTTGTGCTGTCCTTATGTTCACTAGGCAGTTTCCAGGAGCGAGTAACATCACCTCCAGTTTTTTTATTCTCGACTTTAACAACCTGCGCTCCGAGTTCTGCGAAAAACATTCCAACAGCAGGTCCGGCTAAAACACTGGCCAATTCAATGACTTTTATTTTTTCAAAAATTTTCAATCCTCTATATATCGAATAGGAGTGTCTAGTAAATTCCTATCGGTTTGTCCATGATCGAGAATTTTCTTGATTTTATTGATCTCGGACCAATAGATGAACCAGAAAATAATAAAGACAGGAATAGCAAGGATTCCAAGGTAAGGAATATATGTTCCTGCACGAAACCCTGCCATCAACATACCCATATTTTTTCCAGGTAAACGCTCTTGATAATAAATGCCCCTTGCTTGTTTGATGATGCCTCCAAGGACGCCAATCGCCGCTGATTCCAGGACGAACGCGAAGAACACCGAGACGGGACCGTAGCCAATTGCCCGCAGGACGCCAATCTCGTGCGTGCGGGACGCAACCGATGCCAGCATCGTGTTGATCGA